>JAERMM010000361.1 GCA_016844585.1 Chloroflexota bacterium | reverse complement strand
GCTTCGATCGCGTCGGCGGCGCCTTTACGGATCTGGCGACCGTTGAGGTTCACTCCGCTCATCCGCGTCTGCGCTGTGAACGGCACAAATGTCGCTCCCAGCTTGTTTATGTCGCGCTCGCGAATCCCGTACCGCTCCTTTGCGAGGACGACAATGGAACGGCCCTCGGGCGTCTCGTCCGAAAGCGAGGCGAGCTGTGCCGCATCTGCCAGCGCTGGCTCGCTGACGCCATCCGCCGGAAAGAAGGCGGTCGCCTGGCGGTTGCCGAGCGTGATGGTGCCAGTCTTGTCGAGCAGGAGCACATCGACATCTCCAGCAGCCTCCACCGCGCGTCCCGACATGGCGATCACATTCGCCTGGCGATGGTGGTCGGGATGAGGCAGACCAGCAATGCCACGAGGACCGTCACCGTCACAGGGCTGCCCTGCCCAACCGCTTGGACGCTGAAGAGCGAGAAAGGCAGCAATGTCGCCGTCGCCAAGAGGAATATGATCGTCAGGGCGGCCAGCAAGATATCGAGCGCGATCTCATTCGGAGTCTTTTGGCGCTTGGCGCCTTCAACCAGCGCGATCATTCTGTCGAGGAACGCCTCTCCGGGGTTGGCCGTTACGCGAACGATCAGCCAGTCCGATAGCACCTGTGTGCCCCCAGTGACGGAGCTCCGGTCCCCCCCGCTCTCCCGGATCACCGGCGCGCTTTCCCCGGTGATCGCACTCTCATTGACCGAAGCGATTCCCTCCACGATCTCGCCGTCGGCGGGGATGGTATCGCCCGCTTCGACCAGGACCACATCCCCCTTCTGCAGCTCGGTGGCCGGCACCGTCGCGTAGTTTGCATCCCGATGGGCGGTTTGTAGACGTTTGGCCAGAATGTCACGCCGCGCCTTACGCAGCGATGCCGCCTGCGCCTTGCCGCGCCCTTCCGCCATCGCCTCGGCAAAGTTGGCGAAGAGCACCGTGAACCAGAGCCACACCGACACAGCCAGAATGAACCCAGCCGGTGCTTCGCCTCTGCCCACGAGCGCCTGGACGAACAGCCCCGTTGTCAGGATTGAACCAACGTAGACGACGAACATTACTGGGTTGCGCACCTGGCGCCGTGGGGTCAGCTTGCGGAAGGCATCCACGACCGCCTGACGCACGATGGCAGATTCGAACAACGCGCGAGCTTTGCCCGTACTGGTCATGAGAACGCTCCTTATGTGGACGACACCATCAAAAGGTATTCGACGATCGGCCCCAGTGCGAGGGCTGGGATAAAGGTAAGCGCCCCGACAAGGATCACGACCCCGACGAGCAACGCGACGAACAGTGGGGTGTGCGTGGGGAGCGTGCCCGCCCCGGCCGGGACGATCTTCTTCCGCGCCAGCGAGCCCGCGATCGCCAGCGTCGGGATCGCGAGCCAGTACCGAGCGAAGAGCATCGCCAGCCCCAGCGCAACGTTGTAAAAAGGCGTGTTGGCGCCGAGGCCGGCAAAGGCGCTCCCGTTGTTATTCCCGGCCGAAGAGAAGGCGTACAAAGCCTCGCTGAATCCGTGGGCACCCGGATTGAAGATGGTTGCCTTTCCGCCAGCAGTGACCACGGCGACAGCAGTACCCACCAGCACGACCGCCGGCGGGATCAGGATGACCAGCGACGCCATCTTCATTTCGTAGGCCTCGATCTTCTTGCCCAGGTACTCCGGGGTGCGCCCCACCATCAAGCCGGCTACAAACACGGCGACGATAGCGAAGATGAGCATGCCGTAAAGCCCAGACCCGACCCCGCCATAGACCACCTCGCCGAGCTGCATCATCCACATCGGGACAAGCCCTCCGATCGGCGTGAAAGAATCGTGCATCGCATTGACCGAGCCGTTGGAGGCTGCTGTTGTCGCGGTGGCCCACAGGGCGGAATTGACGATCCCGAACCGCACGTCCTTGCCTTCCATGTTTCCGCCCGCCTGGAGCTCGCTTGCCCGCTGATCAACCCCGATTTTGGCCAGAAGAGGATTCCCGGACTGCTCGGCGACGACGCAGACGACGAGCAAGCCGACGAACATGATGGTCATCGCAGCCAGCACCGCCCAGCCCTGGCGCGTGTCCTTGACCATCACCCCAAAGGTGTAGCAGAGGGCCGCAGGAATCAGCAGGATGGCCAGCAACTCAAGGAAGTTTGAAAGCGGTGTCGGGTTTTCGAAGGGATGAGCGGAGTTGACGTTGAAAAAGCCGCCGCCGTTGGTCCCGAGCTGCTTGATGGCGATCTGAGATGCCGCGGGCCCCACCGCCAGCATCTGCTCCATTAGCACAGATCTTTTCGTCTTGGGCTGACCCTTTTCGTCGAGGGCCGGCTTGCCATCCGCGTCAGTCACAGGCTCGTCATAGGTGGTTGGCTGAACGACGCTGACCTTGGCGTACGGCCCGAACGTCTGCACGACACCCTGCGACACGAGGGCCACGGCGAGGACGAGTGAGAGCGGCAGGAGGATGTAGATCGTGCTACGGGTCAGATCGACCCAAAAGTTTCCGATGGTCTGTGCGGAGCGGCGTGCCAGGCCCCGGATGAGGGCGACGAGGACCGCCATGCCGGCAGCAGCAGACAGGAAATTCTGCACCGTGAGCCCCAACATCTGGGTCAGGTAGCTCATGGTGGTCTCGCCGGCGTACCCCTGCCAATTCGTATTCGTGGCAAAGCTGACCGCGGTGTTGAACGAGGAATCGGATGATACCGCCCCGAACCCTTGAGGATTTAGCGGCAGCATGCCTTGCAGGCGTTGTAGAGCATACACCGCGACGAAACCTGCTAGGTTGAAGAGCATCATGGCCCATGCGTATGTCTGCCACCCCATTTCCTCGTCGGCGCGGACCCCAGACACGCGATAGATCAACCGCTCCAGCGGGCCGAGGACGCGATCCAGGCCGAACGGTCGGCCCTCATAGACTCTGGCCATGTAGGCGCCGAGCGGTTTGGTGAGCGCAATCAGGACGACCATGTAAAGACCCAACTGGATATACCCATTCGTGGTCATGAGAATCCCTCCGGCTTGAGCAGCGCGACGACTAGATAGACCAGCAAGCCTAAGGCTACGATCCCTCCGAGCAAATACAGCGAGGTCATGAAATCCTCCTAGAGGCGTTCACAGAGCCTGATCAGAGCCCACGAGAGGGCGAAGAAAACCAGGGTCAATCCGAGATACATCAGATCCATTGCTGTAGACC
>JAERMM010000113.1 GCA_016844585.1 Chloroflexota bacterium | reverse complement strand
TGAGCGCTCGTGGCGAGGAGATGGACAAGGTGGTGGGACTGGAGGTCGGCGCCGACGACTATCTCGCCAAGCCGTTCAGCATGCGAGAGCTGCTCGCGCGCGTGCGCGCCCTGTTGCGTCGTCGCGAGCTGCTCATGCAGGAGGTGGACGAGCACGCTGACGCGGGTCCTGTCCTCACCGCGGGCGAGATTCGCGTGGACGTCCTGGGCCACGTGGTGACGAAGCGCGGCGAGCCCATCATGCTCACGCCCAAAGAGTTCGGACTGCTGGAGACGCTGGTACGGCACCGTGGCCAGGTCCTGTCGCCCTCTCAGCTCCTGGAGCACGTCTGGGGCTATCACGACACGGACTTCAGGACCGTCGCGGTCCACATCCGCACATTGCGAATGCGCATCGAGGACGATGCCGCGCACCCCACCCGCATCGAAACCGTCCGCGGCATCGGCTACCGGTACGCGGCCCGAGATTAGCTGCGCGACTCAGGTTGCTGTCCCGATGAGGACGGCGCTCCTCCCCCACGATCTACGGAAGGATCGGCACTCCACCAGCCTTGACCTTGCGGAGCTGTGCCTCGCCCGCCCTGAGGGCCGCTGGCGATAGCGTCGAGTAGTCGAGCTGGGTCGCAATGGCGCCGCCCTTGTGCATCGCCCACCACATGAGGTGAACGAGTGTTCGTGCCACGGCGGCGTCCTGTTGGTCCTCGTACACCAACAACCAGGTGAATCCCGCGATGGGGTAAGCATCGGCGTTGGCCGAGTCGACGATCATCACCTCGGTGGAATCCGGGATCTGCACACCCTCCATCGCAGCCGTCGCGCCCGCGAGGGATGGCTCAACGAACCTGCCTGACTTGTTTCGGAGAGCGGCCCACACGAGATTGTTCTGCTTCGCATAGGCGAACTCGACGTAGCCCACCGCGCCGGGAAGCTGGCGTACCTGGCCCGCTACGCCCGCGTTTCCCTCGCCTCCCAGTCCCGTCGGCCAGTTGACTGAATTGCCTGCGCCTACGCGGTCCTTCCATGCAGGACTGACGGCCGCCAGGTAGGACGTGAAGATGTTCGTGGTGCCCGACCCGTCTGACCGGTGCACGACGATGACGTCCATGTCCGGCAGGTTGACCGATGCATTGTCAGAGCGAATCCTGGGGTCGTTCCACTTTGAGATCTCACCCAGGAAGATTCCGGCTAGCGTGTCCGGTGTCAGTTTGACCTGGCCGTTCTGGAGACCGGGCAGGTTCATGACGATGGCCTCGGGACCGGCCACAGTTGGGATAGCGAGTGTCCCGCGCGCGGCGTCCTTCTGAGCCTGCGCCATGATCCCATCGCTGGCGCCGAACTGAACGGTCTTCGCCGTGTGCTGCTGGATGCCGCCCCCGGATCCAATGGCCTGGTAGTTCACTTCAACGTTGCACAGAGCCTTGTAATCGCTGAACCAGCGCTGGTAGAGGGGCGCCGGAAACGTGGCGCCCGCTCCGTCGAGACGGGTGGATGAACCGGACGGGGGGCAATCAGAGATGGCCGTGCCTCCCGTTCCGGCCTGAGCTGAGGGCGCGACCGGAGATGCGGCGCTCGCGGGGGAGGACACTGACGGGATGTTTCCTGACGAGGAGGAAGGAAGTGGCGCTGCCGTTGGACTACAGGCTGCCAACAGAAGGCCTGTCGCAAGGACCCATCGGAGTGCACCGGGGAAAGCTCGCACCGATGACGACACGTGTGTCTCCATGTTAATTGTCTGCTCCATTCGTCCGTGTTTTCCATACCTTCAAACCATACGGCCGCGAGCTTAAGCTCCGATTAAGCTTCAATGATCTTTGGGTAATTCCGGTCAGGCGGTCACCTGGCATAGACAAGTGTCAATGTGTTCTGTTATGGTTTCGCCATGACCATCAAGCTTCGGCCTGTCAATTGCTGCACGATCCCTACGGCGACAGACCCTCTTGCCGCGGCAGAGCGGAATCAGGTGGTTTCGCTTTTCCATGCACTAGGCGATCCAACCCGCTTGGAGATCTTTCGCCTCATTGCCTCGCAGCACGCCCCGATCTGTGTCTGCGACATCGTCGATCGGTTCGACGTGACACAGCCAACCATCTCCCATCACCTCAGGGTGCTGCGTGAGGCTGGCCTGGTCACGGTCTCTCGGCAAGGGATCTGGGCCTACTACGCCGCTGACGCCCGGGGTCTTACGACGCTGGGTGATGCTCTGGGTGCCTTACAGCTGAAATCGGAGGTAGCGGTTGGATAGACCCTCTCTTTTTGATCCTTTGCATAGATCAACGTCGATTAAATAACTGTCAATGGAACGGAGTAGCTATGAGGTCAAACATCAATGCCAACGATCTGCGGGAGGCGGTTCGCAAGAACTATGCGTTGCGGGCGCTCCAGGTAGCTGCCCCTGAGGGCGGTGGCTGCTGCAGCGGGTCCTCCTGCGATCCGATCAGCACACAGCTCTATTCAGAGAGTGAAGCTCAGCTCATCCCGGCGGACGCCTTGAAAGCGTCTCTGGGTTGTGGCAATCCGACCGCTCTGACAACGCTTGCCCCTGGTGAAGTGGTCCTCGACCTTGGGAGCGGTGGTGGAATTGACGTCCTGCTCTCTGCGAAGCGGGTTGGGCCGGACGGTTTCGTCTATGGCCTGGACATGACCGATGAGATGCTCGAACTGGCCGAGCGCAACAGGAAGGCACAAGGCGCTGCGAATGTCTCGTTCCTCAAGGGACACATCGAAGAGATCCCTCTGCCTGACAGGACGGTCGACGTCGTGATCTCGAACTGCGTGATCAACCTCTCCGCGGACAAAGGACAGGTACTCCGTGAGGCGTTCCGTGTTCTCAAGCCAGGTGGCCGGTTCGCCGTCTCGGATGTGGTGGTTCAGGGGGAGCTATCGGCCGCGGTGCGGAGCGACATGGAGTCCTGGACAGGCTGTGTTGCTGGCGCATTGGAAGAGAGCCAGTATCGACAGCTCCTGTCGCAGGCGGGGTTTGAAGCCATCGACCTGGAGATCACGCGCGTCTACGAGCATGACGATCTCGCCGGAAAGGCTGCGACGAGCTGTTGTGGGACTGAGTCGATTGCCGAAATCGATGCCCGTGGAGTCCGCTTCGTCAGCGCCTTCGTGCATGCGCGGAGGCCGGCGAGCGGCTAATGCGTGCTGCACTCGCGGGGGAGCTGCTCGGGACGTTCATCATTTTCTCTTTGGGACCGGTGCGGTTGCGTGCGCGGTTCTCACCGGGGCACTGCAGGGGCTCTGGCAGGTGGCTGTCGTCTGGGCGGTCGGGGTGGCGATCGCCATCTACTGTAGCGCGGACCTCTCCGGTGCGCATCTAAACCCCGCTGTAAGCCTTGCTTTTGCGGTGTGGCACTGGTCTCACCGGGACTGGCACTCGGAGTGGAAGCGCTCGGGACCGGGCTCCTGGTGCTCGTCATCTTTGCGGTGACGGATCCTCGCAATCGAGCGGCCCCATCTCGAGGCTCCGCGCCTCTCATCATTGGGCTCACCGTCGCCGCGCTCATCAGCGTATTCGCACCGGTGACCCAGGCAGGTTGGAACCCGGCCCGCGATCTCGGCCCACGTCTGGTCGCCTGGTTGGCGGGTTACGGGAGCATTGCGATCCCCGGGCCACAGCAGGGATTCTGGATCTACCAGGTTGGTCCGCTGATCGGCGGCACGATCGCCGGCGGGCTCTACGAGCGAGTGATCCGACGGTGACTACTCATTTCAAGGAGCAGGGAAAAGGACTTTCGAACAGACAGTGGAGGGGCTCATGACAAAAGATCGACCTGAGGTGCTGTTCGTCTGCGTCCACAACGCCGGACGTTCGCAGATGGCCGCCGCTCTCATGCACCAGTTGAGCGGCGGTCGCGTCAATGTGCGCTCAGCGGGGTCAGACCCTTCCGACCAGATCAATCCGGCCGTGATGCAAGCCATGAACGAGATCGGCCTGGACCTCTCCCAGGAGTTCCCCAAGCCGCTGAGCGATGAGGTGGTCCGCGCGGCCGATGCGGTAATCATCATGGGGTGTGGCGACGCCTGCCCGATCTATCCGGGCAAGCGCTACGAGGACTGGGAGCTGGAAGACCCCGCCGGACAGCCACTGGAGCAGGTCCGAGCCATCCGCGATCAGATCAAGGGACGGGTTCAGCAGCTCCTCACCCAGCTCGGGATCACAATGGCGGGTTAGGGTCCTCGGCTCCCAATAGCGGCTTCCGACGATCAGGCGGTCGCCAGCTCGGCTTCGACGTCGTCGCCGCGGGCCCGGCGGCCGTACTGCATGAGGTAAAGCTCCCGGTACTGCCCTTCCTGCCCCAGCAACTCACGGTGGGTGCCACGCTGCACGATCTCGCCGTGGTCGACGACCAGGACAACGTCGGCGTTTCGAATCGTAGACAGACGATGTGCGATGACGAACGAGGTGCGTCCCTCAAGGAGCTGGCCGAGCGCTGATTGGATCAGCACCTCGGTTCGCGTATCCACGCTTGCGGTCGCTTCGTCGAGGATCAGAATGCGTGGACTGGCGAGAACCGCGCGAGCGAAGGCGATGAGCTGTCGCTGGCCCTGTGAGTAGTTCTGGCCACGCTCTCGATGAAATCGTGCGCGTTGGCCAGCCTGGCCGCCTGGACTACTTCCTCGTCGCTCGCCTCTGGGCAGCCGAAGCGGATGTTGTCGGCGATGGTTCCGCTGAACAGGAATGGGTCCTGAGGTACCAACCCCATCTGGCGTCGCAGCGATGCCATCGTCACGTCACGTATGTCCACGCCGTCCACGCGGATGCGACCCCCGCGAATGTCGTAGAAGCGGGCGAGTAGGCTCGCGATCGACGTCTTTCCAGCGCCGGTCGGTCCCACCAACGCAATAGTCTGGCCCGGCTCTGCCGCGAAAGACACGTCCTTGAGCACGGGCACGTCGGTGTAGCCGAAATCGACGTGGTCGAACTCCACTCGTCCGACAATCGGTGGCATCGCGCGAGCGCCAGGACGGTCGTCCACCTCGATCGGATGATCGATCAGCTCGAAGATCTTGTCACCGGCGGCCATGGCCTGCTGGAAGAGGCTGTAAACCATGCTCAGCTCGCGGATCGGCTGGAAGAATCGCGTCACGTAGGTGAGGAAAGCAACCACAACACCCACCGTGATCTCGCCGCTGATCACCGCATTGGTGCCAATCCACAGCACGATCGCGGTGGCGAGCATCGCCATGAGCTCGACAACCGGTGGATACGCGTTGCCCAGCGCCTGGGCGAACAGGTTGGCATTTCGGTTGCCGCGGTTGATGCGTTCGAATCGGTCCTGGCTGACCTCTTCGCGCGCGAAAGCCTGGACCACGCGCACTCCCGAGACGCTCTCCTGGAACCCGGCTGCAACCTCACCAATTGTCTCGCGGGTCTTCAAGAATGCCTGGCGCGCCCGTTTGGTGAAGAAAATGGTTGCGAGCACCATGATCGGCAGCACGGCCAAGCTATCGAGCGCCAGCTTTGGGCTCATTACGAGCATGGTTGCAATGATCCCGACGAGCAGCAACAGGTCGGCGACAACGTGGACAACGCCCTGAGTCAACAACTCCTGGAACACGGCTACGTCGTTCACGATGCGCGACATCGTTACGCCGGATTCGTGACGGTCGTGGTAGCTGAGTGAGAGGCGGTTGATCTTCTCGAACAGCTCACCCCGGATCTGAGTCAGTACGTCCTGCGCGACAAGGGCCATGGTGTACGACTGGTGGGCCTGGGTCGTCCACGACACGAGCAGCGTGAACGCAAACGCACCCGAGATGAAGGTCAGTCCCATCAGGTCGTGACGAGCTAGAAGGAACTCGTCGATGGCGATTTTCAGCAGGATTGGGCCGACAACCTGTGTCGCCGCGGTCATGGCGACCAGAACGGCCACCCAGATGACGCGCAGCTTGTGCGGTCGCATGTAAGACCACAGGCGCGACGCGACGGCTGGATCGAAGACCCGGCCGTTGGCACGAGCGCCGCGACGGAAGGCCGGTCCGCCCATTGGCTGCCCACCCATCATCCGCGTCGCCTCCCTGCGACAAGCTCGGCAGCGCCATCAGCGCCGAAGGTTTCGGCGACTGACTCATCCATGAGTTGGAGATGGTAGATCTCCGCGTAGATGGCGTTGCTCTCCAGCAGCTCATCGTGATTGCCCACGCCCACCAGCTCGCCCCTCTCGAGCACCAGGATTCGATCAGCGCTCTGCACAGTGCTCACTCGCTGGGCGATGACGAGCGTGGTGCGCCCCTCCATCAGCACGTCGAGGGCCTCGCGGATGAGCGCCTCGGTCTCGGTATCTACAGCCGAGGTGAAGTCATCCAGGATCAGGATGCGCGGGTCGAGAAGCAGCGCGCGCGCGATCGCGATGCGTTGCTTCTGGCCGCCGGAGAGCGTTACGCCGCGTTCCCCGACGTGGGTGGCGTAGCCGTCTGGGAATTCCATGATGAACTCGTGGGCTCGGGCGGCACGCGCCATGGCGAAGACGTGCTCGTCGGTGGCGTCCGGCACACCGAAGGCGATGTTCTCGCGGATGGTGCCCGTGAAAAGCGTGGTGTCCTGGAGCACCATGCCGATCTGGCGACGGAGGGAGAGCAGCTGGACGTCGCGGACGTCGTGCCCGTCGATGCGGACGCTCCCCTGGCTGACGTCGTAGAAACGCGGGATGAGGTTGACAACCGTGGTCTTGCCGGAGCCCGTGGCGCCCAGAAGGGCTACGACTTCGCCTGGGTGCACGTCGAACGACACGCTTTTCAGGACCGGCTCGCCACCATAGTAGCTGACCGAGACCTGGTCGAAGACAACCTCACCACGAATCGTGTTTAGCTGCAGCGCGCCTGGTCGGTCGTCGACATCCACCGGCGCGTCGAGTATCTCGAAGATGCGCTCGCCGGCCGCGACTGCCCTCGATATTTGGCTGATCAAGAATCCGAGGCGCCGAACCGGGCGGGTCACAAGAAGCAAGTACGTATTGAACGCGACGAGCTGGCCCACCGACAGCTCCCCCTGGATGATCAAGAAGCCGCCGTACCAGAGCACAATCACGGCCCCAAGGTTGGCCAACACGTCCATTACCGGGTTGGAGTAGGCCTGGATCTCAGCCGCCTCGACGTACTGCGTCCGGAGCAGCGCATTCTGCCGATTGAATTTCTCAATCTGGTCAGGCTCGCGGGCAAATGCCTTCACGACCTTTGCACCGGCCAGGTTCTCCTGGACGATCGTCGCCAGTACCGCCAGCTCCTGTTGCACCTGCCGGAACATGGGCCAGACTACCGCGTAATAGTTGTTTGCGATGCGGATTAAGAACGGGAACATCAATACAGAGGCGATCGCGAGCTTCCAGTTCATGGTGAACAGGACGATCGTGATGCCAGCTGCCAGGAGCGCGAGCTGGGCGAGCTGCAGAAACGCCCTCCCCGTGAAGAAACGGAGTTGCTCTACGTCGCTCGTCGCTCGCGCCATGAGCTGCCCGGTTTGGGCACGGTCGTGCCAGGCGAACGAGAGGCGCTGCAGGTGGCGGTAGATCTCGTTGCGCAGGTCGTACGCGACTCCTTGCGCTCCGTATTCGGCCAGGTAGCCGGAGACGAAAAGGAAGCCCCCCTTCAGAACGGTGAGGCCTACGATCATGACAGACGCCCGCACGGCGATGTCAGTCGGCAGCTCTCCTGACGGACAGGCAAAACGGACATTCTCTACGCCTGCCCCGGCTTGGATGGCGCAGTCGATCACGAAGCGGATCATGTAGGGGACCCAAAGCTCGATGGCGGTAACGAGCAGCAGGCACGCGTAAGCCACTGACACCGCCGGCCAGAATCGCCGAACGTAGCTGAGAATGCGGAGTCCGGTCCCCATGACCTACAGATGGACTCGCACGCTTACCGCGCTGCCAACCACCAGCGGCGAGTTGCCGTAGTCGAGGTCGATTCGAACCGGCACGTAGCTCGCGCCAGCCGGCACCGAAGCCGCCTGAGCCGCCGACTGGGAAGGCGCGCTGCCCGGCGAATTTGTTCGAGCAAGTTGCGACGCCGTTGACACACTCGCCCGACCCACCCAAGTGACGTACCCCTGTAGAGATCGTCCCAGCGACGGCACGTAGACATCGACTGATTGTCCGGAACGGAGGCGCGACACCTGCCCATGATCAATAAAGGCTTCGACCCAGAGATTGCTCGGGTCGACGAGCGTCAGGACGCTTCTACCATTGTTAGTCAGGTCGCCGGGGTTACCGTGCCGGGCGACCACGACGCCATCGATGGGGGCTCGTACGGTGAGCTGCGAGGCCCCCGACGCGCCGATTGGCAGGTTGACGATCGCGACCGCCTGACCGACGGAAACCTCGTCGCCAACGTCGACAGCGACCGAGCGGATGACGCCCGCGGCCTGGCTCCCCACCTGCACCATGGCGCCAGCCACCGTCGCCTGGTCCGTGCCGACGAAGAGGCTCTGCTCGCGCAGATAAAGCCCCCCGAGCGCGAGCACCACCAGCCCCGCGGCGGCGAGGGCGAGTACTCCAGGGGGGCGGGGAACGCCGGATACGTGTCGCCGGCGGGCGGGAGGGCTGGTTTCGGACGTCCGCGCTTCACCATTTTGGGGTGACGCGGTGGGCGCCGCCGGTCGCGCTGATTCTTGTACACGTGCCATTACAACGAAGTCAGTTCCCTCGGAGACGTTTGGCTGAAACCACAATAGCCCATCGCTCGGCATTTGTCCAAGATAGCGGGCGATTCTGCGGGCGTTGAAACGAGAGAGCCCCCGCGACTCTTCGTCGCGGAGGCTCTCTCGTGAGTTATTCGCTGAGGCGCTTGCGACTGTTTAGTAGCAGATGCCCAGGTAGAGGATGCGGGGCGGGGGACAGTAGGTACCGCCACCGTAGCCGGTGCTGGTCCCAGCGGTGGCGCAGCCGTAGAGCTGAGTCGAGACCTGACCAGCCGCGCAGGCCGAGTAGCCCTGGGCGACGCATCCGTACAAGGCGGTCGAGACTAACCCCGCGGTACAGGTCGTCCCACCGTAGTAGCCGCCGCCATAGGCGGTTCCGGCCGTCGCGCAGCCGTAGAGTTGAGTCGAAACCTGGCCGGCAGCGCAGGCCGAGTAGCCCTGGGCGACGCACCCGTACAATGCGGTTGAGACTGTTCCCGCTTGGCACGTCGTTCCGTAGCCAGAGCCGCCATAGGCGGTTCCGGCCGTCGCGCAGCCGTAGAGCTGTGTCGACACGTAACCGGTTTGGCACTGCTGGGTTCCGATCGCTACGCAGCCGTAAAGTGTTGTTGAAACCATGCCGGCCTGGCACGTCTGGCTTGTTGTCAGTTGACAGCCGGCGACCCCTATGTAGGTATAGCCAGCCTGACAGTTCCCCGCGTACCCACCTTGGTATACCGTCGAAAACTGGCAGCCGGTGGCTGTGAACGTCTGCCCCGCTGGACAACTCGAGTTCGTGCTGTAGCTGGTCGCGACGCCTGGCTGGCAGCCGTAGGTCTGGGTCGAAACCTGGCCACCGGTGCAGCCGCCGAAGCCGATCGGCTGGCAGCCGTAGCTCGCGGTCGAGACGTACCCTCCCTGGCAGTTGGTGGCGGCGCCGAGCGTGTTGGTGTTGCCGTACAGGCCGGTAGTGCCGTAGTTCGACACCGTTGCGCTGATGGAAGCCTGCGCGGTAGCGCCGTTGGCGAATTCCCCAACGACAGTGAACGTCTGCATACCGTCCTGCGATCCGATCGTGTCGACGCTAGCGGTCCAGCCGATCGCCGCGCTTCCGGTCAGACCACTGCCACTGCAGGCCTGCGAGAGATCCTTTGACACGGTCCCGATTATCGCGTTGCCAGCGGTCGTACCGGTGGTTGAAGTGCCGCGGTATACGCGTATCTGGCGCGCCGGGGTCCCAGTTGAGCAGTCGACCCCGATTCCAGAGAACTGTCGTTGGCCGGTGAGGGTCGAGTTCGCGGTGGGTACCTCAATTTTAACGACGTTGTTCGCTGGGGGTGCTTGCGTCTGTGGCGCTGTTTGCGTCTGGGTTGACGCTGAGGTCGCCGGGCTGCCGATCCCTATGATCGAAACAGTCTCGCTCGCTGACGCGCCGTTACCCTCGGACACGAATGTCAACGTGTGCGCGCCAGCACTCAGATTCGAGACCGACCAGATCGTGTCGAATCCGCTGTTCAGGAGGTCCTGTCTGCCCGTAACAGCGACGACGTCAGTCCGCTCTCCCTTTGGGATGAGAGTTCCGAGGAGGCGACCCTGGCCCGCTGGGCCGTCCAGGTACACGTCCACTCGGCTGCCCGACGTCCAACCGCCGACCACAACCTCCTGGCCGTTCATTATCGCGTCGCCAAACTTCGGCTTCTCAACAGCGAGAAGCACAGGAATAGTAACGGCGACGGTCGCATATGCCGGGCCGCAGGTCGTCCATACGTAGACATAGAAGGTATGAGGACCGCTCGACAGGCCCGAGATGTCCGAGGTCAGGGTGAAGCCATAGGTATCCATTCGACCCCATGCCTCGTCAATGTCCGGCCGCGGCACAAAATCCGGGATGCCGACGAAAGTGCCTCCTTGATCGAATTGGCCATCGACGACAACCTGAACCGCGAGGATGCCGCTGCCATCGACAACGTTCTGGTCGATGGCCCAGCCCGTAAAGGCGCCAGAGACATCGCCGTCCTGCGGAGATTCGATGCTGATCATAGGTGCGCATTCGTCTTGCGCCAGCGCGGGCAGAATCGGCGCCATGAAGTTGAACACCAATGCGAAGACGGCCAGCCAATTTAGACGATGCGCGAATGAATGAGACTTCATTGAGACACTCCACAGAACCTGGAATTGCGCGCGTCGCGCGTGCCGAGTCGATAGGGGGCGTTGCGATGTTGGAATCCGCCAGGCGACATCATACACCGGCGCCTCTCACGACTATAACGCGTACCGAGCGCGTATGTTACTCCCTCATAACAATCTTTCATGCCACATGTCAAATCGCCGCCGCGCGGATCTCTTCAAGCGCCGCGATCGCCTCGGCTACCGGTAGACGCGGCAGGCCGAGGGCCGCTCGCGCCGCTCGCTCGTAGGCGTACGGGTCAGGTATTTTCGTTACGATCTTGCCTTGCGGCGAAAACCGCGTCAACTCCCCGTCCTTCATGAGATGAACGTCCTCACCGCGACAACGAATGAGCATGAGGCTGGACGTTACCCAGCTTTCACGTGGATCGTGGTGTCGTCGATACGCAACGTCGCAGGCGGCATCGCTCGCCGGCTGCAGAGTGTAGACGCAGAACGTACTCCACGCCCCGTTGGCCCAACGGTCTTGAAACAGCGTATCAGCCTCGTAGCCTTCGCGGAATCGGTAAGCCAGGCCTGCGTGGCGGACCTCGCTGGGTTCATCCACCGGGATCGGGTCATAGAACGGCGCTCCATTCGCCACATCAACCAGGCGGCGATGGCCATCGACGTTGACCAGGATGGCCTGATGCGATCCGGGGAACGCTACGTGTCCGAGGATTGGGTCGGCGCCGTAGCCGAGCGCGACCAGCAGGCTACGAAACGCGAGCGACGCGTCGAAGCAGAGCATTCCGCCCTGCCCCTGCTCCCAGCTTGTCAGAAGCTGCTCCGCTTTCAGGGGCGGGATCGCACTGCCGTGAGCACGGTAGCGCAGGATGGACGTTACGTTTTCGAAGGGTACCGCGTCGATGTGGGCGCGAGTGAGGCGGGCAAGCGCGTCGAGACTTGGCGGCTCACGCTCCAGGCCGAGCAGCCGGAGGTATCGCTGGACCGCGTCGTTGGACAACGCCACGTGCGCCTCTCGCAGTGCTTCCCGACCGTACCATACACCGAGCAAGGCTCCCTCGCAGCGTCTGGGCGAGAAGAGGATCGTTACGTAATGAAGGCATGGTCGGTTCGAGTCCCAATGGCGAATGGGACCTCAGTCACGGGGCTGTGGACTGCCCCAGCGGAGCCGCCGACGTCGGATTGGCGCTTCGTATACGCGCCTGGGGCCGGATCCAACGTGGACGATCCGTTCGGCGCGTTCGCAGCCGCGCAGCTAGCCGACCATGGCATCGCTTGCCTTCGGTTCCACTTCCCATACGCCGAGGAGCGCCGTCGGCTGCCCGATCGCAACCCAGTGCTCGAAGCGACCTGGCTTGCGGCAATCGAAGCCGCCAGCGCGGTGGGCAACCGGCTCGCAGTCGGTGGACGGTCGATGGGCGGCAGGATCGCTTCGCAGGTCGCTGCCGGGGGCGCGCCGGTGGATGCATTGGCACTGTTCGCCTATCCTCTGCATCCGCCCGGCCGACCCGACCGGATGCGCGACCGTCACCTCGGACAAATCGAGGCTCCAGCCTTCTTCTGCTCCGGAACCAGCGATGCATTCGCGACGCCCGATGAGCTACGCGCCGCGGTCGCCAGGGTCCGCGCCGCCACGCTCCACCTCATGGAGGGAGCGAACCACGCTTTTCACGTGCCGAAGCGCAGCGGGCGCACGCGCGACGAGGTGTGGCATGAGGCCTTGCAGCGCTTTCTGGACTGGCTGACGGCCATTCGTTGAATCCTCCACGTCATCCGGCCGGCTGAGCCTCTGCTATGATCGCGCCCGGATGGAGGCACGGATGCTGGGTAAAGTCTGCACCTGCGCGGTGGTTGGTCTCGATGGGCAGCTTGTCCAGGTCGAGGTGGACATCGCTCAGGGGCTGCCGGCCTTCCACATCGTTGGGCTGGCGGATACCGCGGTGCAGGAGGCACGCGAGCGCGTCCGCGCCGCGGTCCGAAATAGCGGCTTTGTTTTTCCGATGAAGCGAATCACC
>JAERMM010000112.1:17633-23529 GCA_016844585.1 Chloroflexota bacterium | reverse complement strand
GAGGACCCAACGAGCTGATAATCGCCGAAGTCGAGCAGGTACATGTACGGCGAAGGATTGACGACCCGCAGAGCGCGGTAGATGTCCAGCGCCGAAGCCGCGGTTGGCACCGAGAATCGCTGGGCCAGCACGACCTGAAAGATGTCGCCAGCCGCGATGTACTCCCTAGCTGTCTCGACCATCGCCTCGTAGCGGGCCCTCGTCATGTTGCTGTCCGCAACAGGCGCTCGTACCAGCCCGTGGGGAACGTCCGCGATCATTGCGTCTGACGCTCCGAGCGGGGGCGCCTGGCGGAGCCGCGCAAGTACGGCGTCGATCCGCTCTGTCGCGGCCAGGTACTCAGATGCGACATCCTGGTTGAGTCGCGCGTGCGATACAACTTTGATCGTGTGTTTGACATGGTCGAAGACGACGAGCGTGTCGCAGAAAGCCAGGTGCGCCAGGGGCAGATCGTACGGATCCTGCTTGGCCGGCCCAACATTCTCGTAGCACCGAATCAGGTCGAACCCGAGGTAGCCGATCGCGCCGCCGTGGAAGCGAGGCAGCGCGTCGACTGAGACAGCTCGCCGCTCTTTCAGCAGATCGTCGGTGACCTGAAGCGGATCAGCGCACGCGAACCGCGTAGTCCCCGCCGCCGCGCCGCGTCGCTCGCACTCGCCGTTCGCGAAGCGCAGAACGTCGGTCGGCGCGGTGCCGACAATCGAATAACGGCCCTGGCGCTCGCCGCCCTCGACGCTTTCCAGCAGGAAGCTGGGCTCGGCGCCTCGCAGCTTCATGTATGCCGACACCGGCGTCTCGGTGTCCGCCAGGCATTCGCGGTAGATCGGAAGCAGTGCGGCCGAGCCCCGCAGACGGACTGCGTCCTGAAGCGAGGGGGTGTGTGCCACCTACCTACCCTCGTCAGAGTCTTGAACCCGGTAGCTCACAACTGGCGACCCATCGATTGTCATTCCCTAATCCTGAATTTCCGCGTGGGGCGATTACCGTCGAGCTCCTCAAACGTTGGCAGGCTGTCTGGCTTCGCCTTCGAGGCAGTGCCTTCCCGAAAGTAGTCCAGCTTCATTGCGTGTTTCATGGAGCGTAGCGTCTCTTCGGCTTCCGCACGCGCACGGCTGCTTCCGTCACGAATGATGCTCTCGACCAGATCCGGCTGCGCGGCGAACTCAGCTCGATGCTCTCGAATGGGCGTGAGAAAGGTATTCAACGCCTGCGCAAGCTTTCGCTTGACCTCGACATCGCCGACCTTTCCGGCCCGGTATCGGCGCTTCAGACTCGTCACTTCGGTCTGGTCGGGGTTGAACGCGTCGTGGTAGGCGAAAACGGGATTGCCTCGAACGTGCCCGGGGTCCGTAGCGCGCAGGCGTGTAGGGTCCGTAAACATGCTCATGACGCGCCGTTCGACGGTCTTCTCGTCGTCCGACAGGAAGATCGCGTTCCCCAGCGATTTGCTCATCTTTCTCTTGCCGTCCGTTCCTGGCAGCGTCGGTACTCGGCCGACCAGAGCCTGAGCCTCCGGGAAAACCTCTCCATACAGGCCGTTGAATCGCCGGGCAATCTCGCGCGTCAACTCGACGTGAGATACCTGGTCCTTCCCGACGGGAACGACTTCGCCTCGCACCATCAGGATGTCGGCCGACTGCAGGACCGGGTAGGAGAGGAGGCCGAGGGAGGCGGTCTCGAGCTTCAGGTCGCGCATGACGTCCTTGAGCGTCGGAATGCGCTGCAGCCGCGGCACCGAGACCAGCATCCCGAACAGTAGGGCGATCTCGGCCACCTGCGGAACGAGCGACTGGACGTAGACCGTGCTCTTATCTGGATCGATCCCGACGCTGAGGTAGTCGAGCACCAGCTCGCGGATGTTGCCTTCGACGGCAGCCGGGTCCTCGTAGGCGGTGGTGAGGACGTGGAGGTCGGCGATGATGAAGTAGCACTCGTACTCGTCCTGTAAACGGACGCGGTTCTCCAGCGTGCCCACGAAGTGACCGAGGTGGAGTGGCCCAGTCGGTCGATCACCGGTCAGCAGCCTGCCTTTCGTCGCCACGCTTCTCTCCTGATTTCTCGCCAAATCAAAAACCCCTCGTCCGTCAAAAGGGACGAGGGGTTAACTCGTGGTGCCACCCTAGTTCAGGCCCACATGTGCGGGCCCCTCTATGCAGCCGACCACCCGGCCGGGCGGAGCCCCGGGCCGTCAAGCAGCATCGCACAGATAACGGGTGCGATTCCGGCAGCGCCTACTAATCCGGTCAAGGACGTTCAGGCTGCGACTCAGAGACCCATTCCGCGGCGCCGCTTCGGTCGGCTCTCACCGTATCCGACTCGCTGGGCGGCGCACGCCGCGTACTCGCTCTCTTCGCAGTCGATGGGTATTTAGCTGCCAGATTATCCGCCACTGCCTGGCCGACTGTCAACGATTCACCGAAAGTCCGAAAATCGGTTTTAGTTATGAGGCAACACGCGCACGCGACGCTTCGAAACGGGCATAGTCGCTGGGAGCCGGCGGGATCATTCTTGGGCTACGGCCCAGTCGACCCAAGCGAGTTCGCGTACTCGCGCAAACTCTGATACGTTCGACGTGACGAGGGTCGCGCGACTCGCCAGGGCTTGAGCGGCGATCAGCAAGTCGAATGGCCCGATGGGGGTCCCCTGCGCCTCCAGCGCAGCACGCAGGCGCCCGGCGGCTTGGGCGGCTTCCTCGCCGAGCGGAACGACTTCAACATTACCCGAGAGAAAAACGCCCAAACGCTCCGCGTTCGCACGTTGCTGCTGGCTTCGTGCCACCCCGTACCAGAGCTCGAACACGACGATAGAAGAGAGCGCGACGGAGGCTCCCTCGTCCAGTGCCTGGCGCAGCCGAGCGCGAACCTCGACTGGGCGGTCGCGGAGGATGGCGATGACGGCGTTGGTGTCGAGGTGGTAGGTCACTCGAAGAGATCGTCAGACTCGGGCATCGCGGGCTGAAAACGGCCTTCCTCCATGAAAGGCAGATCGGCGAAGCGGTCCAGCTCAGCAAACCAGGCGTCGATGTCTGTCAGGATTGGTTCGAGCAAGACGGCATCTCCCACGCGCCGCACACGCACGCGATCACCTGGAAGGCGAAATGCCCTGGGCAAACGCACTGCCTGGCTCCGCCCGTGCATGAAGATCCTCGCAATGCCCGTTTCGGACACGTAAACTCCCTTCATGATAGCTACCAATGATATACTCCACAAACGATCTGTCCGCAAGAGCGGGCCAGACGACTCGAGCGAAAGCCGTGACTGAAAAGAACGTAAAGCCGCTGGGCAGCAAGGCCTACGGCTCCATCCCCCATCTGCCTGGAAGCCGTTTGGGGCCCGGCGATCATCACTGCCACGAAGGTCAGGCGATCATCTGCACCCAGCGGGCGCGGGATCGGCACGACCGCGTCATTGTGCAGGAGAAGCTCGACGGGTCGTGCGTAGCCGTTGCAAAGGTGGGCGGTCGCATTCTGGCGCTCACCCGCGCCGGTTACGAGGCCCACACCTCACCCTGGGAGCAGCACCAACTCTTCGAGGCGTGGGTTTGGCAGGAGGCCTACGAGCGACTGGAGGGCGCGCTGTACGAAGGCGAGCGCCTGTGCGGCGAGTGGCTCGCGCAGGCGCACGGGACGCGGTACGAGCTGCCGCACCCGCCGTTCGTGCCCTTCGACCTGATGGTGCGCGACACGCGGCTGCCCTTTGGCGAGTTCGCCGAGCGCATGGCTGCGGCGGGATTTGTCACGCCGCGACTGATTCATGATGGCGGGCCGTTCGCCGTCGATGACGCGTTGGCGCGGTTGGAGCCATCCGGCCACGGGGCGCTGGACCCAGTCGAGGGCGCGGTGTGGCGCGTGGAGCGCCGAGGACAAGTCGACTTTCTCGCCAAATTCGTGCGCGCGGACAAGGTGGATGGCGTGTACCTTCCGGAGGTTTCAGGGGCCGAGGCGGTGTGGAACTGGCGACCGGGGATAGCTTCAGTCTGGTTGAGCCCGCGCGTGGACACGCGGGCCAGTTCCTGATGACGTCGGATCGACCTTGAACAAATCCAGTCATTTGTTCCAGTCCTACATCTTCTGGCGCATGGACCCGAGCGGAGCATAGTGCAAGGCCGTGTAAACCGGTCCATTCGGCCTCAACTCACTGCGAATCAGCACTACTTCTGTGCAGGCGGTTGGCTCAGAAGCGATTGCGTGCGCGCGGGCAGCAACCGCCGAGTGCATCGCCTCTGATTGAAGGCGCGTCGTTCCTTTGCGAGCACGCGCAAGCGTCACATGGGGACGGAAGGGTGCTTCGTCAAAGACGATGCCCGCATCCCTCAGCGAACCGGCCACGCGGCGCTGGACGGCGGCTAGTGCGCCGGTGGGTCGGTCTTCAGTCGCCGCCCAGACGACCCGGACCGATCGGGGCGTGCCAAAGGCGCCTAGCCCGGAGAGGGACATGGAGAATCCGATCGAGTCAGCCGCCGCGACGTCTACCGCGCTGGTGATCGACGGCAGCGCACTTGCGGCTTGCGATCCCAGAAACACCAGCGTCACGTGCATCAGACTAGCGTCAACCCATCGGGCAAATTCCGGCGACGCCGCCTCGAGACGCGCAGACTCCTCCGTCAGCCGGTGCCGCCACGTGTCAGGAAGATCGATCGCGACGAAGAGCCGGAGCCGCTCGGCCGACATTTGCACCTCGAATGCGAGAGTTGAGCCGCGGCTAGAAGAGTGCGGTGCTCGCGGCATCGCTAGTATCATCCGACCGCGATGGAGACTTCGACGGTCGGCGATCAGCATGAAGATGTGCATGGAATGGAATCGGCCGCCCGGCCGTCTGCCCCGGCGCGCCGACCGGTAGCCCTGCTCGTTGGCCTCGCCCTGGCTCTCCTTGCCCAGTATTTGCTGGTGGGCGGATCGGGAACAGACGGCGTCCTCGCATACGCAGCGGCCGCATTCTTTATTGTTCGCTTCCTCCGCTCGTCGCCACCGGACTCCCAGGAGCCGTCTCCTGCCCAGACCGCGCTCGAAGTCGCCTCCGGTCCCGAGGGACCGGAGGCGAGCCGCTGGGCCCGACACATCGGGCTGTTGATCGCCGGCCTCGCGATTTCGGCGTTCCTCGGCTTCGGGGGTAACTCGTTCCGCACGCCAGCAGTGATTTCGCTACTCGCCGCCGTTGGACTGTACTTGCACCTGTTCTGGCAGCCGACTGGGACGGCGAATCGCATCGTCGCCTACCTTCGCGCGACCCCAAAGATGCCAAGCATTGGCTGGCGGCTCTCGTGGCACACCGCGGCATTGTTGGCCATTCTCCTTATCGCCATCGTGTTTCGCTTCTACCGCCTGGACGACGTGCCGTACGACATGACCAGCGATCACGCCGAGAAGTATCTGGACATTCAGACGATCCAGGCTGGCGAGCGGCCCATTTTCTTCCCGCGGAACGCCGGCCGCGAGGGAACGCAGTTCTACATCGCGTCGCTGCTGACCGGTCTGACCGGCTACACGTACGTGACGCTCAAGCTGGTGACCGTGACCGCGAGTGTCCTGGAGATCCCGTTTGTCTACCTGTTCGGACGCACTCTGTACGGCCCGACGGTTGGCCTGTTCGCGGCCCTGCTGCTCTCGCTTTCCAAATGGGACGTTGCTGTCGGGCGGTTCGCTGCGCGTGCGAGCTTTTCGCCGTTGTATGCGGCGATATGCCTGTGGCTGGCGTACTACGCGATCACCAGACGCAGTCGGAACCATTTCCTCATGCTGGGCGTCGCGATGGGGCTCGGGCTCTACGGCTACACCGCCTTCCGCTTCGTGCCGCTATTCATCATCCTGGCGCTGGCCGCATTTCTGATTTTTGACGAACGGCTTCGGACGCTCCGTCGTTCGATGGTTCGAGAGATGGCTCTGGCCTACGGGCTGATG
>JAERMM010000112.1:0-17608 GCA_016844585.1 Chloroflexota bacterium | reverse complement strand
GCTGATACTTGCGCTCCCGCTCATTCGCTACGGCGTCGACTTCCCACAGAGCTTCCTGGGCCGTTCCGTGACGCGGGTGACCGATGCCGAGGCCTCAATTGTCGGTGGTCCCCTAGCGGCCTTCCTGGGAAACGTCTGGAACGTCGCGCTCATGTGGAACTGGAAGGGGGATCGATCCTGGGTGGAGTCCGTACCGGGTGATCCTGCACTCGACTGGGTCACAGGCGCGCTCTTCGCGCTGGGAGTGGTTTACGCCATTTACCGCGCGTGGACCCGCAAGGACGTAGTTGCGGCGACACTGGTCGCCGGGCTCCTGGTCCTGACCCTTCCATCTAGTCTGGCGATCGCGTTCCCGGGCGAGAATCCGCATCTCAATCGAGCGAGCCCGGTGATCCCATTGGTGTTCGTCCTCGCGGCCCTGCCGATCCCACTTGTGTGGACCACACTCCGATCGATGATCGGGCAGCGGCGCTGGCAGGTGGCTTGCGCCGCTGGCCTTGTCGGCGCACTCACGCTGATAGTGTGGCGGACAAACTGGGACCGCTACTTTGTCGACTACAACGCGATTTATCGACAGAGCACATACAACACGAAGGAGATCGGCGCCGTGGTTCGCGGCTTCGCACTGCTCACCGGCAGCGTCCGTGGCGTGTATCTGCCCGTTTGGCCACATTGGGTGGATTTCCGACTGGTGGCGCTCGAGTCCGGAGATTTCTCCTGGATTAACACTGGGCTGCTACAGACTATTGATGAAGCGCGTCAGCACGTAGATCAGCCTGGTCCCAAGCTCTACATCCTGCATCCCGATGACGCGCGCTCATTGGAGGTGCTTCGCGCGCTGTACCCCGAGGGTGTGGTCCGCGACTATCCTTCGCGGCAGCGAGGCAGGCCCTTCCGCTCGTTCCTGGTGCCGTCCTAGTTACAAGAAGCTCCGTTCCTGAAGGCTGCCGAAGAGCGCGCGCTCGTATTCGTCCAGCGAACGCTGGCGGCCGAAGACGGCTTCGATGTCGGTGCGCGGGCGCACGTAGTCGGATCGATTCGACAGCACGTCCAACAAGCCCGTTGCGAGGTCGACCGGATCCCTGGGTCGAACGAGTCGCCCCATTCCGGTGAGCGTTACCGGCACCCGTCCCCCAGGAATGTCCGACATGACGACGGGAGTGCCACACAGCATAGACTCGACCTGGACCAGGTTGAACGTGTCGGACCGGCTGGGTACCGCGAGGACGTCGCACATGGCGTAAAAATCAGCCAACTTCTGCTGCTCACGCAAAAGGCCGAGCCAGACCAGATACGGCTCAACGGCATCCACGAGCGGCCTACACCTGGCGAAGAAGTCCTCATAGACTGGATGCTGATCGCCGGCGTAGACGAAACGAACGTCTGGCATCTCTCTGGCGACTAACGGAATGGCTTGCAGCAGGTAATCGAAGCCCTTCTCCGCAACGAAGCGGCCCGCGAACCCAACCACCTGGCGATGGGTGAGCCCGAGCTCATCTCGCCAGCCAATCGCCGTGCCGAGGTTCGGCTCGCACATCTCGACCGGGGGCGCGACCGGCACGCACTTCTTCGCGTAAGGTCGAAGGAACGGCGAGCTATCGATGTAGTCCTGCGTGTAGGCAATGACCCGATCCGTCATCGCGAAAGCTCGGCGCAGTAGGGCTGTTACAATCCACTGCACGGTCTGGTCGAACGGCGTCGGAGGCATCAAGAGATCGCCGTGGTGCGTAATGACGGTCCGTACGCCTGCGCGGCGCGCCATGGTCGTTAGGAGAGACGCTTCAAGCATGGGCGTGTGGATCTGCACCACGTCGTTCTGACTGACGAGGCGGGCGGCCGCGCTCGCGAAGGTGGGCATCAGCATTCCGCGGCTCACCCGCATCAGGGTCGGGAGTCGGACGACGCGGACGCCGTTTAGCATCTCGGTTCGCGCCAGGCCACGCTGAAAGTGAGATGTGAGGACCGTGACCTGGTGACCGCGATCGGCCATCCCTTCGGCCACGCGTTGTGCGACCGCTGTTAGTCCGGTCCAGTGTGGATGGTAGTAGGTAACGACGACGAGGAGTCTCACAGCTCCCACTCACGTGCGCACGGATGCAGCGGATTTGAACGAACCATCAACTCAGGACAAGAGGGGTCCAGCGCGCATGCTGCTCTCTCGTCTGTGGTACTACCTGTCGTCAATCCCGACTCTGCTCCTCGGGGTGCAAAACTGGGCCGCGCTTCTCTGCGTTTTCGCGCCTGGGCATGCGCGCACACCATTCCTCATAAGACTTAGAAGGGATCGTCTTGGATTTTACGTCCGTGGCCTGATGGATATCTGGATCGTCAAGGAGACGTGTCTGGACCGCGACTATGAGCGCGCGAGCGTGGAGATTGAAGACGGCTGGACCGTCATCGACATTGGCGCCGGGCTGGGCGACTTCTCAGTCGAGGCCGCGCATGGACGGCCGTCGAGCGCCGTCTATGCGTACGAGCCCTTTCCAGAGGCATTCGCTCTCCTCGAGAGGAACCTGGAGCTCAATTCCGTTAGCAACGTACGAGCATTCCCCCTGGCGGTGGGCGGCGCAGATGGACGTCTGGCGCTGAATACGAGCCTGCGGGATGCCGTCCGTTTTAGCACGGCTCAGGTAGCTTCAACGTTAGACTCTCAGGTCATCGAGGTTCCGTGCACCACCCTCGACCACATATTCTCCGAGCTGGGCCTGGCCGTTTGCGACTTCATGAAAATCGACTGTGAGGGCGGGGAGTACCAGATCCTATTCAACACGAGCGCCGGAGCGCTCGCTCGAGTACGCCACCTTTGCCTCGAATACCACGACCAGGTGACAGAGTTCAGTCACACCGACCTTGTAGGGTTCCTGAGCGACCGTGGATTCGCCGTGCGCCTGCATCCCAACCCGGCCCATTCGGAAATAGGCTTGCTGTATGCTTGCAACGTTACCACGCCAACGGAGCCCTACAGCGTCCATTCATGACCGCTCCGCGACCAATGCAGCTTCTTCGTTGGACGCGATGCTCGCCAACGAGCTCGACCCCGCATTCAAGAGGCGCGTACCGATTGTCTTGCGCCTCCTTGATCCGCGGCCCGGCGAGCGAATTCTCGATTGTGGCTGCGGCATGGGATTTACGCTGCGTGCGCTGGCGGAGTTGTACGACTGCGAACTCGTCGGGCTAGAACGCGACGCGACGACGGCGAAGCGAGCGTCCATCGAGGTCGGCAATGGCGCGGCGGTGGTCAACGGCGATGCGCTGCATCTTCCCTTTCCGGACAGCAGCTTTGACAAGGTCCTCATGACTGAAGTGCTAGAACACATTCCTGACGAGCGCGCAGCGCTTCACGAGGTCCGGCGAGTCTTGAGACGTGGCGGCAGCTACACGATGACGGTTCCGAACCAGAACTATCCTTTTCTCTGGGATCCGCTCAACAGGACCCTCGAGACCGTGGCACATACCCACATTCCGAGCGATATCTGGTGGCTCGCAGGCATCTGGGCTGACCACCAACGCCTCTACACAACTGCCACAGTCCGGGATTCCCTCGAGACGGTCGGCTTTGTGGTAGACGAAATCATCAGTTTTACGCACTACTGCATTCCCTTCCACCATTTTCTGGTGTACGGCGTTGGGAAGAACCTGCTGCAGCGAGGGCTCCTCCCCGATGGGCTCGCAAAGTCAGCAGACCGCTTCCGAGCCCGTGAGAACAGTGGCAGCATTCTCAACCCGATCAACGCAGCAGCACGATTCCTGCACTGGATAGATCGACAGAACGACGGTCTGACGGACCCACGCCTCTCTTACGTGGGAATTGCCGTTCACGCACGCAAAGCGAGCTAGGAGCCCGTGGCCTCGATGTTCTCCGCTGAACGCATCGACACGTTGCCTCCCGCTGAGAGCGGCTCGAGAAGCGTCAATCCGAACGAAGGCGAAGCGGACACCGAGGCAGTCGGTCCGGAAGCTCAGGGTCCGTCCGATGAGCCTCCCGAAGAGCCGGTGGAGCCGTTCTGGAATCGTCAGCGCGCGACAACCGCGGTAACCCTCGCGGTCATCCTGCTCATGGCGGCGGGGCTGCGCCTCGTGGGCCTGGACTGGGACCAGGGCCAGCACCTCCATCCCGACGAGCGCTTCATCACGATGGTAGAGACCAAGATTCAGCTACCGAGCAGCATCGATCTGTACTTCGATACTGCCCGTTCACCGCTGAACCCGTACAACAACGACTTCGGCTCGTACATCTACGGTACGTTGCCTCTGTTCTTTGTGCGCTCCGTCGCCGATGCAATTCAGGGGATTACGCAGTCCATCGCCGTCGCTTCAGACAATCCCATCGGCGAGTTCCTAGCCCATCTTCGGCAGATGTCGAGCTATTACGAGATTCACCTGCTCGGCCGCGTCCTGTCGGCGCTGGCAGATCTGCTGACCATCTGCTTCGTCTTTCTTATTGGACGACGGTTGTTCGATACGCGTGTTGGGCTGCTCGCAGCGCTATTGGCCGCGTTCACCGCTCTGCAGATTCAGGCATCGCATTTCTTCACCGCTGAGTCCACGGTGACACTGTTCACCGCCGCAGCCTTCTACTTTGCGCTGCGTGCCGCGCAAACGGGAGGGATGCGCGACTGGGCATTTGTCGGGGTTGCCACGGGACTCGCGGTCGCCTCCAAAATCACAGCGCTCATGTTCGGGGTCGTCATTTTGGCCGCCGCGTGGGCCTACTGGTACCGCACGCGACAGGTGGACACGGACGAGCGACGACGCCGTTACCTGGTTGAGGACCTAATTACGGGACTGCTGATAACCGGCGTCCTCGTATTCGTCGTCTTCCGCGTTGGCCAGCCATACGCATTCGCCGGCCCGGGCATCTTCGACATCGGTCTGAACCCGAAGTGGGTTCAGGATCTGCAGGTGTGGCAACGATTCGCGACCGGGGAGGCGGACTATCCACCCGGCCACCAATGGGCAGGCACCACGCCGTACGTCTGGCAATTCACCAATATGACGCTGTGGGGAATGGGCCCACCGTTCGCCATCGTCGCGTGGGTAGGCTTCATGCTCGGAATCGTGCGGCTGCTGCGCGCACCACGGACGTACTTCCTCTACGCGCTCCCGATCGTATGGATCGGGCTCAACTTCCTCTATTGATCTACCCGCAGCTAACCGTCTTTGCTGCGTTCTTCGTGTTATGGCTCTGGCGCTGGGCTCGGACGGGTGCACTCGGCTGGGCGGCTCGCGGCGCCGCGGTCGTGGTCATCGGCTGGACGATCTTTTACGGACTGGCCTTCACGGGGATCTACACGCGTCCGACGACGCGCGTCACGGCATCCGAATGGATCTACGCCAACGTTCCCAGAGGCGCCCACATCGGTTGGGAGCACTGGGATGATCCCCTGCCACTTCGCGTAAACGGGCGAGAAAGCAACATCTACACCGGGGTCGAGCTGCCCCTGTACTACGAGGACACGGTCGAAAAGCGGAACATCGTGCTCGGCAAGCTGGACGAGGCGGACTACATCGAGTTCACTTCCCGCCCATCGCTGCTAGGCATTGAGCTGAACGACGACAACGCGGAAGAAATCTTCACGGTCTACGAGCACCCGAAGGTAACGATCTACAAGAAGAGCGCCAGCTACTCGGCTGCTCAGCCGCGCGCCATCCTCGAGAGCGTGCCTCTCGACAATGTGATGAAAGGCCTTCGGCCGGTCAACGTGGGATCGAGCGGCCTGCTGTTGAGCACGGAAGACGCGGCAGCGGACCGCGCTGGCGGCACATGGCGGGATATGTTTGACCGTGGCTCTCTAGCAAACGCCATGCCGCTGGTCGTCTGGTATCTCGCCGTGCAGGTCATCGCCTTGCTGGCGCTGCCGCTCACCTGGTTCATTTGCCAGCGCCTGGCTGATGGAGGCTTCGCGCTGGCGAAGACCGTCGGGATACTGGCGATCGCATACATCCCATGGCTACTGGCAAGCCTGCACGTCCTCCCGTACACACGCCTTTCGATCGGGCTTGCGGCAGTGCTGCTGGCTCTCGGCTCCGGAATCGTCCTGCAGCGACACTGGCGTGAGATCGTGGCGTTCTGGGGCGAACGACGGCGGGTCATCTTGGCGACCGAAGGGTTGTTTGTCGCCGCGTTCCTCGGATTCACGCTCATGCGGGCTGCGAACCCCGACCTGTGGCACGGATCTTACGGCGGCGAGAAACCGATGGACTTCGCGTACCTGAACGCGATCATCAAGACCTCATGGTTCCCACCGTATGACCCGTGGATGTCGGGCGCCTATATCAACTACTACTACTTCGGCCAGGTCATCGTGGCATCGCTGACCAAGCTCACCGGCATCGTGCCGTGGGTAGCTTACAACCTGGCCATCCCAACGATTGCGGCGTTGACGGCCATAAACGCAGCATCCGCGGCGTTCAATCTCCTGATCCATCGCCAGGGAACATCTACCCGGCGCGAGCTGTGGGCATTCGGCGGCGGGCTCACCGCGGCCGTCCTTGCGGTCGTGGCCGGCAATCTCCATGGGCTTACGCAGCTCATGGACTGGCTCGCAAAGGTGGATCGCGCGCCCATTGAGAGCGCGATCCCGGGCGTAGCCGGCACGCTGAGCGCGATACACGGCCTGGTTGCCCTGATTGTGAACCGCGGTCAGGGACTGCAGCCATTGAACTTCGACTTCTGGGCCCCCACCCGCGTGATCAGCACCGAGGGGACCGCGCCGATCACCGAGTTTCCCTACTTCACTTTCCTGTACGGCGATCTGCATGCCCACATGATCGCGATGCCACTCGGGCTGATGGTGCTCGGACTGGCAATCAATTTGATTCGACAGCCAGATTGGCTGCCGACGGTGCGTGGACGGCAGCCGCGCGAGATCATGGCCGACAGTGCAAGGGCCGTCCTGAGCCCCGGTGGCATGACGGTCTTGCTGGCGGCGCTGGGAATCGGCCTGATCCGAATGACCAACTCGTGGGACTACCCAACCTACATCGGTCTGGTCACATTCTCGGTCTTCATTGCCGAAGTCACCCGGCGCGGATGGCACTGGGACGCCGTAGCGGGGAGAACCCTGGCGTTAGCGGCTTTCGTGGTCATAGCAAGCAGCGTCTTCATTGCGCCGTTCCTGCGCCGCTACGAGTTGTTCTATACCGGGCTCGAGCTGACCAAGAACCAGACCACACTTCCGCACT
Source organism: Chloroflexota bacterium (assembly GCA_016844585.1). Taxonomy (GTDB): domain Bacteria; phylum Chloroflexota; class UBA6077; order UBA6077; family SHYK01; genus JAERMM01. The sequence continues at coordinate 10,423 of JAERMM010000112.1, read as the reverse complement.
ACCTCATCATCATGGGCGGCTTCCTGGGATTCCTTGGCTGCTACCTGGCATTTCGATTGTGGGCGCTGCGGGGGCGGTTGGGCGTCGGGACATTAGGAGCCCTCGGAACATTGGGAGCCCTCGGGACACTCGGCGGAGCGGCTCCGATGCGAGGCATGGACGTCACCACGAGCCTCAAAGTCATCCACCCGCTGGATCGAATAGCCGCCGGACTGGGCATCATCGTCCTCTGCCTTGGGGCCCTCATTCTTCTGGCGGGGCTCCCTGTGGTCGGAATTTCAGCCGTTGGTCTGGGCGCCATCGGAGTGGTCATAGCGCTTCGACGGCCGGCGCCAGGGATGCTGTTTGCCTTCCTGCTTGCCGCCACCTCGCTCGCCATCACCGCTGGCGTCGAGATCTTCGTGTTGAAGGGCGACATTGGCCGTATGAACACCGTGTTCAAGTTCTACTTGCAGGCCTGGCTGTTCATGGCGGTTACCTGCGGCGTCCTCCTAACGCTGCTCGTCCGCCGTGCCGCCGGTTCGCGACGGCTCTTGCGGGGAAAGCGCCGCTGGGTCGCAGTCTCAGGGGCCATCCTCGGTCTGTGTCTGTTCACCTATCCAATCTTCGGAACGCCCGCGAAACTTCAACATCGCTTTCTCCAGTTGCCGTGGAGCCTCGACGGCATGGAGTTTATGAGTCAAGCCAAGTACATAGACGGCAAGGATCAGGACCTGCGCCTGCCCGATGATTTCGCTGCGATCAACTGGATGCTCGATAACGTGGACGGCAGCCCGGTAATCCTCGAGGGGCTGGCGCCCCTCTACCACTGGCGATCGCGGGTGTCAATCTGGACCGGACTGCCGACCGTGCTTGGATGGGACTGGCATCAGAAGCAACAGCGTGGAGATTTCGCGTACATGGTCGACGACCGCGCGAAGGATGTTGATGCGGCGTTCAGCTCGCCATCGCCTGACATAGCCCTGCAGATCATCGCCAAATATGGCGTCGATTACATTTACGTCGGCGGTCAGGAACGAGCATTCTATCCGGCGGCCGGAATCACTCCAGCAGGTTTATCGACAAGGAGCGGTCACGATCTACCGCGTGATGCGATAGCGGGCCGCCGATGTTGCGTCCGGGCATCGTCGATGTCGCTCTCTGGCTCCTTGCCATTGAATTGGTGGGGCTCGCGAGCCTGCCATTGGCAAATCGCCTGCTTTCGGGCCTTCCCGACCGCGGTTACTCGGCGTCCAAGATGCTCGGTCTCGTACTGGTCGCTTATGCGACGTGGGCAACGGGCCTCCTGGGCATCACCGGGTTCACCGGTCCGACGATCGTCGGTTTCACCGTGGTCTTGGGCGCGGTTGGCTGGTGGCTATGGGGTACACGCGTTCGACAGAGTTGGCCCGAGGCTCGTGTGTCATCGATCGGGGTCGAGGCTTCGTTCGTCGTTGTCTTCCTGCTCGCAGTCGTGGTCCGCTCGTACACGCCGGCTATCGCCGGGCAGGAAAAGCAGATGGACCTGACCTTCCTGCACTCGCTGATTCAGGCCGAGAGTCTGCCCGCCCCGGATCTGTGGCTTGCGGGTTACGGGATGCCCTACTACTACCTCGGGTACCTCACCAACGCGCTCGTTGCCAAGGCGACCGCTATGGACCCAGCGGTTGCATACAACCTCGCCGTGGCGACGGTGCTTGCGCTGGCTGCGTCGGCAACGTTCGGTCTGGTCGCCTCGCTGATACGGCTGGGAGGGGCGCCGCCGCGAGTGGCATTCCTGTTTGGCGGGTTGGGGGCCTTCGGTCTGACCGTGATGGGGAACCTGCAAGCATTCTGCGAGATGCTTGCTAGCCAGGGCGTGGGTGACCATGCGTTCTGGACCTCGGCCATCAAGAATATTGGGACCGGCACCCAGGGTTTTCCACCCACTGATGGTGGCTGGTGGTTCCGTGCCGCCCGGGTCATCCCGAACATCCAACCCGACGGAATCACGGAGTTCCCCTACTTCAGCTTTCTCCTGGGAGATCTGCATCCTCACTACATGGCAATCCCCCTGATGGTGCTGGTTGCCGCCTTCTCTGTGCAGCAACTCGTGGCGCCCAGTCCACTCAGTCAGTTCCCGATGCGGACGGCGGTAGCCGCCATCGTGCTCGGGTTTGTCATCCCGTTGAATACCTGGGACCTTCCGGTCTTGTGGGGGCTGTTTGCATTCGCCGTGCTGGCGGGTGCGCTGCGTTCCAGCATGCTGACGTGGCAACCGATCATGGGACGGGCCCAAGACATAATCGGCGTCGCATTTCTGGCTGTAGTCCTCTACTCGCCTTACTTCATAGGCTACGACTCGCAGCCACTCGGTATCGATACGGTTGCGGTTCGGACTCCGCTCCGCACGCTGTTGGTTCTATTCGGCCCGCTTCTCGTGCTGCCCGTTCTGGGTGGACTGGTCGCGGCAATAGGGGAGGGTACGGAACGTATCCCTCCACTCAGCGAACGAAGTGCGCTCAATCGCTGGGCAGCCGTGGTCGCGGGCGGGCTGTTCTTTGGCCTTTGGTTGTTGGGCGAGCCAACGCTCGGGTTGCTGCTGGGTTCGCTCGTGCTGTGGACGATCCTCGCCTGGACACGGGTTCGCAGCGAGGCATCCGTTCTCTCGATATCGACAGCGCTCTTGACCATTGTTGGGCTCGGGAGTCTTCTGGTCCCGGAGGTTGTATTTCTCCGCGACTCCTTTGGTACCAGGATGAACACCGTATTCAAGTTCTACTACGACGGCTGGGTTCTGCTCGGCATCGCGGCGCCGCTGATCAGCTACGAGCTGTTGGCAGCGGCTCGGACCCTATTCTCGGCCACACCCGCATCCACGCTCGCGTCGAGCTCAACGGAGAGCGCGCCCGCACGAAGCTCTGTGACGGTATGGGCTCCCGCGACCGCGGCTGTTACGCTGGGTCTGTCCACCCTGCTCCTCGCAGCCGGGACCGTTTACCCCATTGCGGCAACGTGGACGAAGGTGGGAGGATTCATGGCCCAACCGACGCTTGACGGGATGAGCTTTCTGCGTGCCACGCGACCGGACGACGTCGCGGCGATCGATTGGCTCAAACAGAACCACCCGGGCTCGGGCGTTCTGGAGGCGATTGGCAACGACTACACGGACGCTGCCCGAATCTCAACGTTCGCGGGTGCTCCGACCCTGCTCGGGTGGGTCGGCCACGAGCAGCAGTGGCGCCGAGTCGGCGACCAGATTGACGCGCGAAGGGAGCTAGCTCGCCGCATCTACACGGATCCGAACCCCTCGATCGTGGGACTGGCTGCGCTTCCATGGAACACGGCGCCGGGGAACACGGCGCCGGGGAGCGCCGCGCCGGGGAACGCGCTCCGGGGTGCCGCGGCGGCGGCGCCCCGAGATTGGCGAGAGGGCGTCCAGCTTCTGGGCATCGATTTCGTCGTCGTAGGCGGTCTCGAGCGCGAGACCTACGGGCGCGACGCAGGATCCGGGCTTGATGGAGTCTTGCCTGTGGTCTATCGGAGCGGAAGTACGACTATATTCGCGGTTCGTTCAATCGAAGAATTCGCGCAGCGTTGATGCCAATGGAAAGCGTCCAGGCTTCGCTCGATCCCGCCCTGGATGGTCCCGAGACAGCTGATTTGGACTTTCATCTGCGCCTGCCATTGCTGTGGGGCGTTGTGGCACTCGTGGCAGGAGCGGTTCGTCTGGCTCTCATCGACCGAGCGCCACTTTCGCCGTCTGAAGTCGGATTCGCCTGGTCGGCATTCCAGGCCGTCCAGGGCTCGAGCGCTGCTTCACTCGTAGAGACCGGCTCGCCGTTGCTCACCCATTTCACCGCATTGATGTTCTGGCTGTTCGGGGCGAGCGACGTGGCAGCGCGGCTCTTCGCGGCTCTGGCTGGAACCTCGCTTGCTCTTACACCCGCATTGCTGACTCGGACACTCGGCTGGAAATCATCCGTCATCGCCGGTGTTCTCATCGCAATCTGCCCAATAGCTGTGCAGCTTTCGCGCGTTGCGGACCCATCGATCGCAAGCGCATTGATTGCCATGGTGGTTGTGGCCAGCAGCTTGCGATTCTTCAGCGATCGTCCATGGTGGGCGCCCTGGACGCTTGCCGCCGGCATCGGCCTGGCCCTGTCACACGACGGCGGCGCCGTCATCGCCCTCGCGACCGCGGCAGTCGCAGCGCTGCTGACCTGGAGCAATGATTTTCGAGGCCTTCTCTCCCGGGCGATCGGCCAGATCTCGCCTCCCGCTGAACGGCCAGCGACTGAGGACCCGCAAATGCCCCGGACAGATGCGCTTGGTCCGGCGACTTTCGGCATCGGCATCGCGCTCATCGCTTCCACTGGCGCTTTAATGGACCTGCGCGGCGTCGGGTTTGTCCTCGGCGACGTGTGGGGGAATGCGCTGGGTCTGCTCAGGCCCGCACCATTCCCGACGCGCAACCTGGCGAGTCTGCTCGCCTACGCGGGTCCGCTGCTGGTCCTCGCTAGTTGGGGGGCGGTCGTGGGGATGCGGCGGCAAGAACGCCTCGTCCTTTTTCTCAGCCAGTGGACGCTGCTTCTCCTCCTGATGGCGGCGACGTTTGGGCAATTCACGCCGCTCTTCGCGATCCTGCCGATCTCGCCGGCGGCCCTGTTGGCGGCCATGATGCTCGGACGACTCAACTTTGGCGACTCGTCCAGGACGATAAGCGGGGCGACACCGGGCGTGCTATCGGTCACATTCGTGGGACTCGGCATCGTCGGACTTGCGGTCGCCCAGGCGGTTGGCGCCACTCAGCCGTCGATGGTGGCAACGGTCGCAGCGATCGTTGGGGTCGTGCTTTTGATTCCTGCGTGTTGGCGACAATACGTGCCGGCTACGGAGCGATCTTTCGCACTTTTACTTTTGGGCATCCTGTCCTTCGCGATGTTCTCGGCAGGGTCCATTGGGCGCCTCTCATTCGGCGGTAGCCCCCCGGGCGCGGAGCTTCTCACAAGGGAGGAAACGAGATCCGATCTTCGCGACGCGATAAAGGATCTGACGCTCCTTTCCAGAGCCGACTCTGGACGCGTGCTCTTCATCGAAGATGGCACGCCACTGCTCGTGCGCTGGTACGGGCGAGGAATCCGTCACGTGGACGCGGGGAGCGCTCCCGAAGTGGATGTCTTCACGGTGCGTGAGACGACACAACGAGCCGGATCAAGTCTGACGGGAAGGTCCGCGGGTACTCCATTCGTTACGACTTCTCAGTTAGACCGCACCGAGCTGACGCCGCTCGCGGTTGCCAGGTGGGTGGTGTCGCGGGCCGCTCTAGTGAAGGGCCAACCGCGCGATATAGTAATTGCCGCTCGCTAGGGCGGCACGAGGCGGGAGATCGACATGGCACAGGTAGCTGAACGCCCGCCGGACCCGGTTGTCGAGCCGCCGCGCGCCGCGATCGAGCCAGTCGTCGCAGCCAAGAGCAACTATGATTGGCTTCCGTTCGCCCTGATAACGGCAATTGCGCTCGCTCTACGGCTCTTCGACCTCGGCTCTCGTGCCATGCACCACGACGAAAGCCTGCACGCGATGTACAGCTGGTATCTGTACACCGGGCGCGGTTACTCGCACGACCCGCTCATGCACGGACCATTCGTGTTCCACCTCACTGCTTTGATCTTCATGCTCTTCGGTGACAGCGAGGTGACATTCCGACTGCCGCACGTCCTGATGGGCACCGCGGCAGTGTTTCTCCCCTACTTCTTGCGGCACGAGCTGGGAAGGTCCGGGGCCATCGCAGCCTCAGCGCTGCTCGCGTTCGGGCCGGCCTTTCTATACCTCTCCCGTTTCGGCCACAACGAGGCGATCCTGACCTTCCAGACGTTGCTTGTCGTCGTCGGTTGCTTTGGATGGCTGCGCACGCGCAAGTCGGCCTATCTGTATGCAGCGGCGGTGGGACTTGGGCTCATGTTTGCCACCAAAGTCGTCGTCTATCTTTTCGGTTTTGTCCTGGTCTCGTTCATCGGCCTCGCGATCGCCGTGGAGAAACTGCGACCGTTCGACATTCCGGTCCTCGGGGCGGTACGTGACATAGGCTGGCGTCGGTTCGGGGTCGTCATCGCGATTTTTGTCGGGATCGGGATGACGCTGTACACGACTTTCTTCACCAATATTGAGGGGCTGTGCACAGCGATCTGGTCCCCACCCATCGGAAACTGTGAGAGCAAGACCGGCATGCTGCAGTACTGGCAAACCCAGCAGGGAGTGGCACGCGGCAACCAGCCCTGGTTCTATTTCTTCTTGCTCATCCCGCTTTATGAGATCGTGCCGTTCGTGCTAGCGCTGGCGTCGCCGTTCCTGGCAAGGCGCCCCCGGACCCTGTTCTTCTTTTTCTGCTGCTGGTGGGCAGTACTGTCCGTCGCGATCTACTCATACGCGAGCGAGAAGATGCCATGGCTCATCGTCCATCCCACCATGCCCCTTGTGATGCTTGCCGGCCTGGCACTCGATGCGCCACTCAGCAAACTACGAAAGCCATGGGGGCTAAAGGGGAGGCAATGGGGAGTCGCCGGGCTTACGCTCCTGGCGTTTGCCGCTCTGGTCGCCTGGGCTACGACGGGCAACAGCGCGGACTCGCTCCCAATCATCGCCCAAACGGTCACTTTGCGACGCGTTGCCCTTGCACTGGTCGTCGTCGCGCTGATTGCATTGACCGTTAGAGTGTGCATCGGACTCACCCGTAAGCAGACGCTCGGGGCACTCGGATCAACAGGGCTGCTTCTGGCGAGCGTCTATGCCATCCACACCGGGTGGCAATTGACTTACAAGAACGGCGACGTTCCCGTTGAGATACTCGTGTATGTGCAAACATCACCCGACGTGCCTTTCATCACCAGCGAGATCGATCGATTCGGCAACCAGCTTGGACTGCGCAAGGACCTACCCGTGCTGCTCGACGGGGGCTACTCTGAAACCGTCGGTGGCCAGCAGGTCGACCACGAGTCGGTGACCTGGCCGTTCGAGTGGTACCTCCGCGACTACAAGGCCAAGACCTACTTCCGCCGCACCCTACCGTCTGATTTCTCGAGCGGCAAGTACCCGGTGATTCTGGCCATGGGGACAAACCTTGACCCAATACGAGATGATCTCGGCGACTATGCTGGCAACAAATTCCGACTGAACTGGTGGTATCCGGAGGACTATAAGCAGTTGACCTGGAACACGATTCCCGAGGCCTTGCTCGACCCGGTGGCACGAGGGAAACTGTTCAAGTACATCATCTTCCGAGAATTGATCAACCCGCCGCTGGGCGCGCGCGACCTGTGGTTTTACGTGCGAAAGGATCTGGCGGGTGGCGTTGCTCAATCCACGGATCCACCCACCGCGGCTCCCAGAGCGCCAGCGCCGGCATCGGTAGAAGCCATCCCGATATCCGTGCAGGACATCGTTGTCTACGGCCAGAATCGACTTCGGGACCCGAAGGGAATCACGGTGGACGAGGCTGGACGGCTATACGTCGTCGACGGTACGACGTCGACGGTCACCATTTTCAACCGCGACGGGTCGGTCGAGCGATCCTGGGGATCGAAGGGCGATGGCAACGGCCAGTTCAACGAACCGTGGGGCGTCGCGGTTGCTCGCGACGGCTCTGTTTTCGTCGCCGACACTTGGAACCACCGGGTACAGAAGTTTGACTCGCAGGGCCGCTTCCTGGCGAAATGGGGGCGATTCGAGGCAGGCACGGAGCCTGGGGCCTTCTATGGGCCACGAGACATCGCGATCACATCCGCGGGTGACGTACTGGTTACGGACACGGGGAACAAGCGTATTCAGATCTTCGATCAAAACGGCAACTTCAGGCGTTCGTATGGGACTGAAGGGAGTGGTCCCGGCCAGTTCCGCGAGCCGGTTGGCATCGCTGTAGGACGAGACGGGCGCATTTACGTTGCCGATACCTGGAACCAGCGCATACAGGTCTTCGACGGAGCTCTCACGCCAGTCGGACAGTTCCGTGTTCCGGGGTGGGGCGCCCAGGGGATTACGAACAAGCCGTACATCGCAATCGGCCCAGATGGCCAGGTTTACGCTACGGTGCCGGACAATAGGTCCGTCGTTCGCCTGCGGGATGGGGAAGTTGCGCCGCTGACATTGCCGTCGACTCCGCGCCTTCAGATGCCGATCGGCATCGAAGTAGACAATGACGGTCGACTGCTGGTCGCCGACGCGCAGGGCGCCATCGTCATCAGCTACCAAGTCGAGGCGCCTCAACCCAGCGCGTCCTCGTCGCCAGGGCCCAATACCGAGCCCGCCGAGTGACGTCGGGCGGAGCCAATTGACCCGACGCGCATGGATAGTAGGAATCGTCCTCACCGCTGTACTCCTGGGGCTGACACTAAGGGACATCAAGCCTGACGAGTTCCTGGCGAGCCTTGGGCGAGGCCAATACGGTTGGGTCGGCGCCGCCCTGTTAGTCACAGTTGTGGGCTATCTGCTCCGCGTGGCCCGATGGAGGACCATCGTGGGCCCCAGGTTTGACTCCAGACTCGCACCCTATACGGCCGTCATCGTCGGGTTTGCCGTAAACAACCTGTTCCCGGCGCGACTCGGCGAGTTCGTCCGAGCCTACATCGGCGCGAAACACTCCGATCAGAGGAAGACATTTTTCCTCGCCACGATCGTTCTCGAGCGCATTCTCGACGGACTTACATTGGTTGGGATCCTGACGGTAGTTTCGCTGTTCACCGAGCTGCCTTTTGAGATTCGCACGCTCCAGGTCGTGGGGGCCCTTCTCTTCGTCGCGGCCGCGGTCACCGTTTGGCTCGCAGCTCGAATGGAGGCCCATGCACTCCGCTTCATGGGCCTCCTCTTGCGATTTCTCCCACAACGCATCTACCGCTGGGCTGACCTTCGCGTGTTGTCATTTCTGACGGGCTTTGCGCGGATCAGACAGCCGAGCGATCTGCTGAAGCTGGGCGCGTATTCAATCGCTGTTTGGACCTGTGAGATGACGGCCTACGCTCTGATCATGCGGGTGTTCAGCGTCACACCCTCCGGAATCCAGAGCGTTTCTGCTCCCGCCTTCTTGCTCAGCGTGGTAAACCTTTTCATGGGGCCGCGGTGGCCGCCCTTTCCGTTATCGGCGTCGGCGTCACAAAGGAGACGGCATTGGCAATCGCAACGGTGAGCCACGCGATGCAGTATCTCCTTGTCACCGGAGCAGGGCTGGCGCTGATTAGCCACGAGCACCTCAGCATGCGACGCGTGACGGCAGCGGCGACCGAAGACGACGAGCCAGAGCTGATGGAGCTAACGCACAGTAGCGCGCCGTGACCCGCGGAAGTCTGGTCAAGGCCGCCGTTGGCTTCGGACTCAGCGTCGGAGCAGTTTTTCTCCTGCTCCGCGTCGTCTCCCTACAGGAGATCGGCGCGAGCCTGAGTACGGGCCAGCCTCTGTTCCTGTTGCCGGCCGTGGCCCTCTATTTCGTGGGGACGTATGTTCGCAGCCTGCGCTGGCGGACGTTGCTCGCAAAACATCCCGTTGCTATCGGTCTGCTATTTCGGACACTCGTCATTGGCCTGACCGTCAACGACCTTCTTCCTGGCCGTCTCGGGGAGATCGCCCGGGCATTCCTGCTCGCCCGACGGGCTTCCGTCCCCGTCGGCGCCTCGCTCGCCTCGATCGTCGTGGAGCGAGTGCTCGATGGAATTGCGCTGACTGCCCTTCTTGCCCTGGGCATCGTTTTGGCCGGCGCCGGCGGCTGGCTATTGTTTTCGGCAGCCTTCTCCGTTGCGCTCTTCACGGTCGCAACGGGGGGCCTCCTGTGGGCTGCTGTCATGCCCCGAATCCCTCGCAAGATGGGATACGCGATCGTCGGGCTGACGCCTGATCGCTTCCGCGCCCACGGCCGAAGTCTCGTCGACGGCATTCTCGATGGGCTCACTCCCATCGCGAACCCGCGGACCGCCGCCACCGTGCTCGCCCTCTCATTATTGGCCTGGCTCATCGAGAGCAGCATGTACGCCGTCGTTATGCTCGGCTTTCACGTTCCCGGAGGGCTGGCGGCGAGCCTCCTCGGGACAGCGTTCGCAAACCTCGCGACGCTCATCCCGTCCTCTCCCGGCTACGTTGGTACGTTCGACCTGGCGCTGCAGCGAGTTCTTACCGATGTGTTCAGCGCCACCCCAGGCGAGGCAACCGGCTACACGATCATGATCCATCTCACACTTCTCGTCCCCGTGGTCGTTGCAGGCCTCATCTTCCTGTGGAGAGAAAACCTGAGCCTGTCGGACCTGGGCCGACGACACGAGCCCACGGCCGAGCGTCCGGTTGCTGGCCGTCAAAGGCCATTGTTATAGTCCCGCGGCGAACCTGAGGTGGCAGAGGAGTCGAGTTTGGCACGGATCGCCGTGGTTGGAGTCGGGTATGTCGGCCTTGTAACCGGGGCGTGTTTCGCGGACCTTGGAAATGCCGT
>JAERMM010000008.1 GCA_016844585.1 Chloroflexota bacterium | reverse complement strand
TGGCCGAGCTCCGCCGTTTCATGGGGAGCTTCGGAGGGAGATCAGCCGAGGAACGGGTGATCTCCGCCCTCGACCACCTGGGCCCGGCGGCCGTCCGGGCGGTCGGCGGAAAGGCCGCGGTCGTCGCGGTAGGAAAGCATGCTAACTGGTTGGAGCTTCACCCGGACGATGAGAATCGCGCGCAGCTCAGCGCCGCGGACCTGAACGCGATCGTCGTGGGCCCGCAGTCTCCAATGCTGGCAAGAGCCTGGGATGAGCGATGCCCCGTTCTTGTGTCAGACCTGGCAAAACGTGATCCAGAGGTTGCTCGACTCGCCGAGGCCTTCGGGGGAGCACGGAGCGCGCTCGTCGTTCCGCTGGTCATTGAGGACCAGCCTCGGGGCTTGCTGATTGTTCTATCCGAGCGCACACCGTTGTTCCTGTATGACGAGCTCAGAGTTCTGGCTCTCCTCGTGGAGTTGGTAGCGCCTGCTATTGAGATTGAGAGTCTGTACGCCGAGGCGGAACGACGGACGAACGTTCGACAGGCGCTGCTGGACATGAGCCGGGCTGTGGCGGCCGAGAACGAGGTGGGCCCGGTCGCGGATCGGATCGTTTCCAGTCTGGGGGCGGTCCTGTCGGTAGAAGGCGCCAGCCTCCTGTTAGCGAGGCCTGCTGGGGGCCTTGAAGTGGTGGCAACCGCGGGAACCACCCTCAACCACCCCTCGGGGAACGGTTGGGCAGAGTCAGATTCCCCGGCGGCTGAAGCCCTACGGTCTGAGAGACCGTGCCGAGTGGAAGTCGCGGCCAACGGCAGTCCTGGCCGCACGACGCTGGCGGTCCCGCTCCGCCACCTCGAAGAGGTCATCGGCGTCCTCGCTCTGGAGTCTTCTGCAGTTGATGCCTTCGACGATGCGCAAACCGAGATGGCGGAGATCGTCGCCGCTCAAGCTGCGCTGTCGCTGGCGCGGGCGCAGGCCGTTGAGCAGCTGCGGAGCCAAAACGGGCTCATGGAGCTGGCCAATCGACATAAGAGCGAATTCCTCGCCAGCATGTCGCACGAATTGCGCACCCCGCTCAACGCGATTCTCGGCTTTTCTGACCTGCTGATGAGCGCCGACGAAGACGAATATGACGCGGAAGAACGCGGTGTCTACCTGGAAACCATCCATAGCAGCGGACAGCATCTCCTCTCGCTCATAAATGACATCCTGGACCTTGCAAAAGTCGAGGCGGGAAAGATGAGCGTGCGCTGTGAGGCGCTCCAGTTGGAATTGGTCATCAGGCAAGTGTGCGCGACGCTTTCACCGCTCGCCGCTGCCAAGAGAATTCAGGTGGTTGCTGACGTGGACCCCGCTGTCGTGTTGCAGGCCGATGGTGGCAAGGTCAAACAGATTCTCTACAACCTCCTGTCGAACGCGATCAAGTTCACGCCGGAGGAGGGGCGGGTCACCGTTTCTGTACGCTCGGTAGGCGACACAACTGAGATCGCGGTCACGGACACAGGGATCGGCATTGCCGATGAGGACCGAGAGCGAGTGTTCGCTGAGTTCCAGCAGCTTGACACTGGCCCAGGACGCCATTACCAGGGCACGGGGCTCGGACTAACGCTCACGAGGCGGCTCGTCGAGCTTCACGGTGGACGAATCTGGGTGGACAGCACACCGGGTCAGGGGGCCACGTTCACGGTTGCTCTCCCGAGTGTCTCTGCCCTCTCCAGCTTCGCAGATGAGTCGGGCACTTTGGGTGAAGGTCGACCAGAAGGTCCAGCGGCACCCGAGCCAATCAACGGTGTAGATGGCCCCCTGGTCTTGATCGTGGAAGACGACGACAAGGCTGCCAGTCTTCTGGCGCTCTATCTGGGAAAGGCCGGCTACCGAACCACCGTAGCAACCGATGGTCAGCAGGCGATTGAAAAAGCAACCACGTTACACCCGGTTGCGATCACGCTCGACATACTTCTACCGGAGCTCGACGGTTGGGAGGTCTTGCGAGCCTTGAAGGTCGATGAGAGCACCCGCGACATTCCAGTCATGATCATCTCGGTTGTTGATGATCTAAGCCTGGGCGGGGCGCTTGGCGCGGTGGACTATCTTGTCAAGCCGGTGGATCGGCAGATGCTCCTTTCGCGGTTTGAGCGGCTGTCCTTGGCCGGTGCACGCGGAGCACGCGACCTACGGGTGTTGATCGTCGACGACGATCCTGCCAGCGTGGACCTGCTCGAAGCCACCGTGGCCCAAGCCGGGTTTACACCCATTCGCGCCCTCGGGGGCGCCGAGGGCATCGACATTGCTCGCGGAGAGCAACCGGATCTGATCCTTCTCGACCTCATGATGCCAACCGTTAGCGGCTTCGACGTCGTAACAGCACTAAGGGAAGACCCGGCCACGCGTCGCATCCCGATCCTGATCGTAACGGCCAAGGACCTGACGCCTGAGGAGAAGCTCGCATTGAACGGCCGAGTGGCCGCGACCTTTCAGAAGGGAGACCTGGCTCAAGCCGACCTGATCAGTTGGCTCCGCGAGGTCAATCGTCAGCTGCGGCCGGCGGCTTAGCCGATGTACACCACAGACAATGCGCCACCCGTGGTCCTGATCGTTGAGGACAACCAGGCTAACCTCCTCCTCGCCCGCGCGCTTCTCCGCCGAGCTGGCTACGGCATCGAGGAGGCCCAGTCGGCTGAGGAGGCCATGGAAAGACTCGGTGGAACGGCCCCCGACCTCATCCTCATGGACATTCAGCTTCCGGGGAAAGACGGCCTCTCACTTACACGTGAGATTCGAGCCAACCCGGCGACAAGCCACATTCCAGTTGTGGCGTTAACAGCCAATGCCATGCTGGGTGATGCAGAACGGTGCCTCGAAGCTGGTTGTGTCGGTTACATCACCAAGCCGATCAACGCGAGGGAGTTCGCTGCCACCGTGGCGGGGTTCCTCGGGAAGGTCGCCGCGCCGCAATGAACGACCATCCCCCACGTATTCTCATAGTGGACGACCAGCCATCGAACGTCATGCTCGCGCAAGCCATTTTGAAGCCTCTGGGCTGCGACATCGAAACGGCAAGTGACGGTATGGCCTGTCTGCGCGCCGTGGAGCGCACGCCACCTGATCTGATATTACTCGACGTAATGATGCCCGAGATGGATGGCTTCACTGCCTGCCAGTGTCTCAAGGAGCATCCTGACTTCATGCACATCCCGGTAGTCCTGCTAACCGCTCTTGCATCATCGGAGGACCGAGTGGCTGGCATCGAGGCTGGTGCGGATGACTTTGTCTCCAAGCCATTCGAGCCCCACGAGCTGCGAGCCCGCGTCAAGTCATTGCTGCGCGTCAAGCGTCTCGTTGAGGTTGAGCGTCTGCATCTGCGCCAAACGCTGGAGCGCTACGTCGATTCGAGCGTTGCAGATATGCTGATTGCGAGGGAGGATCTCGCTCTGCCCGGCGGCGTGCGCACGGACGCGTCGGTGCTCTTTTCTGATATTCGCGGTTTCTCGACTTGGTCTGAGACGTTGGCGCCGGAGGTCGTTGTCGAAGTTGTCAACCTCTTCCTGACGCGAGCGGTCGATGCTGTTTTCAAGTACGGCGGTACCGTCGACAAGTTCACCGGCGATGGATTGATGGCCATTTTCGGAGCGCCGGTTCAACATCGCGGCCACGCGAGCCGGGCCGTCTGCGCCGCGGTGGAGATTGTCCGGGCCGCCGAATCGGTCGTCCATCCATCGCTGTCAACGCCGTTGTCGGTCGGCTGCGGCGTCAACTCGGGTGAAATGGTCGTCGGCAACGTGGGCTCTGAGCGGCGGATGGACTACACTGCGCTCGGCGACGCGGTTAACGTCGCTAGCCGGCTCTGCCAGGAGGCCAGGGGGGGATGCGTGATAGTTTCCGCGAGCACTTATGGGCGCTTGAAGCACGCGGATGCTGAAGAGGTGGGTTTCATCCATCTGAAGAACCGACAGGAGTCGGTGCAGATCTACTCGATTTCCTCGGTACGAAGAAGCTCAGAGGATCACGAACGGACTGCGAAGGGACCGCCATCGCTAATCGAGGCGGATACTGGCAAGCTCATACATTGGCCGAGGCGGACACTCGCAAGCTAACACAGTGGTGGAGACGGGGGGGAGTTGAACCCCCCGTCCAGAGCGAGTCGATCGGCGATCTACTCCAGGCGTAGTCGGCGTTTTGATTCCTCGCCTTCCGGACCCCCGCCGACTGGGTTCCGTCTGGCCAACCGGCCTTGGCTTACTCGCGCCCCACACCGGTGGCAGGTCGCGCAGCACCTCGACTTTTTTGCGCTCGCTCACAGTCCGCCGAGGTGGGGCCGTGAGGAACGGCTACCGCTTATGCAGCGGCAGCGTATGCGTAGTCGTTGCCATTTAATTGGCTTGCCCCCTGTTTAACGAGGTGTGAGGGCACCTCGGCCTGCAATCGCCTAATCCTCTCCCCTGTCGATACCCAGCGTCCCCGTGATGTTGGAATCATAAATGAGAACGCCTGGAGGTGACACGGTTATTCCGACAACGGGAACGGGTCACCAAGCGGTCCGTATAATCGGCGCGGCCCCATTCTGGACGCGAGTCTTGCGCACTGAATGGTATGAGCGCCGATGTTGACTGGGGCGTTGATGTGAAGCGATCCGTGACGATGACTGTTAACGGCACGCAGCACACAGCGGACGTCGAGCCGCGGCTCAATCTCGTCGACTTTCTGCGTATTGATCTGGGACTTACGGGCACGCACATCGGGTGCGAGCACGGTGTCTGCGGGGCCTGCACCGTCCTGCTCGAGGGCGAGCCCATCCGCTCCTGCTTGTTTTTTGCCATACAGGCCGATGGCACAACGATCACCACCATCGAGGCGTTGGCGGTGGACGATCAGCTGCACCCGATTCAGGAGGCGTTTCATGAGAATCATGGACTCCAATGTGGGTTCTGCACGCCAGGCATGGTGCTCGCAGCGCTCGCCTTCCTGGAGGACAACCCGTCGCCTTCCGAGCGGGAAATCCGCGTTGCCTTGGCGGGCAATCTCTGCATGTGCACCGGATATGTGAACATCGTGAAGTCGGTCCAGGCCGCCGCTGCTGCCCTGGCAGGGAAGGCCGGCACGTGAGACGCACCCTAGCCCTCTCCCAAAGGGAGAGGGAACATCCTTGACTCAGCACTCAGTACTCGGCACTCAGCACTCAACTTGGGTGGGTCAGCCGTTTCCTCGCATTGAGGACCGCGCGCTGCTGACGGGCCTGGGCCAATACGTGGATGACCTGACGCTGCCGGGGATCACGCACGCGGCCTATCTCCGAAGCCCGCACGCCCACGCTCGCATCGTTCGCATCGACACCGCCGCGGCGGAGGCTCTCCCGGGCGTGTGCGCGGTGATGACCGGGGAATATGTGGCCCGCAACGCCAACCCCCAACGCATGCGAATCAAGGCCGCCGGTTCCCCGAATGTGTACGCGTTGGCCCATGACAAGGTGCGCTACGTAGGCCACCCCGTGGCGGCTGTGGCCGCCGTGGACCGTGCTACAGCCGAGGATGCGCTCGATCTGATCGAGGTGGAATACGAGACGCTGCCACCGCTGGTGGTGGCCGCCGACGCGATGGCGCCAGGTGCCCCCCTGGTGTTCGATGAGATCGGCACGAATGTGCTCTGGCACGACACGTTTGTCTACGGAGGAGTCGACGAAGCCTTCGCGCGAGCGGATCAGATCGTCCGCGAGCGGATCGACATCCAACGCTACTCGTCCACACCCCTCGAAACGTTCGGCTCAATGGCACAGTACGACCCCTCAAACGGCGCTTACACCATATGGGGACATACACAGATGCCGGGCCAGGAGCTGGGCGGTATTTCTCGCGCGTTGAGGGTTTCGGCCGGCCAGGTTCGGTTCATCGTGCCCCGGATGGGCGGCGCCTTCGGCAACAAACTCCGCCCGCTCAACCTGATAAGTCTCGCTCTCCTGGCCAGAAAAGCCGGCCGGCCGGTGAAATTCATCGAGGACCGTCGCGAGGCCCTTGCCCTCAGCCAGTCAGCCGATATGCAGGTCGACGTTGAGGCGGCCATCACCAATGACGGGGAGATTCTTGCTCTGCGGATTCGGGGCATCGTGAACGAAGGGGCAGGGCTGGACTTCGCTCTTCGCCACAACGTGCTGATGCTGGCAAACACGGTCAATTGCTATCGTGTCCCGGCTGTCTCGTATGAAGGCTACTCAGTCGTGAGCAATCGCCCGCCGATCGTTGCCAATCGCGGCATCGGCAAGCCGGTCATGTGCCTCGCGATCGAGCGCACGGTGGACGCCATCGCCCACACCACCGGGCTCGACCGCGCCGAGGTGCGGTTTCGCAACTTCATTCAGCCGGACCAGTTTCCGTATGAGACACCATCGGGGAACCTCTACGACAGTGGGGACTATCCAGCCCTGCTGCGGAAGGCCCTCGAGATCATCGACTACGATGGGGCCCTGGAGAAGCAGCGAGAAGGTCGCTCACAGGGGCGACTGCTCGGTATTGGCATTGCCGCGGGGGTCGAGCCAGGCATCTCCAACGCGGGCCATAATGCGCTGATTGGCGAGTCCAAGATAACCGGTGCGGGGGAGGCCGCGCGCATCCGAATGGAGATGGACGGTACCGTCACGGTCTACACCGGTGGCCTGGAGGCTGGCCAGGGCCACGCGACGGCACTCGCCCAGGTGGTGGCTGACCAGCTTGGCCTCCATCCCGACCAGGTGCGGGTGCCGCTGACATTCGATTCCGGCACGCACCCCTACGTCATGACCTCAGGAAACTACTCGAACAAGTTCCACGGCGAGGATGTCGCCGCCGCTATCGGCGCCGCGCAGAAGATCCGAGACAGGCTGCTGAACCGAGCATCCAGCCAGCTTGATGCCGCCGCTGTGGACATCGAGCTGCGCGATGGACGCGCGGTGGTGCGCGGCGTTCCTGACCGAAGCGTGGCAATCGCCGAGCTTGCGGCGAGCGCTTACGGGAGCCTGGCGCCGGACCAGGCGGAAATCGATGAGCCCGGACTCGAGGTGGTCCACGTCCATACAGATCCGATGGCAATCCGGATGGACGCCAACCGACGTGTCAAGATCCAGCTCAGCTTCCCCAGCGCTGCGCACGTTGCACTCGTCGAAGTGGACCCCGACACCTACGAAACAAAGGTCTTGCGATACGTCATCGTCCACGACTGCGGACGTGAGATCAACCCGATGATCGTGGATGGGCAGATCCACGGCTCCGTCGTCCACGGCATCGCCGCTGCGCTGCTGGAGGAGTTCGTCTACGACGCGGAGGGGCAGCTCCTCAGCGGGAGCTTCATGGACTATCTCAAGCCGACGTCCGCCGACGTGCCGATGATCGAGGGCGACCGCCTGGCCACGCTATCGCCATTCACGCCTCTGGGCACGAAGAGCGTCGGCGAGGGCGCCGCGGTGGTCGCGCCTGCGGCGATCGCGAGCGCCGTGGAGAATGCGCTCGAACCGCTCGGAATTCGCATTGGCGCTTTGCCCATTACTCCGTCGCGCCTCTGGACGCTCGCGTCTGAAGGTGGCGCCCGATATGGACACGCGGACAACTGACTTTGATCCACACCTGCTCGGATGCGAGCGCCCAGGCCAAACCACCCGCCCGTCCCGTCGCTCCTACTCGGTCAGCTCCCACTCGAAGATGTTCCATGTGATGCCCTGCTGAGGCCCGTAGTTGCCAATCGGCCCTTTGAGGGCATTCCTCGCCAGGATCACTTCGACGTCATAGTACAGATGGCCGATACCCACGAGCTCCGTGAACCGCTTGTGCAGCGCGAGAGTTGCGTCGCGGCGCTGCGGGGCGTCGAGCGCCGTCATCACCAGGTTGTGGAGCCGGTCGATCTCGACGTCGCGGAAGCTCCCCCGATTGTTGCCCGCCCATCGAAACTCTTCCTTCGGGACGTTGTCCGACGTGAACACGAAATTGTCGGACGAGATAGTGCGCCCGGCCGTGCGGGCGCCGGTGAAGCCGGAGCCCAACTCTTCATCATTGCGCCTGGCCGCCGGAATCACGAATATCTGAGAGTTGATCCCGACGGACTGCCAGTAATGGGAAATGATCGCGATCTCATTCTCGTCGTTGGTGCCCGCCGAGCTCCAGACGTCGATACTGAGCGTTTGCCCTGAGGGGTCCGCCAACTGGGCGCCCGCCGACGAGCTTCGCCAGCCCGCCTCCGCCAGCACGGCCGTGGCTCGGGCAGGATCGTACGGGTATTTGGAAACGGCGCGATCAACCTCGGTGAAGAGGGCATCGGAAGGAAGGAAGAAGGAGTCCGCGGGCCCTCCAAGGCCAAAGTTCACGCCGTCCACCAGAGCGTGCCGGTCGAGGGCGTGCATCAGCGCCTGTCGCACCCGCTGGTCCGCTACCGCGCGCTGCCAGTTGGGTACCTCGCGGTGCTGGAAATGGAGGTAGCGCAGCCTGGTCTCCCACACCTTGAGGTACCCTTCGCCACGGTCTAGCCATTGGTCACGAGCCATTGCCGCCTCGGCCCCACGTATCGACGGAGAGTTGGTGATGTGTGCTTCGCCGCTGAGCAGGTTCGCCATGATCGTATTGCTGTTGGGGATGAAGCGGATGTCGATGGTGTCCAGCTTCGGGGGCCCCAGGAACCAATCGGAGTTGGCCCTGGCGACCATGCGCGTCCCGGGCTCCCATCGCTCCATGCGGAATGGCCCGGTGCCGACGTAGGTGGCCCTCCACTCCTCGCCGTCCGCAAACTGCGCTTTGTTGGTCCGATACTTCTCCTCGAGCAGATGCCGTGGGAGCGGGTCCAGCGCTTGGTAGCCCAGGAGGTTCGCGCCCACGTACGGCTGGTTCCATGCGATGGCGATCATGTGATCGTCGAGGGCCTTGACGCTCGACATGAGCGTCTCCGGCGTGCGCGTGTAGACCGGCACATCGCGATCGGCGTACACCTCGAAGGCGAAGGCGAAGTCGTGGCTGGTGACCGGTGCCCCGTCGTGCCAGCGGATGTTTGGCCTCAACCGGTAGGTGGTGACCATGGTGCCGTCAGCGTTCACCACCCAGCCCCCGTTGTCGCGGGTGGGGATCTCGCTGGCCATCATCGGATGCGGTAGGCCCGCAAAGTCGAGGTACGTGAGGGAGGAGTTGAAGGTCCACCCGAACTCGGCCATCCCTGGCCCGGTGTAGAACTTGGCCGCCAGCGACTCCGGCTCTCTGAACCAGGCGATTTTGAGGGTGCCCCTAGGCCCCGTCGACCCGGGCTGAACCTGAGCTTGCTCCCTCGACGTCTGGCCAGCCGGCAGCCCTGGGCTACAGGCCGCCCCAACAGTTAGCGCCAGCAGAGCCATAACCAGGGGACGAGTACAGGGACGATGAAACATGGTGTCCTCCAATCGGGAAGTGAGAGCCTCTCGGACATTCGGCTGGTTAGCGCATTTCCCACTCGTGCATGTTCCAGGCGACCCCAAGCGTCGACACTGCAGACGCGTTCCCCGGGCCGGTAAGCGCCGCCAGGCGCGGGTGTACGTTCAAGTTGAAATACAGAATGACGCCTGGTAGCTCCTCGCTGAAGATGCGTGCGATGGCGGCCCGCTGCTGGGTGCGCTCGTTTGGATCCAGCACGGTGTTGAACGCCTCGACTGCGCGATCGTACTCTGCGTTAGACCAGCCGCCGCGGTTGATCCCATTCCATCGATTCTCGGGGCGCGCCGTCTGGGACGTGACGAATGAGGCAGACATCGTCAGCTCTGGGGCGCTCTGAGTGTTGGTGGTCATACCCTCGAAGCTTGCCCGCGCCATGCCGTCAGCAAACTGCGCGATGCTCAAGGCAGACTCGGTTACATCGAAGCCGGCCTGGCGCCAGCCACTGGCGGCGGTGGACCGCTCGGACTCCGACTCTGGGCCGACCGTGGCGCGAACGTCGAATGACAGGCGTCCCTCGCCTGGACTGGTATAGAAGCCGTCGGCGCCCCGCGCAAAACCCGCCTCGCCCATCAGACGCTCGGTGACCCGGACGTCGTAGGGATACTTGACAATGGCGCGGTCGATGACCGGGAAGTAGTCTGTCTGGGGAGAGAAGATACTGTCGAGCAGCACGCCCTCTCCGCTCCACAGGGCGTCGCTGAGCGCAACCTTGTCCAGGGAGTGGGCAAGCGCGCGACGCACACGGACGTCCATCAGCGCGCGCGACCCGAGGAACTCCGGCCGGAATTGGAATAGGAAGTGGCGCGTCGACGCCGGCGTGAACAAGAATGCGCCCCCGTTCGTCGTGTCCCACTCGCGCTTGAGGTTCAGCGCCTGCTCGAAAGTGAGCACCTGCTGGCTTGCGAGTTGGTAGGCGCCCGCGCGCATGCTGGCATAGGCGGTGTTTCGGTCCGTGTAGGGGACCAGGCGGATGCGGTCGATCTTCGGCCGGCCGAGGACGTGGCCGTCAAATGCGACACCCTCGATGAATGCGCCTGCCTCCCAGCGGTCGAGCCGGTAAGGACCCAGCCCGACGAATTCGGTGGTCCAAAAGGGCAGATTGGGAAATGTATCCCAGTTGGCCGCGGCATAAGGCCCTTCGAGGATGTGTTTGGGCAGAGGGGCCAGGCCGAGATTCGTCGAGCCTCCAGACTGCAAGAGGTTCGCGTCCGGATACAACCGCTTCCAGGTGATAACGACGGTCGTGCTGTCCGGAGCCAGAACCTCCTCCATGATCGAAATCGGTGCGCTGAATCCCTGCGGGACGCCTACCTCCGGAGTGGTGTAGACCCTCCACGCGAATGCGAAGTCATCGGCCGACAGTGGGGCGCGGTCATGCCAGGTAAGGTTTGGCTTCAACCGATAGCGTGTTTCCATGCGCCCATCAGGGAAAACCCGCCAGGTGTCGGTGTTGAGCTGGGGCAGCCCTTCTGCCAGATAGGGACGGCCGTTCCCTCGCTCGTCGACCAGCTCGAGAAACGCGCTGAACGGACGCACAGCGAAATTTGCCCCGAACCCACTCGCCCCAGGATTCAACGCAGCGAGACCCGCCGGCTCGCTATTGAGAGCGATGACCGCGGTGCGGGGCTCTCGCTCCACCTGGGCGCCGCCATTCGGCCCAGCGGGCGAAGTTGCGGGCGCGGCCGGCGCGCAACTCATCGTAACAACCCCGAGCAGCGCGAGTGACAGCCCGACAGAACCCGAACGAGTCGACATCTTCTCACTCCACGACGCCAAAGCCCCTACCGCGCGATGGCCTACAGCCATAGTAGCTGGCGGCGAACAGGACTGCAATTCGGGCGACTGCCATTTGCCTGACTACCACGAGCGGTGGGAGGGCTTCGGGTCTGGGGTACACTCACGGCGCTGAATCCGCTTTGTGGGGGGAAAATCCATGCCGACCATCGACGTTCAGGTGCACACAGTTCCCAGGACCGTCTGGGCCGAGATGCTGAAAGTATCGAATGGGAGCTCGGTCGGAGCGCTGCGAGCCAGGCACCTTTGCGAGATGCCGATTTTCGGGAAGGATCCGCAAATGCTCGGCGCGCTCGACGACCGCATCCCGATCATGGACGACGCCGGCGTCGACATGGAAGTCTTGTGCACGGGTATGAACAACGCAAGCTTGTTCGAGGATCGGGCGCAGAACGTGGACATGGCGCGAGCCACGAACGACGCCTTCTCCGGAGCCAACCTGAGCTACCCTCAGCGATACCGGTTTTTCGCGACTCCGCCTCTCCCACACGTGCAGGAGAGCGTCGACGAGATCCGGCGCGCATCGAAGCTGCCAGGCTTCGCCGGCGTCATGATGCCGGCTGACTTCGGCATGCCGATGGACGACGAGCGGCTGGACGACCTGTACGCGGAGATCAACCGGCTGCGTGGTCTGCTCTTTCTGCACCCAAACGGCGCCGACAATCCGGGCCGCTACGGCCGTTGGGGGCTGGAGACAATGATTGGCTGGCCCGCGCTGAACGCGCTGGCCATCATGGAAATGATTCTCGGCGGTGTTTTGGATCGCTTCCCGGATATCACACTCATCACGCCGCATCTCAGCGGTACGATGCTCTTCCTGGCCGGGCGCATCGACCGGTACTTCAACGACATGCGCGGCCCAGCGTTCTTCAAGTGCCAGGAGCAGCCCATCTGGTACATGAAGCGCATGTACCACGACAGCGTCTCGTTCCAGCACTCCGCACTGGAGCTGGCCCGAACCATGGTGGGGTCAGACCACATCCTCGCAGCCTCGGACTACCCGTGGCAGTGCCGCAAGCGCTACGCCGACTTCTTGGACGTAGTCGACACGCTCGACTGGGCGGATGAGGAGCGCGCCGGCGTCCGCGGCGGCAACATGGAACGACTCCTTCGTGAACGGGGCTGCTGGTAGGTCACGGGTTAGGCTTACTCGGTGATCTCCCACTCGAAAACGTTCCACGACATGCCTGACTTCTGCGCAACCTCGCCCACCGGGCCCTTGAGCTTGTTCTTCGCGACGATAACGCCCACGCCGTAGTACAAGGGACCGATCCCGACCAACTCTGACATGCGCTTGTTTAGCGCAGTGACAGCCTGCCCCTGGGCCTCAGGCGCGAAGCTCGTGAGCACGAGGTTTTGTAGACGGTCGATTTCCGAGTCGCTGAAGCTGCCGCGATTTGCGCCCTGCCAGCGCACCTCGGCCGTTGGCAAATGGCCGGAGGTGAACACGAAATTGTCTAGCGTGATCCCTCGAGAGCTCAGGTTGACCCCTGGAAAGCTGACCCGCAGCTCATTGTCCCTCTGGAGAGCAGAAGCAATCACCGAGGTGCCTGGATTTATGCCAGCTGTCTTCCACCCGTCCGTTATGATTGCGGCTTCCTGCTCCGCGCCGCCCCCAGCAGTCGTCCACAGATCGATATCGAGGGTGGCGCCGGTCTCGTTGGTGACCGGCGCCCCTGGCCGCGTGGTCCGCCAGCCGACATTGGCCAGCAGCGCGGACGCGCGACTGGGATCGAACGGGTACTTGACAACAGCTCCGTTCGCCTCGCGGAACGTCGGCTCGGTGGGGGCGAGGAACAGATCAGCCGTCGATCCCAGCCCATAGCTCACCACTTCAAGCAGACCTGGGCGGTTCGTGGCGTGCATGATGGCCTGTCGTATCCGGGGATCAGTGACCGCGCGCTGCCAGTGGGCCACGTCGCGGTGCTGGAAATCTAAGTAGCGAATGTTCCTCGTCCACGTGGCTATGTAGCCCTGCGAGGTGTTGCCCCAGTGTTCTCGGGCGGCCACCGCCTCCGGCGGCTCAACCCCCGGAGAGTTGATCATGTCCACCTCACCGGAGAGCAGGTTCGCCAACTGGGTCCTGGCATCTGAAATGAATCGTATATCCAAGAACTCCACCTTGGGTGGCCCGAGCACCCAGTCTGTGTTTGCGCGCGCCAACATGCTCGAGCCTGGAACCCAGCGTTCCAGACGGAATGGTCCGTTGCCGACGTAGTTGGACGTCCACTCCTCACCGAACATGAAGTTGGCCCGGTTGTTGCGGAACTTCTCCTCGACCAGATGGCTAGCGACCGGGCTCATCTGTTGGAAGGTCAGCTGGTTCGCATAGACGTACGGTTCTTTCCACCTGACCACGACGGTGCTCGGGTTAGGAGCGTCCACGCCGGAGATGAGGTTCTCCGGGGTCCGGTCCCGAATGGGGAGATCGGGATCGATCGTGACGTCATAGCCCAGAACAAAGTCCTGCGCGGTGAGTGGCGTTCCGTCATGCCATCGGGCGTTGCTGCGTATGCGATAGGTCGTGACCATCGTGCCGTCCGGGTTGATCACCCAATCCGCGCTCCCGAGGCTGGGGATTTCACGGGCGAGCATCGGGTGTATGGCGCCACCGAAGTCGTAGTACGTCAGGAAGGAATTGAAGACCCAGAAGTAGTCGCTCAATCCGCGTCCGCCGGACAGCTTTGGGTGGAGCGTTTCAGGCTCAGTGGGCCAGGCGAGCTTGAGGGTACCCTTCGGCCCTGATGGTTGGCCGCCCTCTGGGCCGGACCCACCGCTCCCGGCGAGGGGCGCCGAACTGGGTCGCGAGCCGCTACAACTGGTCGCCAGAATCAGCGCGGCTAGAGCCAGCCCGACGTGGGTCAGCCGCAGGCGGCCCTGTTTGTCTGTCGCGTGTGCATCGCTCATCTTTCAGCACCTCCGAGTGGGATAGGAATTGAGAGGCTAGGCCCATTGACCTCGCGGCTGTTGCTCTGGAACCCCGAAGCCCTGTGCGAAATAGTAGAGGTTGCCCCATTTGGCCAGGAGTCGCTCTCGCTGCTGGATGACGTATTCCTTATCCATGCTGCGCAGGTTCAGCTCCATGTGATAGCCAGTAGGGTCGACGAAGTAGAGCGAGATCACCTCCGGTCCGGCTGGGTGAATCTCCAGCTCAATGCCGTGGGCCCGCATGTGCTCGAACCACTCGTCGACATCCTCCCAGGGGATGTTGAAGGCGTAATGCTGGCAGTAGGTTCCGGGGTACGGCTGCCAGTCACCATCGGACTGGAAGAGATCGATCCCGATTGGGCCGACACGGATCCCCACCGGCGCCAGACCGGCCGGCAGCCCCGGGTCAGGAGCGCGGCGCTTGGGCCGCTCGATCGTCGCCCCCATTACCTCCTGGTACCAGCGAATCGACTCATCAAGGTCCCTGCAGATGATCGTGAAGTGGTCAAATCCCGCGATCTTGGGCATTGGCTCCCCATCCTCAGTTGAAATCGCGCTTGACAGCACGCTCCATCTCGCGTCGCGCATCGCGCTCGGCGATCGCATTGCGCTTGTCGTAGGTGTGCTTGCCGCGAGCCAAGGCTAGCTCAACCTTCACGTGGCCGCGGCGATCGTACATCTTCAGCGGGATGAGGGTTATGCCCGACTCGGACTGTTTCGCCCACAATCGGCCGATCTCCCGCGTGTGTGCAAGGAGCTTCCGGGTGCGAGTCGGCTCGTGGTTGTAGTGGCTCCCGGGGTCGTAAGGGGAGATGTGCGCGTTGTGCAGCCACAGCTCGCGGCGATCGACGCGCCCGTACGCCTCGCGGAGGTTGACCCGGCCCGCCCGAACTGACTTGATCTCAGTGCCCGTGAGGATAACGCCAACCTCGATCGTCTCGAGGATCAGGTACTCGTGAAGTGCGCGCCGATTGGTTGCGTAGACCCGCTCACGCAGTTGCGTCGCCGTCATCAGACGAGTCCCGGATGCCCGGCATCGAGAGCTTCCCTGGAGTCGAGCATGCTGATGCGAGTATGTGGATCGTCGATCTGCACGCTCCGAGGACTGCGCGTCGACGGGGTGGCAGCAGCGGCGCGTTCATCCCGCTCGGCCGTCGATGGTCCCTGCCGCAGAAGATCGATTGCCTGGTCCAGCACGAGATCGACACCGGCAACTTTGGCGACAGGCACCTGCGGCGTGATTCCAACACCCTGAATGGGCTCACCGCTCGGCGAGAGCCAGTGGGCCACCGTCAGCCGGAGCGCGCTGCCATCGGCCAGGCGGTGCACGACCTGCACGGAGCCTTTGCCATAAGTCTGCTCGCCGACGAGAGTGGCCCGGCCGTTGTCGCGCAACGCCGCCGCCACGATTTCGGCGGCGCTCGCACTCCCTTTGTCGACTAGGACCGCCATCGGCTCGGATACGACCCGCGCCTGGCCGCGGGTTCGAATCTCCTCGCGTTCACCGCCGCGGTGCTCTTCCAAAAGGACTACGCCGCTTCCCACGAACTGGCTGGTCACGCTGACGGCGCCATCCAGATAGCCACCGGGGTTGCCGCGCAGGTCCAAAACCCATCCACGCGGATCACGCTCGCGCAAGCGGTCGACCGTCTGGCGCAGGTCCGCGCCAACCCGGGCCGTGAAGTTCGTGATTCTGATGTACGCAATGCCGTCGGGTCGGACTTCCCCGCTCACTGCGCGAACTCGCACCTCGTCGCGCGTGACGCTCACGTCGAAAGGCGCCAGTGTGTCGCGCTGAATTGTCAGGCTGACTGACGTTCCGCGCTGCCCGCGAATCAATCGGATCGCGTCGCCCAGGGCCATTCTGGCCACCGGGCGCCCGTCGACGTGTGTGATAGTGTCGCCAGGACGCAAGCCGGCTTGCTCTCCGGGCGAGCCCTCCAATGGCAAGACGATTCGCAGTTGTTCGTCGGCGATCTCCACCTGAACGCCGATACCGTCAAAGGCGCCGCGCAGCTCGGCGTCGGTAATCTCTCTATGGGCTGGGTCGAGAAAGGCGCTGTAGGGGTCGTCGAGTGCGCTCACCATGCCGCGCAGGGCGCCACGGCTCAGTGCCACGGGCTCCAGCGCACTATCGTCATAATACTCACGATTGACATAATCCCACGCTTCCCAGAACGGTTTGAACGTCTCGTCCAGGTCAGCGGTGGGGCTCGTCGCGAAGGGCAGCGGACGGCTGGTCGGCGCGAGGTTCACCCGCCGCAGGAACCACTCGATCGGTGTGCGTGAGGCCCCCGCACCATCCGCATGCCCGACAACGTAGCCCACCAGAAATGGGGCAGCCAGCAGCAGCAGCGTCGATCCGAACGCGGAGAGGGGAATGAATATGCGACGCAAGGCAAACGGCTCCGTGTGACGGCCGCCGATTCAACCGCCGTGAATGGGTGGAGGGACAGAAAGGCCGGTCGAGCGATGGCTCGTCAGCAACGATTCTACCACCGCGCCCAGTTGCTGCTCCTCCGTCTAAAGCTGGCCGGTAAAGCTGGCGGGATCGCCCGCTTATCCCATTCGAATGCGTTCCATGCGCCCCCCGACTTTGCCGGGTAGATGGGACCTCTGACGCTCGCGACGATCAGAGCCGGGTAGACTTCCCAGTAGAACGGCATCAGCGCAACGTCGCCCATGGCAACCTGAAGATATTCGCGATTCAGCGCGACGCGCGGGCGTGGGTCGATGGTCGTGCTGAGCCGATCCAGAATCGCGTCCACCGATGGGTTGCGGTAGCCACCCTTGTTGCGTCCGCCCCACCGATTGTCGTCCGACGATGTCTCGCGTGAGTGGAGGTGATTGTCGAAGTAGAGCCGGTAGTCGCCGATGCTGCCGAGGATGATCCCGGGCCGTGTCGCTTCGTACTTCCGGTCCGTGTCCAGGGACGGAGGAATGACGTGAATCTGCGGATCGACGCCGAGGTTGCGCCACGCGTCGCCGATGATGGGTTGCTGCTTCTGAACCACGGCGCGCTGAGGCCCCGAGATCTCGATTTCCAAGCGCTCGCCGCTCTGACGAGCGACGACCATACCGTCGGCCCCAAGGACCCAACCTGCGCCTTCCATAAGCTGCTGGGCACGGGCTGGGTCGAAAGGAAATTGAGGGATGGCGCCCGCAACGTCCGGACGCAGGGGATGTAAAGGCGACACCCAGCTATCCGCAACCGCGGCCAGACCGTGGGTCATGGCGTCGGCCATCGCCGCGCGGTCGATGGCGCGGTAGAGCGCTTCGCGGACATCGCGGTTTGTCAGGCCGTTATGGGGGCGGCTGTACTCTTCACGGAACTGCAGAGCGTAGGCAGCGTTCAGGTCCTCGGCCGTACGCATGACCACCCGATTGTCCGTGCCCTTCCAACGCTGCTCCACGTCCATGGCGAGATCGACGTCGACGCCGGGCGGCAGAACGAGGTCGATCCCGCCCGCCAGAAGGCTGGCAACCAGCGCGTTTGGGTCGGCGATATATCGGAGGATGATCTTGTCGAGCGCCGGGCGCCCGGCGTGGTAGGCGTCGAAGCGCACCAGCTCCATCTGCACACCGGCATCCCAGCGGGCGAGTCGATAGGGCCCAAGTCCGACAAACTCAGTCGTCAGTCGAGAGCTTGTCGCAATACTTGCCCGGTCGCTCTGGTAGCTGGTTTCGAGTAGGTGCCTCGGCAGCGGCGTGAGGCCGGCTGCCTGATCCGCCTTAACGTCAACCGACGACCAGTGAACCGCGAAGGTAAGTGGATTAGGAGCAGATGCGGACTCCATCCGAAGCATCTGGCTCGCGACGCCCGAGGGGAGGGTTGGATCCTTATAGGCGGTGAATGTGAACAGCAGATCGGCGCTCGTGAATGGCGTGCGATCGTGCCACAGCAGGCCGGGGCGGAGCTTCCAGGTCGTGTCCATTGAGCCGTCGGCGTTGAGGCGCCAGGTCCCTCGCTCGACCGATATCTGCTCGGCGGCCAGCTGCGGAACGTAGATTCCGTCCTGGTTCTTCACGACCAGGGCGTTGTGGGCCAGCTCCGGCGCGATCGTCCCACCGCCGCCGACACCGAACTCACCGAAGCTGCCGAGCTCGCGTTGAACGCCGACGGTGAGTATCTTCGCCGTTGATGGTCGGGAGTCGACGGCGGCCCCGGCCGACGGCTCGGGTGACGGTCTTGTGCACCCCGCCACGAGGAGCAGGACAACCAACCCCATCGCCGCGACCGACCGGACCTCAGGAGGAATCCCGGACGCCGTCAGACCTTGTCCCACTCAACGATGTTCCAGGTGCTGTCCGACTTTGCTGGATAGAGCGGCCCGGTGACGGTGCCGCGCGCGAGGATGGGGAACACCTCCCAGTACAGCGGCATGAACGACAGGTCGTCCATCGCTACCCGCAGAAGGTCGCGATGGAGAGGGACACGCGCGCGCGGATCGATCGTAGAGCCGAGGCGATCGAGCAGTGAGTCGATGGCCGCATTGGCGTAGCCGAGCTTGTTGCGGCCGGCCCAGCGATTCAGATCGGATGCGATCTCCCGCGAGTGCATCTGGTTCTCGTGGTAATAACGCGTCTCGTCAATGCTGCCGAGGCGGGCGCCCGGCCGCGTCGCCTCGAAGCGACGATCATCGGCCGAGGCCGCTGGAAACGTGTGAATCTCCGACTGCACGCCAACCGCTTTCCACTGGTCGGCGATGATGGGCTGCTCCTTCAGATCTGGCTGCCGGTCCTGTCCCCACACCTCCACGATGAATCGTTCGCCGCTTGGTTGAGTCAACAGGCCGTCGGGGCCTCGCGTCCACCCGGCACGTGCCAGAAGCGCCTCCGCTCGCGCCGGATCGTGTGGAAATCGAGGAATGGCCGATTCGACGTCAGCGCGCAACGGGTGGCCGGGAGACACCCAGCTATCCGCGACTGGCGCCAGGCCCCGGGTGATGATCTCGGCTAAACCGTCGCGGTCGATGGCGCGGTAGAGGGCTTCGCGCACATCTCGAACCGGCAGGCCGTTCGGAGGTCGCGCGAGGTCAGGTCGCAGCTGATACTCGATGCGGTTGACCGTGCCACCGACGCGCATCATGACGCGCCCACCTGAGTCCTCCCAGCGCTGCTTCACGTCGAGCGCCGCCTCGGCGTCGATTCCGGGCGGGATGACGACGTCGACCGCGCCCGCCAAGAGATTGGCGATCAGCGCGTTCGGATCGCGCACGTATCGAAGGATGACGCGGTCCAGGGGCGGCCGTCCGAGGTAGTAGTCGTCGAAGCGGGCGAACTCCATCTGAACGCCAGAGTCCCAGCGAACCAGGCGGTAGGGGCCGAGGCCGACGAATTCCGAGCTGAGATAGGGACTGTTTGGGAGTGTCTGCTTGTCATAACGGTAGGCATCATCGAGCAGGTGCCTGGGAAGGGGATTGAGGCCGACGGCCTGATCGGCGCGCACGTCGGGCTCGGACCATCGGATGACGAAGCTGAACGGGCCCGGCGCTTCCGCCGACTCCATGCGCCGCATCTGGCTGGCGACGGACGAGGGCAGCTCGGGATCGCGATAGGCACCGAAGGTGAAGAGCAGATCAGAGGCGGTGAACGGCGCACCGTCGTGCCAGCGAGCATTGGATCGCAGCCGCCAGATCGTTTCCATCCTTCCATCTGCGAGTATCTGCCAGGTGCCTCGATCGACAGAGAGCTGCTCGGCGGCGAGCTGTGGCAAGAACAGGCCTTCATGCGTCCGAACGACGAGCCTGTTGTGCGCCAAGTCCGGTGCGACGTCGCCGCCGGTGCCGGCCACGAAGTCCCCGAAGCTGGGCGACTCGCGCTGCAGCCCGAACGTGAGGACCTTCTGACTGCCGGCAGGCGCCAGCGCTCGGTTGTCCGTCGGTCCGTCGCGCGTGTTCGCCTGAGGAGAGCAGCCGGCAACTAAGAGGACCAACGAAAGGAACATCCAGGCAGTCGGGGTGATGGCCACGGTCGCGGGGAACGCCCCGCTACTTGACGTGTTCGATGTCACCAACGGGCGCTACCTTGGACCACTCGTAGGCCCGGTTGGTGTAGGCCTCTTCAGGCATGAGGCTCTTTACCCCTCGCTTCGTCAGCTCTTCCTCGAACTTCTGTCTGATCCACGGGTCTTCGTCCACGTACTCGATCTGCGAGTCGGTGTTGCGCTCTTCCCCGCGGCCTTCGAACCAGCTGATGTTGCGGGCCGGGTGCAGCGTCAGATAGCGCGCGGGGGTGGCGCCGACGTTGAAGTGCTGGTGCCACCACATGTTTGGCGGGACGAAGATGCTTCCCTCGTGCCAGGGGATGTAGATCTTCTCTTTCTCCCCGCCAGGGTCAGGCCGCCACATCACCGAGAATCCGTCACCACCGGGAATGACCACGACCACGCCGGGCCCGTGCTGGTGCCCCTTCTTGTAGGTGCCAACTGCCATCGTGGGCAGCCCTGCTCTGATCGAGCAGCTCGGGAAGAGCATGCTGACGCTGCTCGCGCCGACGCCGCGGCCCTCCATCGGACGGAACTTGTCCCATGCCATCATGTCAGGGAAGAAGTTGCCCAGCCAGAAGGACGCCCAGCGCTCCTCGTGCTGTGCAAACTTGGCCGTCGAGTAGAACTCGCTCTCCTGGCCGTAAAGCAGGCTCATGTCCGGCTGAGTGGACTTGTTGTTGAAGAAGTACATCGGGTCGGGAAAGATCGACATCGCCGTCGGCAGGTAGTTGTAGTGAAGGAGGCGCGCTGGGCGGCTTCCCTGTGTATTGCTGATCTGGACCGTGTAGTTGCGCGGAAGCATGAACATGCTGCGAGCGGTCCACTCAAAGCTTTTCTTCTCCTGGCCCTCCGCCCAGATGGTCGTAATGCCACGACCGTCGAGCACGTAGACCAGATCGTCGATGCCGAACTTGAACGGCGGAAGGGTTGCGCCCGGCGGGATCTCGGTGACCAGCGATTCGGTGACGCCCTCCTGACCGGTGAGCACCACGAATGCCGCGTTGCACTCTCGGTCCTCCCAGGGCCCCAGCTCCAGGGTGCGCAAGTCCTCGACGTAATAGGTCTTGTAGATCGGGATCTTCTGGTCCTCGCTCCATCGGCTGTAACGGGGCACCAGGTTCCAGTAGTCAGGAACTGCGCTCCGTGGCTGCGGAGCCAATGCTGTTTCCATCCGTTCTATCCTCCTATCGACGTCGTGAAGCTACGCGCATACGGATCTCGCTGTCAAGAATCGGTGCTCGGTCAAACAAGGACGATCTGAACTCGGGGTATCTGTTGGAAGTCTCTGTCCCGGGTAAAGACACGCAGGCCTCTTGCAACAGCCGTTGCAGCGATCCAGGAATCCATAATTCCAGGCCGACGGCCCAGCCGCCGAGCTTCGGCGACGATCTCGGCAAAGACTCGGGCAACGTTCTGGTCGATGGGGATCGGGTCGAAGCCCGCCTCAAGAACTGAGAGTGTACGCAAGCGCACAGCGCGCGTGCTTGGATCATCCGCCATCAACACGCCGAGGATCAATTCGGCGAGGGTGACCACCGAAACCGCTGCCTCGGACGGAAGAGAGCCGAGGGGCCTCCCGGCCTCGCGGGCGATGAATACCGATGTATCGAGAAGGCCACGGTCTATAGATGGCGCGTCTGAAGCGCTCATAACTCGTCAATGGTTGCGCCGAGCATCTCGTCGATGTCGCGAGCGAACAGCTCATCCAGCGGAGCATTCGCCAGGATCCATTCGACGTCAGATCTTGGCACGAAGGTCCGACGTTTCCCAGTGATTGGAACGAGGTCTGCTACGGGGCGGCCGTCTACCGTGATTCGCATAGATTCGCCGGCTTCGACTTCCCGAAGGACGCGAGCGATC
This sequence comes from Chloroflexota bacterium, assembly GCA_016844585.1. Classification (GTDB taxonomy): domain Bacteria; phylum Chloroflexota; class UBA6077; order UBA6077; family SHYK01; genus JAERMM01. The sequence continues at coordinate 1,360 of JAERMM010000008.1, read as the reverse complement.
TGATTGCGCAACTCTCGTTGAGGAATTGTCTTCATGGCGCCATTGTAGCAGATGCGCTACGATCGGTCATTCGCTCGAATTACGCAGGCGCTTGACCATCTCTTCGGCGCTCAGGCTGTAGCGATCGAAGGCATCACGAAGGTGCTGCACCTCGTAGTGTGCGTAGATCTTCTTCGTGGTCTCCGGGCTGGCGTGGCCTAAGATGTCCTGCACCTCTGAGAGCTTGGCGCCCTGGTTGAGAAGGACCGTTGCCTTCGCGTGGCGAAAAGCGTGGGTTGAGATCGGTACGTCTTCGCGTAGGCCCACCTTTTTGACCGTCTTCCAGACCGAAAGCGGCGACAGCCGAAAATTCGCTCCCCGGCCACGCGGCTTGCCGCGCGCGCGGTCGTGGCGAATGAACGCGGGCACGTACTGGTCCTTCCGCGCCGCGAAGTAGGCGCGCAGCGCCTCCAACGCCTCGTCGGAAAAGAAGACGACGCGCTCGCGGTCGCCCTTTCCCCGAATGATTGCTTGTGTAGCCCAGCCATCATCTACGTCGGCGCGGTCGAGGCGAGCGGCCTCCTCTCGGCGCATGGCGGTGGAAAACAACGTCAGGATCAGCGCCCGGTCGCGCAGCACCTCGAGATGTGCCAGTGGGAAGCGCTCCGCATCGGGAAGGGGAGCGCGCTTGACAGAAAGCACAACCATCGGCAGGCGGCTGTCGATTCGCGGCGTGCGATAGGATCCGCGACCCATCGCCTCACGCGCCTGCTCGCGAATCGCCTCGAAGCTGACGTCGGTCGCCAGCAACCGTCGTCGTGCCAGAAAGCGCAGGAACGCCCGCACCCCGGCGACGTACGTCGCGATGGTCGCGCGGTCGTCTCGGCCGTAGCCGCGCACCAGCCAGGCCTGGAAGTCGTGCAGGCATGACTCGGTTAGCTCGTCGGTCGTGAGCTGGTCCGCGCGAATCTTGCGCTCGCCGAAGTACTCGTTGAACCGCCGCAGCGCACTGGCGTAGGTGGCCTGGGTCCGGACGGACTTACCGACGAGCGAATCGAGGAAGAGGCGCTGTGCCTCAGCCAGCGAGACTGAGAGCGCAACCACAGACTGAACCATGCCGTAATCCTAGCAATCGACTGGCCCGCGGCGGGGCTCCGCGTGGCTGCTGTGCCGAGAGTGTGATGAAACGCCAGCATAGGTGGCCGAAATTGGCACTTTAGCGACACTGTAGACGAACAGGTTTAGGAGGGACTGCGCCACGCCATCGGGCTCGGGCGCATCAGCCAGTTTGGGAATTACTCTGGCGGATTGATCAGCTCATAAACGTAGGCTGCCTCGTAGATGAACCCCCACCGCTGCTCGATCTGGATTTGGAACCAGC
>JAERMM010000360.1 GCA_016844585.1 Chloroflexota bacterium | reverse complement strand
ACAGATCTACTGATGATTTGGGAGCTTACTTCGTTTGCGCAGAATCTGCATGGTTCCTTCAGTCCTCCAGGCCCCATAGGGGAATGCCTCATGAAGAGCGACGATGATCGGCTCGCCGAGTTCGAGACCGCGGCGCGAGATGTCACGGGGCTGGCGCACCTGCGGACGGAGCTTCGCCGGCGCGAGGCGAGCATCCGGGCCTCCTTCGATTCGGCCACGGAGGCCATCGTGGGGATCGAGCGAGGGGGACAGATCGTCCGCGCCAACCCCCGGGCCCACGCGATGTTCGGCTACGAGCGAGAAGAGCTCGTGGGGCAGCGCCTGGATGTGCTGATCCCCGATCGCATCCGACACGTCCATGAGCAGGACCGAGCGGACTACTTCGTCCAGCCCCACACCAGGGCGATCGGAGCCGGGCCGACGCTGGCGGGCCGTCGCAAGGACGGAAGCGAATTCCCCGTCGAAGTCGGCCTGATGCACATCCCTGACGAGGACGGTGGCCCTGCAATGGTCGTCGTCTCTGACATCTCGGAGCGGGTCGAGTTCGAACGGCATGCTCGACATGTCGAGAGACTCGCCGCAGTGGGCAGCCTCGCGGCCGGAGTCGCCCAGGAGCTCAACAACCCGATCGGCATCATCATGTCTCGTATCGAGCTGATGGTCATGGAGATCGAGGAGCAGCGCGGTACTCCCGAATTGCTCGCCGATCTGCAAGTCCTGCAACGACAGGCCCAGCGGCTCGACCGCATCGCCCAGGGCCTTCTCTCCTTCGGCCGCCAGCGCCAACCGAACCGCCAACCGATCGACCTGAGCGCGGTCGTGCGAGACACCCTGCTCGTCGCGGGCAACGAGCTGAGCCGGGAAGGCGTCCACGTTGACAGCCGGCTGGACGCCAGCCTCCCACGGATAATGGGTGATCCAACGGCTCTCGAGCAACTCTTGACGCCCCTGCTCCTCAATGCCCGGGACGCGATGCCCACCGGTGGCACGATCCGGATCGAGACCTCGGTCGTGCCGGGCAAGCCCGATGCCGTCCGTCTCGCGATATCCGACATGGGACACGAGATGCCTCCAGAACTGTTGCCGAACGGCGCCGAGCCTTTCGTCGTGACCAAGGCGAATGGGACACGGCTCGGCCTCTCTCTCTGCGACACGATTGTCCGCGAGCATGGGGGAACCCTCGACGTGTGGACCGAACCAGGCCGCGGCACGAGGTTCACCGTTGTGTTCCCACGCGCCGAGGGAGCCGTGAAGTGACTGAGCCCGACGGGGCGCCGGCCGGCGAGAACGCCCCCTCGAATCGGGACGGGCTGGGGCGTGCTGGAGAGCGACGGCGCCTGGGCTGGCCGGAGCACACGCCCTACGACGCGACTCTGGTTCCCGTGAGCGGGGCGCAGGGCTGCCCGAGGAGGGACAGGCGTCATGTACAAGCACATTCTGATTCCCACCGATGGGTCCGCACTCTCCGAGATGGCGATCCGGCAGGGGATCGCGTTCGCCAGGGCGATCCGCGCCAAGGTAACAGCGCTCGCGGTCTCGCCGTCGTTCCACCTCTTCGAAGTCGATCCGATCATGGTGGGCTACACGCCGTTGCCGGAACAATACGCGAGGGATTCCGAAGCACGGGCCGAGAAGTATCTCGCGGTGGCGAGGGTGGAGGCGGGGATCGCCGGTGTCCCCTGCGAGACCGTGCACGCGACACAGGATCACGTGTACGAGGCCATCATTGACACCGCCAGCAAGAAGGGTTGCGATCTGATCTTCATGGCCTCGCACGGGCGCAAGGGGATCTCGGCGTTCGTGCTCGGCAGCGAGACCTACAAAGTACTCAGTCACAGCAAGATCCCGGTCCTGGTCTGCCGGTGAGCAGCCCCAGGAGCAGCGGCTAATATCTCACGTCCCCGATCCCGAGCCAGTAGCCGAGATGGTTGACGAGGACGTGCCCGGCCACGCCGAGCAGGAGGATGATCACCTACGGGGGCGCCGGCGCCCCGAGCGGCCGGAAGGCCGGACTCTCAAGTTGCTGAATCAATGGTCATCCTCGACGGCACTGCGGTTGCGTCGGTGGCAGTGGCAGGAGGTTCGAACATGGCGAAGATCCGGAAGATGATGATGGCGTCCGATTTCTCCTCGGCCTCGCGCGCCGCCTTCGCGCGCGCGGTGGAGCTGGCCAAGGCCAATCGCGCGACGCTCCTGGTGATGCATGCCGTGACGCTCCCCCCTCCGACCCTGGGCGGCGAGTACATCCCACCGCAGACCTGGGACCGCATCGAGGCGGCCACGCGCGCGGCGGCGAAGAAGCAGATCGGGACACTGGTGGCGAAGGCCAGGCGGGCGGGTGTCCGCGCCGGGGGTCTGATCATGGCTGGAAGCCCCTACGAGGTCATCGTCCGGGCGGCCAGATCGAAGCGCGTGGACGTGCTCGTGGTCGGAACGCACGGTCGCACCGGGTTGCCGCGCTTCTTCCTGGGCAGCGTGGCGGCGCGCGTCCTGGCGACGGCTCCCTGCCCCGTGCTCACGGTCCGGGGGCGATAGCGCCGGTCAGTTCGCCGGAAGAGAGCGTCTTGGGGCATCCCCGCCCCAGGTGTGGGAAGGGCTCCCATCGTGGGTAGATAGGCTGGAACGATAACCTGCTGAATGTTCAGCGTTTCTGCCTGGCATTCCCGATGCATTCTCTTTTTCCGGTGTGAGCAATTCGATCACTCCGGAAGGAGGTATAAGAGCAGTCCTGCCGAATGTCCCACACATCGCGTTTAGCCAAGGCTGATGTAGCTCGCGGCCGCGGCGCGATGAGCGCCGCCCCCGAGGAAGGGGAAGGAGACTAGCCATGTCGCAGGCAATCAAGA
>JAERMM010000359.1 GCA_016844585.1 Chloroflexota bacterium | reverse complement strand
ACCGGGCAGATCCGCGGCACGCCGAGGTCGGCGCTCATTGAAAAGCGAGGCGTCTCGCTTGATCTCGTAATCGAAAAGGTCACCGACGCTCTAACGAGGACAGGTGGCAATCCTTATAGCGGCCACGCGCAAGCCGTCATCGTGCAGGCTCTGGCGATCTGATCGATGGCAACGAACCGCCGGTTGGTGACCGACACGTTCCGCGCGGCACAACCGGAACGTTACGCCGCACAATGTTTTTCCGCCGACATTGAGGGGCCCCGATCATGCTCAAGACCTACCATGGCCGCTGTCACTGTGGCGCCGTCCGGTTCGAGGCAGACATCGACTTCACCCAAAGCACCTATCGATGCAACTGTTCCATCTGCAGGAGAACGCGTTTCTGGCCCGCAGTGGTGAAGCCTGAGTCCTTTCGTCTGCTTGCGGGACAGGCAGAGCTGACCCAATATCTCTTCAATACGCAGAAGAACCATCACTACTTTTGCAAACACTGCGGGGTACGCTCTTTCGGTGTCGGGAACGAAACGCCCATGGGCAAGGTGTACGGCGTAAACGTGATGTGCCTAGACGATGTGACTGACGAGGAACTGGCAAGCGCTCCGATCACCTACGTTGACGGTCGCAATGACAATTGGCAGAACGCGCCGGCTATCTTCAGCCACTTATGAACTCATGCGGCCAGGTCAAAGTGCGGCCTGACGTGTCGCTCAACGCGGACGTTCCGCATGCGGGGCCGCACTCCCGCAGCGGGCCACCGGCTAGCTTGAATCGTTGGGCGTCAAGACAGCGCGTCGTACGCTTGCGACCACGGCAGCCACTCAGGGTATAGGCTAACTGCCAACCGGGATTGATCGGGCTCTCCGCCTGCTGATCCCGTTGCCTGTACTGGTCGCACCGACCAGCGGGGGATCGGATGAACAGGCGTGAAACGATAGTTGCACTCGTGGCGCTTGGTGCTGTGCCGCCCGCCGCCGAGGCGCAGCCTGCGCAGAAAATCTATCGGGTCGGCTTCCTTGGCGTAACGTCCTTGTCGGATCACTCCCGCCAGATCGCCGCGCTGCGAGAGGGACTTCGCGACGCGGGGTATCACGAAGGTGCGAATCTCGCCATCGAATACCGGTGGGCCGAGGGGAAGCTGGGCCGTCTACCGGGCCTGGCCACCGAGCTCGTCCGCCTCAAGGTCGATCTTATCGTGACCCACGGCACGCCAGGGTCGCGGGCGGCGAAACAGGCGACCACCACGATTCCGATCGTCTTCGCGGCGGTGAGCGATCCGGTTCGGAGTGGCGTGGTAGTCAGCCTCTCGCGACCCAGCAACAATGTGACTGGCCTCTCGCTCCAGGATACCGAGGTGACGGTGAAGCAGTTGGAGCTTCTAAAGCAGGCCGCGCCGACGGTATCGCGGATCGCATTTCTGCGGGTTGCTGGCGTCCTATCGGAGGCGATCGAAGAGTCCGTGTGGAAGGAGACGGAGGCCGCTGCCCGTGTTCTGGGGCTCGCGCCCGTGGCCCTGATAGTGCACGGGGCGAACGATCTCACGCGCGCGTTCGCGCTCGCGGTCCAGCAAGGTGTGCACGCGATTCACGTGCAGAACACGTCGGTGCTCAGGGCACATAGCGCCACGATTGCCGCCCTTGCCGTGAAGCACCGATTGCCAACGGTCGGTGCATCGTCTTTCGTGGGCGAAGGGATCTTACTTGGCTATTCGGCGAGCCTGGAGGACATGTACCGCAGGGCGGCCGGATACGTCGACAGGATTCTGAAGGGCGCACCGCCGGGCGATCTTCCGATCGAGCAGCCCACGAAGTTCGAGCTGATCGTCAACCTCAAGACTGCCCGAGCGCTCGGTCTGACGATCCCGCAGGCGTTTCTCGTCCGGGTGGATCGCGTAATCGAGTGAGACTGAGCGTGACAGCATGGCCATGCCGGTAATGGCGCCGAACTACAGCGTCCAGCGGACGCACTTCGCGCGCCGCTTACGCCGGCGTTAGGCCGCGCGTTGACGAAAAGGCCGGACGCTTTCAGAATCGCAGCGCGGCTCCACCAAAGGAGGTTGTCATGACAGGGCTAATCGCGCTGTGGCTCCCGATTCTGCTGTCGGCGGTGATCGTATTCGTGGTGAGTTCTATCATCCACATGGTGTTACCGTGGCATAAGAGCGACTACTCAAAGGTGCCGAACGAAGACCGGGTCCGAGATACGCTGCGCCCGCTCGCGATACCGCCGGGTGACTACGTCATTCCCCGTCCTGCCAATTCCCAGGACATGAAATCGCCAGAGTTCACCGAGAAGATGAATCAAGGTCCGGTGATGGTGCTGACGGTAGTGCCAAATGGCCCCGTCTCGATGGGAAGAAACCTCGTTCTCTGGTTCCTCTATTGCGTCGTCGTTGGGCTCGTCGCTGCCTACGTGGCAGGACGCGCGTTACCCGCTGGCGCGCACTACCTTCGCGTGTTCCAACTCGTTGGCGCCAGCGCGTTCGCCGGTTACACGCTGGCACTCTGGCAGATGTCGATCTGGTATCGCCGCGCGTGGAGCACGACGATCAAAGCGACCTGTGATGGGTTCATTTATGCGCTCCTGACCGCCGGCACGTTCGGTTGGCTGTGGCCAAGGTAGATCCAGCCTTGTGGCCTAATCCGGCTATAGGGTCCCCCATGGATTGCAAGCGTGATGGTTGAAGGCAGGTAGGTCGAGACTGCAACTTCATATTCGGTCTTCGCGTGGGTAGTGGTAAACCATTACCTTCGCGTGAGGCGGGTTGACGCTGGCCGCTGATCCTGATCAAGCAGCCGCGCGCCAACAATGGAACTTGAGCCAGCGACGTAGCGTGGGGGCCGAGTTAT
>JAERMM010000111.1 GCA_016844585.1 Chloroflexota bacterium | reverse complement strand
CGAGGGGCTAGAGGAGAGAGCCGTATTTCAGAGCGGAAGTCTTCGCCACTTGCCTCTTGCCCCGTGCCCCTCGCCCAATCATTGGCGCTTTCAGCAGAAACGCTCGTGAATCATCTGGTTCCCTCTCACCACCTACCCACTACTGGAACGACGGTCAACCCCAACTCCCTCGATCCAAACGGGTCGCAGGGAGTTGCAGGTCGTAGCAGTTGGTTCCCGGTAGCTTAAGTTTCAGCCCGTTTGCACCGAAGAAAGACGGGAGGCCGCAAACCTTGAGGAGAGGGCTACGTCTGTGCAAATGCTAGTGATGTCAAGGGCCTATATCGGTGGCCTGGCAAGTTTGCTCATCCTTTACCTGCTCTCCGGATGCATGGTCGCTCCGATACCGCTGAGCCATGAAGATGTGCAATCCAGAGCGGATCAGGACCGGAAGAACCTGACCATGGAACAAGAACCGGTCACGGGCCCGATCGATCTCTACGAAGCGATGGCGCGGGCGCTGAAGTATAACCTCGATGCGCGCGTCGAGCTGATGCACAAGATGCTGGCGCAGACCCAACTCGACCTGTCTTACTATGCCATGTTGCCGCGTCTCGCGGCCAACGCAGGATTCGACGGTCGCGATAATTTCACGGGAGGATTTGCGCGGTCCTTGATTACGGGGAACCAGATTCTCGAACCCTTTACCTCGGCCGACAGGAACATCGCCGAAGAAGAGCGCCGGCGCGTGGCCAATCGCGTGATGCAGGATGTGCGAAGCGCCTATTGGCGGGCCGTCAGCGCGGAGCGGATTCTCCCGTCCCTGAAGATGCTGGATGAGTGGGTAAAGAGCGCTCTCGAGAATGCCCAAGCCGTCCAGGACGAAAAGCTCAGTACCCCGCTGGTTCCCTTGCAATACAAGCTCGATCTCCTCAATACGCAGCGCCTCACTCAACAGTTCTTCCGGGATCTCTCCACGGCGAAGCTTCAATTGGCCGCGCTCATTAATCTTCCCCCCGGCCAAGAGCAAGAAATGAGGCTCATGGTCCCGGAGCGGGAGGCCGGAACGCTGAACCTTCCGCTCGATATGACGGTGCTGGAGGTTCGGGCGCTGGAAGCACGCCCGGAGCTGAGGATGATCGATTACCGTCGTCGCATCAATGCGCGTGAGACCAAAGCGGCGATCCTCGAAATGTTGCCCAGCCTGAATCTCCAAGCCGGCGGGAACTACAACAGCAACAGCTTTCTCTTCAATAACAATTGGGCCGCCTATGCCGCACGGGCCAGTTGGAATTTGCTGAACATGTTTCGGTATCCGGCCCGGGCGAAGACCATTGAGGCGCAAGAGAAGGTTTTGCACACGCAGGACCTCGCGCTGACCATGGCCATCATGTCGCAAGTGCACGTCAGCGTGGCGCAGGTGGCACAAGCGAAGAAAGAAACCTCGACGGCGAGGCTCTATCACGACACTCAGTCCCAAATTACCGAGCAGACGCGCCTGGCTTGGCGGACGGCCCGGTTGAGCGAACAGGCCATGCTGCGCGAGCGAGTCAACCAGGTGGCGGCGCAACTGCGATACGATGCCATGGAGGCGGATCTCCAAACCGCCTGGGCGTCGCTCCTGGCCGCTGTTGGAGAAGATGTGCTGCCCAACGATCTGACGCAGGAACAGAGCCTGTCCGACCTTGCGCTCCAACTTCGTATCCGATGGGCGAAAAGCAAGGAGTTGCTCAAATGACCCTTATCAGCTGGCCACCGGTTGGTGGCGCGATCATGACTCCCGCTCTCCTCGCCTGCTGGCTGGCCCTCGTAGCGGCGCTGTTGAGCCCTCCCGCGCTGGCCCTGGATGGAAAACTTCCCGCGACGCAGGTCGAAGAGCTGAACTCGATTCGCGGCGTCGTGAAACCGTCGGCTGAAGCGACACTCTCGAGCCAGATTCAGGGCCGCATCAGCCGGCTGACGGTCAGAGACGGGGAGCGTTTCAGGAAGAACGCAATTCTCGTCGCCTTGGATTGCGCGAAATACGAAGCGGAGCTGGAGGCCGTGCGGGCGGATCACGACGCGAAGCGGAAGATCCTGGACAATAACCTCCAACTCGCCGGGCTGAACGCCATCGGCAAATTGGAAGTCGAGGTCTCTGCCGCCGAGGAACAGAAGACTCAGGCGGCCGTTCGCGTGGCGGAAGTCACCGTCCGAGGGTGTCGTATCACAGCTCCGTTTTCAGGCCGAGTCGTCACCGTCAAGGTGAATGAGCATGAAAACGTGTCCCCCAATGACCAGCTGATGTCGATCCTCGACGACACCAAGCTCCAAATCGAGTTGATCATGCCGTCGAAAGCGCTGGCGTGGGTACGGAGGGGATCGTCGTTCCTCTTTGCAGCGGACGAAACCAGGCACGACTATCGCGCCAGAGTCAAAGAGATCGGCGCGAGCGTGGACCCGGCTAGCCAGACGGTTCGGATCATCGGGATCTTTGAGCAAGCTCCCGCCGACATACTCACCGGCATGAGCGGCACAGCCACCTTTCGTAGCGGGCAAGAGAAATGAATCGTTCAACGGAGACTGCGCCCCAGTTCAACATCGCGACGGCCTCGGCGCTGCTCGAAATCGAACGCCTGTTGCGCGTCGCCCGATCGGCTCGTGAGCTGCAATTCACCCTGGTCAATGAAACGCGCGGAGCGGTGATCTATCGCCAGGCGATTCTCCTGTCGCACGGCAATGCCGACAAGGGGCCCTATCGAGTGGAGGCGGTCTCGAGTCTCCCGACGGTTGAACGAGACGCTCCCTTCATTCGATGGTTGGAGCGCCTGGTCGCGTCGTTCCAGAAGCAACAGCCGCTGGTCGGCGCGCGATGCCTGTCGTACGACGATTCTCCGGAGGAGTTGAAGGAAGAATGGAAGGAATTCTCGCTCCCCTATGTCCTCTGGTGTCCCCTCGTCCACTCGAACGAGACCGTGATCGGCAGCCTCTGGTGCACCCGTGAGACGATCTGGCTCGATCAGGAGATCGCCATCCTGCGCCGGATCGCCGACACCTTCACCCATGCCTGGCAGGCCCTGGACCACCCACGGCGTATGGTGGGCACTAGGCTGGGGACTCGATGGAAGGCGTGGGCCGTTGTCGGAGCCGCGCTAGTCGCGCTCGCAATGCCCGTTCGCATGTCGACCGTGGCCCCCGCCAGGGTCATTCCACGAGAGCCGGCCGTAGTCAGCGCGCCGCTAAACGGGGTCATCGCCGAGATGACCGTCCCGGCCAACGCGATGGTGCAGGAAGGGCAACCGCTCTTCCGGTACGAAGACACGACGCTGCGGAGCAGTCATGAAGTAGCGGAAAAGAATCTGGCTGTCGCCCTGGCGGACTACCATCGGGCTGCCCAAGGATCGTTTCAGGAAACCAAGAACAAGGCGGACGTCCCGCTGCTGAAGGCGGAAGTCGAATTGAAAGAGACCGAGCGCAACTTTGCGCGGGAGCAACTCGACCAGACGCTTGTGAAGGCCCCGCGAGCGGGCTTGTTGCTCTATTCGGACAAATCCGACTGGATCGGAAAACCGGTAGTCGTCGGCGAGCGGATCATGGAGGTGGCAGACCCGGCGCAGGTCGAACTCCGCGTCAATCTTCCCGTCAGCGACGCCATTGTGCTGCGCGAAGGAGCCCCTGTGACAGTCTTCCTCGACGCCCAACCCCTTGAACCCCTGGCCGCGACGGTCACCCATGCGAGCTACCACGCGGAAGTCCTGCCGGGAAATCTGTTAGCGTACCGGATCACGGCGACGTTCACCGATCCAACGCAGGCTCCACGCATCGGCTGGCAAGGCACCGCCAAAGTATACGGGGAATCCACTTCAGTATTTTTTCTCCTGTTCCGCCGCCCGATTTCGGCTGCGAGGCAATTCACCGGATTATGACGACGAGCATCACCCACGCCACGGACTGGCCCCTGCCTGCGCTTCGCGCAGATATCGAGATCGTGCCCGGACCCTCTACCAGGAACGGGGCTCCGACATGGACGGTCGTGGACCCGGTGCGGAACCGGTTCTTTCAGATCGGCTGGCATGCATTTCAGTTCTTGTCCCGCTGGACAGGGATCACCGCGCAACAACTCATGGCGAAGGTCAGGGCCGAAACCGTCCTGCAACCGGAACTTCGGGATGTCGAACAGCTCACGACATTCCTACGGTCTCACAACCTGACGCAGGATGTCACGGGAGGACTCACGCAGCGGTTGCTCGCGCAAGCGGAAACTAACCGGCCCCATTGGCTGACGTGGCTGTTGCACCATTATTTGTTCTTTCGTATTCCCCTGTTCCATCCACATCGCCGGCTTCAAGCGACGATGCCCTGGGTCAGGCCGTTCTATTCCAGAACGGCGGGATGGTTGTTCCTTCTGGTCGGCCTGACGGGACTGTTCCGCGTAGGCCGATCATGGGATGAGTTCACGAACACGTTTCTCTATTTCTTTTCGCTCAAAGGGGTCGTGACCTCCGGCCTCGTGCTCGCGGCGACCAAAGTCTTTCACGAGTTAGGCCATGCCTATACTGCGACAAGATTCGGGTGCCGGGTCTCCTCGATGGGAGTGGCCTGCCTCGTCATGATCCCTGTGCTGTATACGGACACGACCGGCGCATGGCGGCTCACCGACCGTCGACAGCGACTGGCCATCACCGCCGCCGGGCCGATCACGGAGCTGGCCCTCGCTGGCATCGCCCTCTTGGTCTGGAGCCTGGCCGAAGAGGGGCTGCTGCGGAGCGCGGCCTTTCTCATGGCGACGAGCAGCATCGGCATGAGCCTGCTCATCAACCTGAATCCGTTGATGAAGTTCGACGGCTACTATCTCCTCTCGGATTGGCTCGGCGTGCCGAACTTACAAGAGCGCGCGTTTGCGCTGGGGCGATGGAAACTGCGCGGTTTGCTATTCGGCATCGCGGCATCGCCGCCGGAGCCTCTTGCCCGACCTCTCCGCACGCAGCTCATTCTGTACGCCTGGGCAGTCTGGCTCTATCGACTCGTCGTGTTCACGGGGATTGCGCTGCTGGTCTACCACTTCTTCTTCAAGGTATTGGGCATCGGCCTGTTCGCCGTTGAAATCGCCTGGTTCATCCTCCTGCCCATCGCGCGCGAGGCGCGCGCCTGGTGGCGCATGAAGCAGGCCATCGGCCAGTCGATTCGCCCGTGGCTGCTGCTGGCTGGTCTAGCCACACTGGTCCTGGCTGCCGCTCTGCCGCTCCCGACCAGAGTCTCGCTGCCCGCGGTGCTGGAGGCCGACCCTCACGTGGTCATCTATGCGCCGATTCCGGCGCGGGTGCGAGCGGTGACCGTGATGCCCGGCGAGTTCGTGAAGCAAGGCCAGACCTTGGCCCTGTTCGAGGCGCCGGCGTTGGATCATGACATTGCCGTGACGCGCAAACGGATCGAACTGCTGCGACTCAAAAGCAACCAGGCGGTCGCCAGCCCAGAAGACCTGGCCAAGAACGACGTGGTGCTGGAAAGTCTCCGGTCGCGCCTGACGGAGCTCGAAGGATTGTTCGACACACAGAACCGGCTGGTCCTGACGGCGCCCATTGCCGGGCTGGTGACGGACCTCGAAACGTCCCTGCATCCGGGGCGATGGGTCAATGAGAAATCGCCGCTGGCCTATGTCGCCGGCGTCGCACAGAGCAAAGTCCAGGCGGTGGCGACAGAAAGCGACTGGGCCAGGCTCGCGGTCGGCGCGGCGGCCCGGTTCATTCCGGACGATCCGCTGCGGCCAGCTCTGTCACTCCGCGTACAAACGATTCACGAACTGAACGAGGACACGCTCACCTTGGTCTACCTCGCCTCACTCTACGGCGGGGACGTTCCCGTCCGTGACGACGGTCGCGGCAGACTCAAACCGGAGCGGTCCATCTATCGAGTCCTGTTGGACGTGGTGGACGAGCCTCGACAACTCGACCAGGCCGTGCGCGGCGTCGTTCACATCGAGGGCGCTCCCCTGTCCTTCATGGACCGAGCCTGGAAGTGGGTTTCCAGGGTGCTGATACAGGAGAGTGGGTTCTAGCAGGATGCTGAAAAAGTCCGCCAGCAGCGTTCTCGCATCGCTCAGAGGCTCAACGTGAGGAATGAGATTCTCGGAAGTCGGAAGCGCTTGAGGGGCTTTTCCGTTCGCCAAGATCCATTGCAAGGGCGAACGGCGCACACGAAGTGCGGTTTGTACCTCCTCGCCTCTTCGCTCGCTGCAGCCTTGTTTGGGACAAGGCGCGTCTCGGCGTGCCAGGGTTGGGCGGGTGAGAAGTCTGGCCTTTTTGAGCATCCTGCTAAAGGGCGCCGTTTCTATTGACGCCTGTCAGACCGGACAGAACCGATGACACTGAGAGATATCGCCATGGCCATTCGCATGAAACGCGTACAGGCATACGGACAAGAGGCCCGGCAAGATCGTCGTCGTGGCGGAGCCGCGCCGATGGTCGGCTCATGTATAGGCGCCGACCTGCTCGTCTTGGAGCCGAGAATCCTGTTCGATGCAGCGGGCGTCGCCGTAGCCGCGCAAGCCGTTGATTACGCCGAATCGCAGGCCGTCCCGGACACGGCAGCGGTGATACCCGAAGCCGACACGACCACGCAGCCGGTCGGAGACGTTGAGGCCAGCGCCGCCGGGGAGCAGAGCCCTGCCGCCATGACGACGGAGCCGCTCGTGAGCGAGCCGGCAGCGGCAGGCCGTGAAATTGTCTTCATCGATCCAGGAGTGGAGGATTATCAAATACTCCTGGCCGGCATCGAACCGAGGGCTGAAGTAGTCCTCCTTAATGGGGACCGAGACGGGATGGAGCAGATCGCAGAGGTCTTGGCCGGTCGCACAGACATCGACGCAGTGCACATCATTTCCCACGGAACCCAGGCTGAATTGACGCTCGGTACATCGCACCTCACGCTCGAATCCATGAACGATGCCTATGCGGATGAACTCGCCGTGATCGGGCAGTCCCTCAGCGAGAAGGCCGATCTCCTGATCTATGGCTGTAACTTTGGGCAAGGAGAGCGCGGCGCCGAGGCCGCAATGCGATTGGCGCAGCTCACCGGCGCCGATGTCGCAGCCAGCACGGACGACACCGGCAACGCTTCTCTAGGCGGCGACTGGGACCTGGAGCACCAAACCGGCCAGATCGACACCAACATTGCCGTCAGTGCAGAGGTGCAGCAGGATTGGTCACATGTGATGGCCGTTGGCATCGACGCAACCTCGACCGGTCAGACCACGGGCTCCAGTGTCACCATCTCCCATACGACCTCGTCGACCAGTGACCGTCTCATGCTCGTCGGCGTGTCGATAGGGGAAGACAGTCCGCCGTCCGTCAGCTCCGTGACCTACAACGGCAGCAGCCTCACTTTTAAAGGGTCAGTACAGTCGATCGACGGGGGGATCGTCGAAATCTGGTACCTCGTTGCTCCCAGTGATGGCACGCACAATGTGGTGGTGAATCTCAGCGGTTCTGGTGACGCGAATGTGGGCGTGATGACCTTCACGGGGGTCGATCAAACGACTCCCCTGGGCGCCTTTGCGTCGGCCTCCGGTGACGCTACCAGCGGGTCCGCCACGGTCAGCTCCGCCACGGGGGAACTGGTCTTCGGCGTGGTCACAGTGAACGCCCTAGACCAGAACCTTGTTCCCGGGGCTGGACAGACGGAGCGCTGGGATCTCTTTACAGGCGTAGAGTCCAACGGAGGCAGCAGCACGGAAGCGGGCGCGGCCTCTGTCGCGATGTCGTGGTCATGGAGCGACTCCACGGGCTGGGCCATTGGGGGTGTCTCGATCAAGGCGTCGTCGTCCGCGCCCACCATCACCAACCTTTCGGGCGACAGCCTGAGTTACGCCGAGGGCGACGGCGCGGTGCTCATTGAGCAGGGCGGCAACGCCACGGTCAGCGATGCGGACTCGGCCAATTTCGACAGCGGCACGCTCACCGTCTCCTTCACGGCCGGTAGCGACAGTGCCGAAGACGTGCTGGCGATCCGCAACCAGGGGACCGGGGCCGGACAGATAGGGGTCAGTGGCGCGAACGTGACGTATCAAGGCGTCACCATCGGCACCTTCGCGGGCGGCTCTGGTGGCAGCAATCTCGTCATTACGATGAATAGCAGCGCCACGCCCATCGCCGCCCAGGCCCTCCTGCGCAACATCACCTATCAGGACACCGACACGGCAGCGCCGACGACCGGTGCGCGCACCGTGCGCTTCGTGCTCACCGACGGCGACGGCGGCACCAGCGCCAATCACGACACGACGGTGACGGTCAGTGGGGTCAACGATGCGCCGAGCGGCGGGCCCACCATCACCGGCACCGTCACCGAAGATCAGACGCTCACGGCCAACACGGCCGGGATCAGTGACGCCGACGGCCTCGGCGCCTTCAGCTATCAGTGGCTGCGAAACGGGGTCGCCGTGGGCGGCGCCACCGCCAGCACCTATCTCCTCGGCGATGCCGATGTGGGCGCGCTGATGAGCGTGCGCGTCACCTACACCGACGGCCAGGGCACGGCGGAAGGCCCGCTCACGTCCGCGCAGACCGCCGCCGTCGCCAACGTCAACGATGCGCCGGTGGTCACGAACCTGAGCGGCGACAGTCTCGCCTACAGCGAAGGCGACGGCGCGGTCGTCATCGAGCAGGGCGGCACTGCCGCCGTCAGTGATGTGGACTCGACCGACTTTGACACTGGCATACTTACGGTTGCCGTTGTCGCTGGTGGGGACTCGAACGAAGATGTGCTTAATATCCGCAACCAGGGTACGGGCGCCGGGCAAATAGGAGTGAGCGGTGCGAACGTGACGTACGAAGGTGTCGTGATCGGCACCTTCGCCGGCGGGACTCCTGGAAACGCCTTGGTGGTGACCCTCAACAGCAGCGCGACACCGACGGCGGTGACGGCGCTCGTCAGGAACGTGACTTACGAGAACACCGACACGGTTGCCCCCACGACGGGC
>JAERMM010000110.1 GCA_016844585.1 Chloroflexota bacterium | reverse complement strand
AACCGGTGCAGTTAAGCTGAGCGCGGATCAGGTCCTGGAAGCCGAAGGTGATCTGCGCCGATTCCTCGAGATCTCTGACCGATTGGAGGAAGTCGTTGTCGTTGAGGGCGCCGACCCCGACCTGGAGATGGGCGCCATCTACGAGATGAGCCTGCAGCTGGAGCAGCCGCAGGTCCTGCTGTTCGACCGCATCAAGGGTTACCCGCCGGGGTATCGCATTGTGATGAACGTGCGGGACTCGCTCGTCTTCGACGAAGGAAATGACCTGGCGGCTGTGCAGCGCGCGCGAGTCCGTCGAAAGCGAGAGATCATACCCATCCCGCCTGAGGAGGTCGAGACCGGCCCCGTGTTTGAGAACGTCCTCACGGGGGCCGACGTAAATGTGCTCGCATTCCCATGCGCAAAATGGCACGCGCACGACGGCGGCCCCTACATCGGTACCGAGTGCATGGTGATCAACAGGGACCCGGACGGCGATTGGGTGAACGCCGGTACCTATCGCGTTCAGGTTCAGGACGAGCGGACTCTGAGCGTCTTCATCGAACCGGGCAAACACGGCAGGCTCATTGCCCAGAAGTACTGGGATCGTGGCGAGCCGTGCCCACTGGTCATCTGCGTCGGACAGGCGCCGGTACTGGGCCACTTGGCGGGCTCAAACTCGCGCTGGGGAGAATCTGAATTTGCGCAGGCTGGTGGACGCCTCGGGCGGCCCGTGAAGGTCGTTCGCGGCAAAGTGACGGGCCTGCCGTTCCCCGCGGATGCCGAGCTGGTGTTCGAAGGATTCATGCCATCGCCTGAGGTTGAGTCGCGCCCAGAGGGGCCGTTCGGCGAGTGGCCCGGCTACTATGGATCGGCCTCGCGCCTGGAGCCGATCCTCAAGATCGAGGCCATCTACCACCGAAATAATCCGATACAGACCGCGCAGCCACCGGTAAAGCCGACGTACCCCGCACGCCAGCGGTCCCACACCGCGGCTGCCGCGGGCATCTGGGATGCGCTCGAGGCAGCGGGTGTGCCCGGGGTCAAAGGCGTTTGGAAGATGCAGGGCGGCGGCGCACGTCTGATCAACGTGATTGCCATCGAGCAGCAGCACGCGGGACACGCAAAGATGGCAGGCATGGTTGCGACGACCTGCGGCCCGGCCGCCTATCTTGGGCGACTCACGGTGGTTGTCGACGACGACATCGACATCACGAACCCGGTCGAGGTGCTCTGGGCGATGGGAACCCGCTGGGATCCCAAGACCCAGACCGACATCATCGACGGCTGCTGGACGGGCCACATCGACCCCGTCCTCAGTCCCAGTCAACGCGAGGACCACACCATTACGAATAGCCGAGCTATCATCTACGCCGTGCGACCGTACGAGTGGCGTCACGAATTCCCGAAGGTGAACCAGGTCGACCCGAAATATGCTGCCGAGGTCCGGGCCAAATGGGCCTCGAAACTCGAATTCCTCAGGTAACGGTACCCTCACCCTAGCCCTCTCCCAGGGGGAGAGGGAACAAAATCGGTCCGTCGGAGAGCTGCGAATGCTGACGAAAGAAGAAAACGATCTCCTCACGCAGATCTATCCGGGAACCCCGGCGGGCGAGATGCTGCGTCGGTACTGGCAACCGGCCGCTCTGGCGCAAGAGCTGCCTCTCGGAGGCGCTCCCGTCCCGATTCGCCTGCTAGGTGAGGACCTGGTTCTCTTCCGAGACGAGCAAGGACGCCCCGGCCTGTTAGCGATTCATTGCTCGCACCGTGGCGCGGATCTCTCCTACGGCCGCATCGAGGACGGCGGCCTTCGCTGCATCTACCACGGCTGGCTCTACGACGTGAGCGGCCGGTGTCTCGAGCAGCCGGGAGAGCCCGCTGGAAGCACCTTTCACGAGCGCATCCGTCACCGTGCCTATCCGTGCGTCGAGGTGGGCGGTCTTATTCTTGCGTACATGGGATCGGGGGAGCCGCCTCTAGTGCCCGCCTACGAGTTCCTGCTGGCAGATGACGCGCACCGCCTCACGACCAAGCTCTACTCCGAGTGCAACTATCTCCAGGGGAACGAGGGCAACTTCGACCCCCAGCACCTTTCCTTTCTGCACAAGTTCTTCAATCCGGACCAAATCATCTACGAGTACTGCGCCAGAGATCCCGCGCCGACCATCGAGCCTGAACGGACCGACTTCGGTATGCGGCTCTATGCCGTACGGGAGGTCGACGACGGCACCAGCTACGTCAAGATTCGCAGCTTCATGATGCCGAACCTCGCAGGTGTCGCCAGCAACGGGACCGATGGCTACAACGTCAACTGGCACGTGCCCATCGATGATGAGAACCACTGGCGCTATTCGATCAGCTTTCGTCGGCAGCAGCCGATGGACCACGATCGAGTTTACCAGCGGAGCGTGCCCGAGCTGCTCCCCGGCTTTCGGTCCGCTCGCAACAGGTCAAACCGATACTTACAGGACCGCGACGAGATGAAGACCGAGACCTTCATCGGTATGGGCAGAGTGTTTCAGGTCCACGACATGGCGGCGACCGAGGGCGAGGGCCCGATTTTCGACCGCACCGCGGAACACCTCGGCTACACAGACCGCGGCGTGATTGCTCTGCGGCAGATCATGTTCGAGGCAATCAAAGACGTGCAGGAGGGTCGGGATCCGCTGCACGTGATCCGCGATCCGGCCAGCAACGTCTTGCCGCAGATCTTCGTCCGCGACGATACGCTGCCCGCGTCCGCCGATTGGCGGACATACTGGAAGAGGGACGTGGAGGAAGCGGCCCGAGCGATGGCTGCAACTCGCGCTTGACGGCCGACAGCCCACCCATAAGCCTTCGGACGACAATCTTGCCGGCGGCGTGGACGCGAGCGATCAGCGAAGGGCGCATAGGCATCACGGGTGTCACGTTCGAACAGGTTTCGAGGCTCGACTTCGCTCCAGCGCGATTCGATCAGGCCGAGCGGGGGCTCGAACTCGGCGAGAATGGGATTCGACGCGCAATCGGCGCCGTTCTGGCCGGCGCCCCGGCCGTCGGCATCCCCGTATTCCTCACCCGCGAGCACATGCAGCGCAACTTGCTGGTTCTCCGCGACTCACCAATCAAAGAGCCACGCGACCTGATCGGCAAGCGGATCGGGTCGTGGCTCGAGATCACCTCTGGCTCCGGCGCCGGGGTCGCGCTGCTGTTGGAGCAGGCCTACGGCATCCCGCTGGACCAGATCGAATGGCATATGGGAAATCCGCCGCCGACCTACTCCAACCGCATGAACGTGAAGGTTGTGGGCCACGCCCTTACGCCGGACCAGCACTTCGAGCGACTGGTGCGCGGCGATATCGACGCTTTCCTGAGCACAACGGGGCCGCGCTACTTCTCGATGTTTGGTGGTGGCGACCCGGTCTATGGTCGCTACGCGGAGAGTCACCTGGTCCGTCCGATCATGGCGGATCCGGCGATGATGGCCGATGCGTACAGGCGCACCGGGCTGTATCCGATCACCGACATCACGATCGTTTCCCCCGAGGTCGCAGCCGAGCATCCAGCTCTCTTATTGCAGCTCATCGATGCGTTCTCTGAGGCCAATGCACTTGCGTCTGAATACCGCGATTCGGAAGAGAACGCGCTCGCCGAAGAGCAGCTTCGTCTTTTCGGCGACGACCCGCATGTTTATTGCCTCAATGCCAACCAGCGAAAGAACCTGGTCGACTTCATCGACATCCTCTACCGCCTGGGCGGTATCGAGCGCATCGTCGAGCCTGAGGCGCTATTCGTGCCCTCCACGATCAACCGCGCACCTGGCGACTGCCCAAGGGTCAGTTAACGCTTCCGATACAGAACGCTGTGATTCAGGTGGATCATCATCTGCCTGGCGGAGCGTCGCAGCACCATCGGCAGGCCATCCCACTCGCCAACCACCTGGAGCGCCTCTCGGTCAACCAGCTCGGAAAGATCATCAACCCACCGGTCACGCGGCGTGTGGCGCTCCTGCCAGTCATAGGGATCTGACACAAGCACGTGGCCACCACGCTTCAGGACGCGGGCAGCCTCCTTGACCGCCTGCATCGGGTCCGGGACTCGGTCCACCAGGTTCAGGGCCAGCACGAGGTCGAACGACTCCGATTCGAAGGGCAGCCACTGAGCGTTCGCGGTCACGAAGTCGCAGTCGATCGGGCCGCCCAGCGCAAGCTTCGCAGCAATCGACTTGCCCGTCGCGAGAGTGAGGCCCACATCCACAGGAGCCCTCGCCCGAGCAAGGCGAGCCGCCTCGTGCGTAAGACGCAGGCTCACGTCGACGCCGATTGCGACTCCGGCGCCGCATCGAGCCATCTCGAGTGTCATTCGCCCCAAGCCGCAGCCTACGTCCAGCGCAGCCCCGCCAGGATGGAGCACCTGACTGCAGATCGACGTGATCCGCTGATAGAACTCCTCGGCCAGTCCCGTCGTGCTGAAAAGAGTGTCCAGCGCCTCATCCAACCCATTCCGATGGCCCTGGGAGGACGGGGACACTCCCTCCATCCCAGACATCTGACCGGGGTCCGGATCGTGAGATTTGACGCGTGGCCTGACCACGCTCGCCCAGCGTTCCACTGGCCCCGGAATCAGCCAGGGGGCGAACTGGTAAGCGTAGCTGCTCTGCACGCCTTCAACGTCGAGGTCGTACGCCAATGCGCTGCTGGACGGGATGACGCTAGGTACCTCTCGAACCACGAGGTAAGCCGCGCCGCACGCGCGGCAAACGAGAGTCATCAGATCGCGCTGAGTCAATCTGCCGCCGCAAGTGGCATACTCTGGCGCTGGCTGGGGCGCCACTCTCGGAGTCGCAACGCAGCGCAGCAACTCGACAAGCCCTTCTCTCACGGCGGATCGAGCAAAAGCGGCCTTGCTTTGAAGCGAGTCTGCAACGTTCCCAATCCGTGAGATGAAGATCGGCCTACTGTACCCTTCGGCGAGACCAGAGTTGCAAAGGGCAGGCGTGCGCGTCGGCGATGCCTGGCCGCAAGGCCGCGCTGATCCGCTAAGGTGCCGCGCCGCGAGATCGCTCGCGGCACGGCCCAGAGGCCCCAGTCCAACTCGGGCTTACGGACATTTTGGAGACATGGATGAGGTCTGCCTGCGTCGGCGTCTTGACGGTCGCTCTATTGTTGTCGCCGAACGCCCCACTGGCGACCGCGGAGGAGCAAACTGCCGTGGAGGCGGCCACCAGCGCTGTAGCCCCTCGACTCCACGACTGGCGTTCGCCCGGATTTCCCGCGGTCGTGAGCGGTCGACTCTACGACGCTGCATGCTCACCGCTCGCTTCCGTGGGGAGCAACGTGCCGAACTTGCCGTTCCGCCCGGGCGCGGTTCAGACCCTCGAGTGGGCCCGAGCGGCAAACATGCGCTGGATTCGAGTCTTCGCCACCGGGCACGGCATTGCGAACGACCGAGCGCCGCGGGACTCAGCGGCGGCGATCAGGCGGCTGCGCGATTTGCTCGATCAGGCGCAGGCGTTCAACAACGCTCATCCACCGGAGCAATCGGTCTATGTACTCGTGAGCCTCACCGACTACTACCCGCGCGGCGTACCCGGCGATCGGCACGCCTACGATGCCGAGGGCTTTCGAGACGCACCCGTCCTCCCGGCGCCCTGGTATCGGGCAGGTACGCGCCGGTTCGATTTCGACCAGGAGCACGATCTCGGCGTCTTGAGCGACCTGCCAAACTACGAAGTGTTTTACAAGCCGTGGGTGATAGACATCGTGTCAAGCCTGGCAGGCAGCCGTGCCCTGCTCGGTTGGCAGCTCGGCAACGAGCTGAAGGCGCGCAGCAGCCCGCGCAACGACATCACGCCTGCGCAGGCCTACGATTGGTACCTCGACTTCACCCGCGACATGGTGGACACGATTCGAACGTACGATCAGAACCATCTGGTTTTCACGGGCGCCCAACACGTCGCACAACTCGTGGACTGGAACTACCGGGACGGAGATGGTGCTCTGCGCCCGGAATTGCTGCCGACCTATGCGGCGTTGGTACGGCAGGCGGCCGACGCATGTGGCGCGCATTGCTGGAACGTGTGGGGACTGACCGGGTACGACGCGAGTCCGTTCCCGCTGGACGACGCTGCGATGTTTGGCAGAGTCGGCATCGCATCGGTTTATACCGAGTTTGGATTCACGCTCGAGGCGCGGGGAGACTCGCAGCAGCGATTCTCCGCCGACCGGTCCGCGGCGGTGCGTGGCGGCGCACCGTTCGCCTGGGTTGACATCGATGGGACGCAGTGGCCGCGTGCCTGGAGCGTATCGGAGTTAGCTCAGCGGGCTGGCATAGCGGGGATTGCGCCCTGGGGTTCGCCCGCTCCGACAGCGGGCGCCGCCATGGACGCCGATACTGGGCGAGGGATCACCTTCGCTACTGATGCTGAGCCATTGTGGGCAGCATGGCGCGAAGCGGGCGCAATGCTAGAAGCGGCCAACCGCGCCGCCGGACCCTCAGCCGAATGCCGTGCTCTGGATTCGCGAGTCAGGGACTCGCCCGGGATGGCGGCTCGTTAGCTACTTGGCCAGGGCGGCGGCGTTCCCCTTCGCGTACTCCTCGAGGTAGTCCTCCATGTAGCGGCCGTCGTAGAGCGCCATAGTGCCGTTCTTCTTCGGGATGCCGCCCACGAAGTGGAACGCGTGCGTCTCGAAGTCGTAGAACTCGTCGCCTCGGCCGTAGGTCGCCTTCCAGCGCCGGCCATCGGGGCTTCCGTGCAGGCCAGTCCGAGCCGGTAGATTGTCCTCGTCGTCGGTGTGCTCGGTGTTCAGCGGATCGTGGCCTTCCCACTCGGGCAGGCCGTCATACATGCGTCGGTAGCTTGGGAAGAAGTCTTCGTCGCGCACCACCAGCGCCGTGTGGGGCGGGTTCCACGGCTTGTGGCCAAGCGTGCGTTTGTCGGCCTGCTCGACCCTCTTGTAGACCAGGCGCCCGCCGGCGGCAAGCGGCAAAACCAGTGTGTCGTTGGGGATATCGGCGCTTCTCGCGGGATCGAGCCCGCAGTAGGTGTTGAAAAAGTCCGCATTGCGCTCCAGATCCCGAGCGCCAAAGACAGGGCCGCAAATGTGGCCGACCTTCAAGGGGCCGCAGCCATCCATCGCTCCGTCAGCCATCTTATCAGGGGCCCAGAATTCCCACTGGTTCTGGTCGGGGTCCTCGAGGTAGATCGTCGTCCCGCTCTCGCCGTACTCGGACGTGCGAATCGGGTCGCTGTGTTCAACCTTGTTCAAGTCGAGGCGGCGCAGGTGCTCGTCGATGTCGGTCTGCCGAATGAAGAACCCGTAGCGCGGCAGCTCTTTGCCGAGACCATCGCTGGAGGGAAACTGCTCCACCTGTAGGAATGCCCCGATGTGGCAAGGCTCGCGGAGCCAGGCGAAACAGGCTGGCGGCCGCTTCTTCTTGAACGAATCGGTTGTGAGCCCGCCGATGGGACCGGGCTTGACACCGATCACATTGACTGCCCACTCAACCCAACTGGTCAAGTCGTTGGTGCCAACAACCTGATGGTCGACCCAATAGACAGTTCCTGGTCGCTGGTCCTCGGACATCCTCATCCTCCCTGCGCGCGGATCTCGGTGGTTTCTGACCCTTCGCCCGCTGGCGGCCGATGGTTTCCTCAGGCGCCGATGACGGCGGCGCCTTCCCGCGTTTGCTCCCTGGTGACCGGATTGATTCCAAAAAGGCGGCAGGCGCTCAGGCCCAGGATCTCTTCCTGGTCCGACGATGATAGCGTCTGGATGCCCCGCACGGAGTCGATCATCCCTTCACCCGCGCCGCCAACGTGGTGTGGGAAGTCGCTATTCACCATGAAACGGTCAGCGCCAAAGGTACTGACGACGTGAGGCACGTTGGCGCGCTCCGCCTCGACGTCGAAGCAGACCCAAAGCTGGTCCATGTACTCGCGGGGTGGCTTGCGGATCAGGTCCTTCACTCGCTTGGCGTGGTTTGGGCTGATGCCGCCGTAGGTCTCGCCCTCATATATCTCCTGCAAGCGATCCATCAGATACGTCAGGTAGCCAGCGCCCGTTTCCAGAACGCCTATGCGCAGCCTGGGGAAGTTGTCCAGCACGCCGTTCATGATCAGGCTCGCGATAGCGGTCGATCCTTCGAAGAGAAAACCCAGCGCGTTGTCGAGGTGCATGTGGTCGAGGCGTTCGAGGCCCATCAGTGGTCCGAAACGGTTGCCGTGAATGATGAGCGGGACGCCAAGCTGCTCGGCCCGCTCGTAGACCGG
>JAERMM010000358.1:2927-5088 GCA_016844585.1 Chloroflexota bacterium | reverse complement strand
GAGTCGGACGCGCGCCGCGCCGCGATCCTCCGCTTTGGAGCGGATGGGTCAGGCGGCATGCGCTTCGCCTCCGGCCTGCGAAACGCGGTCGGGCTGGCCCTGAATCCGCGGACAGGCCAGTTGTGGGCAACGGTGAACGAGCGCGACAATCAAGGCAATGAGATTCCCCCAGACCTGGTCACGGCCGTGAACGAAGGTGACGATTTCGGGTGGCCGAGCTGCCAGCCGCCAGATGCGCGGCCCCAGTCGCCCGGAGCATCGTGCGCCGCGATCACGCCTCCAACGGTCGGTATTCAAGCGCACTCGGCGCCACTGGGCCTGACGTTCGTTGCCGGTGGGCAGTTCCCGTTCGAATACCAGAACGATCTGATCGTCGCGCAGCATGGGTCGTGGAATCGTGAGCCGCCGGCGGCGCCCAAACTATTGCGTATCCATTTCGAAAACGGACAGCCAGTCAGCGCTGAGGACTTCGCCGCCGGATGGCAGGGCCCGGACGGAGGCAGGTGGGGACGCCCAGCAGGGGTCATCGCCGCGCCAGATGGGAGTCTTGTCGTTTCGGACGATACCGCTGGGCTTATTTATCGGATCAGCTATACCGGGTAGCGGGACGTCGGCTACGACGCACCCGCGAGGAAGCCGGCCACGGCGACTGACAAGCTCTCTCGCGGCTTCAGCAGGTACGCGCCATCGGCGCCCGTTATCGGCGTGGCCAGTTCGGGGCCGATGACAAGACGCCGGGTTCGCTCCTCGGATAGCGTCTGTGCATGCGAGATCAACCATCCGATCTCCGCCGGGGTCAAGTCGCTCTTCGTGACGTTTGACATAGTCGACATAAGCGCAGGGATACGCGCCAGATTTGTCCTGTCCGTTGCTCGCGCCCGCACCGCGGCCAACACCTGCTGCTGGCGGGCCATGCGGGCGAAGTCGTCGTCCGCATGGCGAGTGCGCGCATAGGCGAGCGCTGTCTGGCCATCCATGTGCAGCGGTCCGGCGGGAATGATGAGGCGGCGGGCCCCGAAGTCGTCAGTTGGGAAGTCCGCATCAATGATCTCGTTTGGCGCCACAACGTCGATGCCGCCAAGGGCGTTCACGACGTGCGTTACCGCGGACATGTCCACGAGGACGTACCGATCCACGGGGACGCCGAGGGCTGCTGATACAGTCCGCTCCGCCAGCGCCCCGCCGCTGCCGGGTCGGCTCAGCTCACCGCTGCGGTAGGCGGTGTTTATGCGACCCTCCCCATGGCCGGGGACCGATACCCAGAGGTCGCGCGGAATGGAGACGAGGTGCGACCGGGTGCCGGTGCGGTCGATCACGACCAGGATCATCGTGTCGGTCCGACCAGGGTCGCCGCCGCGCTCGTCAGGCCGCTGATCGGTGCCGAGAAGAAGAATGCTCAGCTGTCCATTTGGTCCGGCGCCGACGCGGTTGATGCTGACGGCGGCCACAATGGCTGCAAGGCTCAGCACCGCCCCCATGACGACTCCTAACGCTGCCCACTTCATGGATGCCGCCCTACGTGAAGATCAACACTACTGGCCTCGTTCGGAGAGCACTTCGGCCCTGAGCAGTGCCAGCGGGTAGTGCGCATCGTGGCGTATTCCTCGATCTCGTCTGACACAATCAACACAGACTCTCCGACTCGGCATTGGCGGATCCGCGCCGATTGTAGCGCGGTCGCGCATCCTGCTCCGTCGGCAAGTTTTGTGTGGTGGATTGGCCGTGCGTAGCGCGACTCTCAGCAACGATCTTAGGAAGCCCGACGACCTCCAGCGCGCCGCGATGGGGGCGGAGGCAGCTGGCGAGCCGACGGGCGCCGGTAGCCTGTGGCTCGCATGCCTCGGCACTGCTGTAAGCGCCTCGTCGCTTGGCCTGGTCGGGCTGGCCGACGTTGGCTGGTTTCGTCCCCCGTTCGCGGCGGTGGTTGTGCTGGCCGCCGTGGCCGGCTCTATTTGTCTCTGGCGGCCATTCGATGCTTCTCTTCGGCGACCCTCCTATTCCGGCGTGCTTGCGGCGGTTGTCGTACTGGTGGGCGCGTCGCTCATCGCGCCGGGCTCTGAGGATATCGTCGGACCTCGCGACCCCGGAGTCTACGTGGCGACCGCGCTTGGAATCGCCCGTGGCGGATCGGTGCTCATCGAGGACCCAGCTCTGAAGCTGC
>JAERMM010000358.1:0-2849 GCA_016844585.1 Chloroflexota bacterium | reverse complement strand
AAGCAAATCGCTGGCTGTTCCGTAGCTCGATCAACGACGCGCAGATTCGCTACCCCGGCCAGTTGTTCGTGCGAGACCTTGGCGCCGGGCTGGTGGAAGGGGCGTTCCTGCCCGTCCTTCCGGTGTGGATGGCACTCGCCTCAGATCTCTGTGGGGTGGAGGCCGCGCTGCACGTGAGTGGTGCCTTCGGGGTGCTTGCTCTGGTCTTCGGGATGCTGGCTGCCCGTTCGCTGCTCGATTCGCTGCTCGATTCATCAAGGGCGCGTGGGACCAATCTCTACCTCTTCGCTGGGTCAATGCTTGCGCTCAGTTTTGCCCAGGTATGGTGGGCGCGAGAGCCGATGGCGGAATCGGCGCTTGGGGCGCTGGCCTGGATCGCCGCGTGGGCATCAGCCCGCTGGGCAGGAGGCGCCGGCGCTCGCTGGGCTGGCCTGAGCGGCCTCGCTGCGTGCGCTGCACTCTTCACGCGGGCGGATGGCATCCTGGTTGCGGGGGCAGTGGCCGTGACGTTCATCGTTGTCAGCGCGCCGAGGCGTTGGCCGTCCTTTGCTCTCCTGGTTCCCGGCTCTGTCGCATTCGCGGCCCACGCCGCGATCCTGGCCCCGACGTATATGGCGACCACTTATGGGCCCCTCACCGCAAGCAGGGCGTTCCTGGGCCTTGCCGCCGTGGCGGCTGTCCTCGTCGCGCTCGTTGCCGGGCGGTTGATGCGCGGTCGTGGCGCCGCATCTATCGCCGTGACCGGTTCGCGGCGAAGGGTTGGGTTCCGTTGGATCGTGCTCTGGCGGGCATCAATCCTTGCTCTCGTGGGCATAGTCATTGCGACCGTTCTGACGGGTCTAGCCCCTGGGGTAGGGCGAGAACCGGGATTGGGCGCCGCATCGCCTCTGGCCTGGCTCCCTGCCTACGTTCCATGGCCGATCCTAATGCTGTCAGTCCTGGGGTTGATCGTCCTTGGATGGAATGGCGCCCCATGGCGGGCGCTGCCGGTGCTGCTCGTCGGTGGGCTGCCCACGCTCCTCTATCTGCCCGATCCTCTCGTGACCGGTGACCATCCATGGATGGTCCGACGGCTGGTGGCGGAGGTCATTCCCTTCCTGGTCATGATGGCTGGGCTCGGCGCGGGCTATCTGCTTCGAGCAGTCGGACCAGCCGAGCTCGCCCACTCTCGGCTGGTCCACCAGATCGAGTTGGCCGGCCGAATCGCGGCCGCGGGCTTGATCGGACTTGGGCTGGGGCTTTCTGTCCATCAGGTCCGGGAGATCGTGGCCAGTCCGCGCTATGGCGATGGCGTGCTGCGTGGTTTGGCGCAGATCACCGCGGCGCTGCCCCCATCGGCCGCGATCGTGTTTCCTTCGTCTGCCGCGGGAACCCAGCTCGCGATGCCGCTGCAAACCGTCTCTGGATTGCGCACGTTCGTCGTGCCCGCAACGGATCTCTCACCCACGGTCGTCGCAACCCTCGCAAATTGGGATGTGCGAGGGGTTCCGGTCTACTGGGCGGTTGACGGATCCCAGACGCTAGACGTTCCCAACGGCGTTGCCGTGTCAGAGCCCATCCGAGTCCGGATCTCATGGCAGTCCGCGGAAGGGAGTCCCGTGCCGCCGCCTCTCCGGATGACGATCTATGAACGTGAGTTGAACGTCTACCGCTTGAGCTTTACGGCACGCGGTATGGATTGAAGGGCGTGGGCGCCACTCCTGTCGGTGGGCGGTACGGATCAACCACGGCGGGCGGGGGTGTTGTAGCTCCGGTTGGGACATCAGCCGGGGCCGCGATGAACGTGGCAACGAGCTGGTACGGCGCCCCATCTAGTTCTCCGGTAGCGCTCAACACGCTTATGGAATAGGTCCCGCCGATTGGGGTCGTGGCGACCACAGCGGCGCTCGCGTCGTCGGAGTTTGTTGCGCTACCCACGAATCCGCCGTCGGGGCCGGTAACTGCCACCGTCGTAAGGAGCGAAGGGTAGGTCATCGTCACCGTCAAGTCGCCTACGCTGGGGACCGACAGGAGCCAGAGGTGTGGCACCGTCGCGTCGAGAAGGGTCGACGCTACCGCGACGTCGAGTGCGAGGATACAGCCGGACTCAGATGGTTGGGGGCACTCTGGTGGCTGAGATACGGGCGCGGGTTGGGAGCTTGAGATCGGGGCCGCGGACGCGATGGACCAGACGAGCGTCAGGGCGAAGAGCCCGAGGCCCGCGAGTATCGGCAGCAGTTTATCGGTTCGAGAAAGCGTGGAAGTGGCGACGTGTGATGGGAAACCGGTCACTTGATACTCCATGAGATTTTAGAATGCGGCGAACGCACAAGGGGAATTGTAACGTCTCCGTACTGAACGACGTCCGGAGGCGCAATGTTACTATCGACACGGTGACAAGCTCGCAGTCCTTGATCTGCGCCCGCATTGCGCCTCATGCGGTGATGTTATGATGCTGACCAGTCGGCCGTCGGCACAGCGCGTGCGGCGGACTGGAGGCAGGCAAACATGGCGCGTATCGTCCTCGGTCTCGGAACGTCCCACTCACCACAGCTCTCTCTGTCCCCGGACCAGTGGTGGAAGCGCGCCGAGGCGGATAGGCGCAATCAGGCGCTCTGGTTCGGAGGCAGCGTCTACACGTTCGACCAGCTTGTTGAGGCTCGGGCAGGCCGGCATTTCGAGAACGAGTTGGGCGCTGACAAGGCCAATGCGCGCTACACGGCGTGTTGGAAGGCGATCGGCGCGCTGGGCGATACGCTGTCCAGCGTGGCGCCCGATGTGTGCGTCATAGTCGGCGACGACCAGCATGAGCTGTTTACCGACGACAACATGCCGGCCATTGGGGTCTACTGGGGCGAGGCCATCGAGAA
>JAERMM010000357.1 GCA_016844585.1 Chloroflexota bacterium | reverse complement strand
AGTTTGCCTACTGGGGGATCTTTTTCTGGCTCCCCGCGTTTCTCGCCCGGCCTGTCGCGCAGGGCGGCGCCGGCATGGGCGTCGTCGGATCGCTCGGGTGGATCATCCCGGTGCAGATTGGCGCGTACTTCGGCTATCTCTCGTTCGGCTTCATTGCCGATCGCCTCGGCCGGCGACGGACATTCGTCCTGTTCATGCTGGCCGCGGCGCTCCTCGTGCCGATTTACGGACAGATGGCCAGGAGCCCGCTCGTCCTCATGCTGCTCGGGCCGGTGCTCGGCTATTTCGGACACGGGTACTTCAGCATGTTCGGCAGCTTCATCGCGGAGCTGTTCCCGACGGCCGTGCGTGGGACTGCGCAGGGGACGACTTACAACGTCGGCCGGATGGCGGGCGCGGTCGCGCCATACACCATTGGCGCCGTGGCCACGCTGCCGAGCGTCGGCATCGGCCTCGCGCTCGGGATCACGTCGGCGTTCTTCCTGCTGGCGGCAGCGCTGATCTTTACGCTGCCGGACAGGAGTGGACAGGAACTGGAAGGCTAGGACGCACGTAGTGTCCGCCTTCAGCCCGGACGGTTAGGACGATAGGAAGTATTAGGAAAAAGAAAGGTGGCACGAAGTATGAAGTCGTGCAATCCAAGGAGAACGCGTGCCACTTCCAAGCGATGACGGCCTCGACGGAAACATCGATAGCGAGTTGGACAAGCTCTCAGCGATTGGCTTCGGGAACGACACCCTGGCCACGGCGACAGCCGGTAGGCTGCAAGCCCTCTCCATTCGTCGATTGGTAGTCGCCCTCGACAGAGCTGCCGCGGCCCAAGATCGCAGCGCCCGTCAGATGTGGTGGCTCACGTTTGTGATTTTCTTGTTCACGGCGGTCGCGGCGGTCCTTGCATTCATACAAGCCTTTGCCGCCGGCCGGAGTCTGCGCTGGTGGTAGGTAGGACGATAGGCCGCACGGAAATATTGGAGGCCTCCAGAGTTAACGGAATCCATTATGCGCCACGAAAGATAAAGAGACAGCGCAGACTGACACCAGAGACAGACTGAGCGGATACCGACTTCGGGGCTCTTCTGGCAACGCGTTCGGCCTCGAAGTCGTCGCTGATACTCCTTCGCGGCGAAGGCAGTCGCAGGCCTGAGGCGCGCACCTGGGCGTGAGGATGACGAGCGCCGGGCGCGCGACGTGAGCGGCCCGCCGACCAGGACCCGATTCAGCCCTCGTCGTGGGCAAGCTGATGAACGCGCTGGTGCGAGACGCCCAACAAGCGGGCGGCATCTCTGGCGCTCATGTTCAGCTTCCCTCCCCGCAAGAGTCGCACGGCGCGTCGCGCGGCAAGCGCAGCGCGGCGGTCGTCCTCGTCGGCCCGCTTCCGCAGCGCGGTGTAAGCACGGATCGCTTTTGCGGCGGTTGCGGGGAGCCTGACGTCGTCGACGAGCTTGGCGGAGCGAGCATTGGGGACAAACAGTGCCATCGCCTCACGAATACGACGGCGCGCTTCGTCGACCGTCCGGCCCTGGGTGTGACAGCCGCGCACTTCGCCGACCGACGCAACCCACCAGCCCGATTCGTCTCGTTCATAGGTGACATGGTAGGTGTTCATGATTTCCGCAGCCATCCCTTTCCAAGACAGGGCTCCAGATCCCGTTCGATGGAGCGCAAGAGCCCCGGGCCGAGGTCCTCACCGGCATGGACGGGGATCGTCGTGACGCACGAGCCGCATTCGACCCGGAGGTGAGAGCCTTGCTGTCGGATCTCGGCGCAGCCCTTCGACCTGAGGACGCGCCGCAGATCTTTCGCCGTCATGTTCCTGAGTCAGTATAAAGACACGGAGGTTCACCTGTCTAATGACATAGACAGATACGGGTCCACGGGGCCCGTCGGCCAACGCGCCGCCGCGCAGGAAGTCACGAAACTCCTCCTCGACGAACCCGGGTAGGCCGGGCCAGTTCAGAAGGCCGCGCCTACGGGCGTGGCAGTCTCTGCCTATCGGCCGGACGGCGAGCAGCGCTCGATCCTTTCAATGCGGGCCGGTCGTCGGCCTCGCGAATATCGTCACCACGTCCCACAGATTGACATACAGCGCCGGATTGAACGCTCGCCTGCTCAGCCAGCGGCGCATGGGAGCAGCGAAAGGCAGCGGCGACTGATGCAGGATCATGGAGAGACTCACCCACTTACCCCTTCTGGACACCTCCATGAGCTCAAAGCCGGTCCGTTGCAACAGTTCTCTCAACGTCCTCTCGTCAAAGAAGAAGTTATGCGTTGGATCGGCAAAGAGCCGCCAGCGCCCCTGGGTCAAGCGACGCAGGATACTGCCGTAATCGCCGGTGCTGAGGACCAACACGCCCTGGGCATTCAGCAGCCGACGAATGTTTCTCAGGGCGAGATCAGGCCGGTCCAGATGTTCTATCGTGTCCCAGAGGGTGACAACATCGAAGCGCGGCAAGCCATCTGGAGGAGAAAGGATTGAGCCCGTCCAGACGGGCAGCTGCAGTTCCTCGCGCGCATACGCCGAGGCGTAATCAGAGATCTCGATACCTTGAACCGTCCAGTCTCGGGCTCTCGCTGCCTCCAGAAAGAATCCGGTAGCGCACCCAACATCCAACAGATTCCTTCCGTCAACCAGTCGCTCCAATCTAGTGAGCGTCCGGGCGGCGTTCTTATGAATCGCCCGGCGATCGCCGAGGTAATCGGCGTAGGCTCCTTGCGTGTAATAGGCCTCCGTGTAGTCACGATGTGCGGCATTGTCAGACGGTTCCGCGTAGACCAACCCGCAGTTGTCGCATTGCTGGATTGGGCGAGACACATCAAAGAGCTGGCGATGGGGGTCTGTGTTCCCGCACAAC
>JAERMM010000356.1 GCA_016844585.1 Chloroflexota bacterium | reverse complement strand
CGCTTACATCACCCGCCCGATATCTTCTCGACGCCAATATCCTCGCTTTCGGCCGTGGTCTTGGGCTCGATCTCTCGTTTTGGTAGGCTGCACCGTCGAAGAGATCTTTGTGCCCCGTGTGGCTGTCGCGGAGTGTCTGGCTCCGACGCCGCGAAGCCACCCGCGTTTTGATGAGTATCTGCAGCTGCTTCGCCCGGTAACGGTACTCGCGGCCTCGGACTCTGCCGTTGTCCAGCGAGCCACTGAGTTCGTGGACCGCTATGCCGCGCATGGCGCTCAACTGGCCGACATGCTCATAGCGTCGGCGGCTCTCGCACACAGCTACACATTGATTTCAACGAACTGGGCGGACTTCCATTTTGTCGAGGGCCTCTGGCTAATCGACGCGCGCTATCTGCATACCCCCACGCGAAGCCCGACTATCCTGCTGCATGCCAAAGCGCCACAATGCGGTCCCACGCTCCCTCCGCCGCGCTGCTGCCGCGGTCTCGTCGACGCAGGTGTGCTCCCGCGCATGGACTGAATGGTTTCAGGCGACGGTCGCCAGCGGCACGGTGCCTTTGTTACGCGCAGTCCCAAGAGTCCCTTAATGCCAGTCAGCGGTCTGCCTTGATTCCTTACGCCACGTGAGGTTTACGATCATCAATCGGGGGCTGCATGAGAGACGGCGTACTCAAGATCGGTGAGCTGGCCAGGCGAGCGGGCGTGACTGTGCGCACGCTCCACTACTACGAGGAGATTCGCCTGCTCGTTCCAAGCCAGCGTACGCACACGGGCCATCGGCTGTACACGGGAGGTGACGTCGCCCGTCTGCAGCAGATCAGGTCACTCCAGCAGCTGGGCTTCGGGCTTGCGGACATCCGCAAACTGCTGCAGCGACCGGATTGGTCGCCCGAACGCGTCATCGATCTCCACCTCAATCAGGTGCGCGAGCAGATCGGGCGGCTTCAGCGGTTGGCCAGCCGTCTGGAAGGGCTTACCCAGCACGTGCGCGCGGCTGAGACGCTGTCAATCGAGTCCTTGGTAGAAATCCTGGAGGCAATGAGCATGACCGAGAAGTACTACACCCCCGATCAGCAGGAGCTCATCCGGCAACGAGCCGAGGCGGTCGGCCAGGAGCGCATCGAACAGTCCCAGCGCGAATGGCAGGAGCTGATGGATGCTGTGAAGGCCGAGATGGACAAGGGCACGGATCCGACCGATCCGACCGTCGTGGCGCTCGCCCAGAAGTGGATGAGTCTGATCCGAGAGTTCACCGGTGGCGATGCGGGTCTGCATCAGTCCCTCAACCGCATGTGGCACGAGGAAACTGAGATCCACAGCGTCCAGACGGCTGAGGTTCGCGCCATGGGCGAGTACGTGCAGAAAGCGCTGGCAAGCGAGCCTGGTAGCTGACGTCGCAGCCGGGACCCACTGATCCGAGACGCCTCCTCCCGTGAATGCCGCGGGAGGGGGCGTACTCGCGTAGGCGGGGAAGGCTCAGGCCTGGCTCTCTGTCCCCATGCGAACGATGGCCTCGAACTCATCGGGCGTTACCGGCGTGATCGAGAAGCGGTTCCCCCGTTTCAGCGTCATCATGTCGCTCAGCTCCGGCGCGAGCCGCATTTCGTCCAGCGTCACGATCCGATCGAGCTTGCGCTCCGGGGCGATGTCAACCATGTACCAGAGCGGCTTCTCCATCGTGCTCCGCGGATCGGGATGCTCGGATGTCGGGTTCCAGGCCGTGTGGTCTGGATAGCCAGCCCGCACAACCCGCGCCGTTCCCACCACACCGACCGTTTTCGTGCTGCTGTGATAGAAGATGACGCCATCCCCCACTTTGATGTCATCTCGCAGCCAGTTGCGCACCTGAAAATTGCGGACCCCGTCCCACTCCCCTACGCCGTCCCTCACGAGGTCGTCGAAGGAGTACGCGCTAGGCTCCGTCTTGAACAACCAGTACCGTTCCGCCATCGCTCTTCATCCCATCCGAGGTCGTGCCGTACTCACTGAACCTCCCAGAGGTGCGCGTAGCGCGTCATGTCCCCTGAGTCGACGATCCCCTGATAGTCGTCGACGACCGCGTTTAAGCCCTTGCGGACTGCCGCGAAGGTTGTTCGATAGTAGATCGGAAGCGCCGGCAGCTCGGTGGCGAAGATCTCGCCGATGTCCCGCAGCACCAGGCCGTTTTCGCGCACGTCGACGGTCGAGGCGACCCGGTCCAGCAGCGTGTCGAGCCTGGGGTTGGCGTAGTGGGCGTAGTTGGCGCCCTGCCACCTGTTCTGGGCCAGGGACTGGAGCCGGCTGTCGAAGGCCACCATGATCCCGTCGCCGCTGCCGCGCGCGCGGATCGCGACGCCCGGAAAAGTCGCCTGATATTCGTTGTCGCGCTGGCGGGCAGGTGGGATCACCAGTTCAGGCGCATCGATCCCAGCTTGCCGCCAGAAGTCGGCAACCAGTGCCGTCTCCTTCGTCCACGTCTGGTTGGATGCACGCACCTCGATCTGAATCTGGTGTCCATCGTCCCCGATGAGCTGACCGTCGGTGCTCCGTGCCCATCCGGCTTCGCCGAAAAGCTGCGCCGCGCGAGACCGATCGTACCGATAGCGCGCGAACGGCTGACCGACGAAGGGGGCACGCGGGTCGTTGCTGCGCATGAAGGTGTCGCCGCTCGTATCGGCAAACCCCGGCTGCACGAACTCGCCGATGGCGTCGCGATCGATCGCGTGGAGCAGCGCGGCTCGAACCCGCGGGTCTCTGCTCAGCTCAACGGGCCGCACCCATTGGAGATCGAACTGCGGCGAGATGTAGGCCCAGTTGTCCTGGCGCGAGACCAGGCGACCGTCGCCCGACACCGCCCACTCGTCACGCAGCAAGAC
>JAERMM010000109.1 GCA_016844585.1 Chloroflexota bacterium | reverse complement strand
TGCGATCGACCGCGACCAGATCGCGGATGTCATAACCGGCGGCCTGGCGCCGCCGGCCGACAGCTGGTTCTTCCCGAACCACCCGCTTCGATCCCAGGTGCAGGATGCGATCCCGAGGTTCCCCTTCGATGTGGCCGCCGCCCGACGGCAGATCGAGCAGGCCGGGTGGACCCGCGGCGCGGATGGCAGCTACGTGAGCCAGGCCGGCGAGCCGCTCGTGGTTCAGCTCGCGTCCGATCGCAGAGCACAGAAAACGGCGACGATCATCGCCGACAACTGGCGCGCCCTGGGCCCTCGGACGGTCGATGAATTCGCGATCACCGCCGAACGGCTCAACGACCTCGAGGCGCTGTCGACGCTGCCCGGGACCTGGATGGGCACACAGCTCCACTACAACATGTACACGGACCGCTTTCACTCCGCCAACACGGCGGGGCCAGCCAATCGATGGACCGGCCGGAATCGCAGCGGCTACAACAACCCGAAGGTCGATGCGCTCTACGACCGCCTCGTCGCCACCGTTACGCCAGCGGAGCGGCTCACGCTACACCGTGAGCTCCTCCAGGAGAAAGGTGGCGATCTCGTGGTGATGCCCCTGCACTGGGAGTACAACCCGTTCTTCCTCATGAAGGGCCTCACCGGTATCAGGAACGGAGACTCCTGGAACTTCTCCGAGTGGGGCAAGGAGTAGCCCTGCTGCACTGGACCCGGGCAGAGCGTGCGCTGCGTCGACTGGGACCGCGCAAACCTGGTGCACACGATACATTGGCGATATGCGCAGCGGGCCACAACCGCGTGCCGCGACCCGCGCAAGGAATATTCAATGGAACTGCCCGACTGCCTTCACGCACCGCTGCAACAAATTACCGGCTTCAGAACGTCGAATGCGCGGATATTGATCGTGACGGGTTCGCTCGGGACGGGCACCGACGTTCTCCTCGGCGCCATCGTTGAACGAGCGTTGGCGCTGAAGCGTCACTGCACGGTGCTGGAACCAAACCTCCGCATGGCCGTCCGTTACGCCAACGCAGACAGCGTCTATCGACACATCTCCGAGGGCAACTCCAGGCTCGAGAAGGAACTTCTTGTCTTCGGCCTAAGGAAGAATCCGGACGCAGAGGACCAGATTTATCTGATGGGCGACGCGCATCTCATGTCAGACTCACCATTCGAAATGGATATGCGACGTTTCGGCAGCGGCAGACTCCTGACGGACTTTCTTGGTTTCGCCGAGCTCTCCGAGTCTAAGCGACAGATCATCTTCCTTGGCGACATTTTCCAGTTGGTCAGGGGGCAGCCTGCCGAATCGGCATTGTTGCCCGAATACATCGAGGCGGTCACAGGACATGAGCCGACGACGCCAACGTCAGGCCTGCTAGCCGCCGCGTTCTTGGCGGGCGAGCATGTAAGAGCGGAGCACCGCGTTGATGCGGGTCTGGTAGCCTGGACCCTGAGCCTTGAAGAACCTCAGTACGTCCCGGTCAACGCGCAGGTTGATGTGACCCTTGGACTCGGGCATCAGCAGGCGGGCTTTCGTCCAATCGGGGTTTAGCCCACGCTCGTACTCATCGTCCGCGGTGATCTTCTCAAGCACCTCGTCTGTGATGCTGTCAACCTTTTTCCAGTCGGTTCTGCTCTTGCCCCCGGCGCGCATCGCCGCCAGGTCTTCACTGGTGTAGGTCCTCGTGGATTCGTCTTTCCGCATGACTGGCCCTCCTGACTGAAATGATTCGGTAAGCCTCCCCTCTCATCGTGTAGATGACGGTCGCAAACCGACCACCGATTTGGCCTACCGCGAGCCAGCGGGATTCACCGCCTCGATCATGCGAGGGAACACGCACGTGCTCACCATCGAGTACCTCTACCACATCGATGAAGTCAAACCCGTGCTTGTCGATGTTGGCCCGTCGCTTGTTCTCATCCCACTCGAACAGCATGGCCCCATAATGTAATCACGTTTTGTAATTACAGTCAAGGGATGCTTCAATGAAGGTTAGGAGACGATCGTGCCGCGGACCCCATCCACCCCGGCCAGCCGCTCACTCTTTGTCCCACTCGAAAAATTCCAGGCGTTGCCGTTTCCGACGCCCCCTGACGCCCCTTGTGACGAAGAACGGCTGGTAATGCCAGTAGAGGGGCATATCCGCGAGATTGCCCATCTGCTCCTGAAGCAGCTCGCGATGCAACGGCAGCCGCTCCGCTGGCGAGATGGTGGCGACGAGTCGGTCGAGGATGGCGTCTAACTTCGGGCTCGCGTAGCGCTGCGATTCCGCCCGGTCCATCGGTTATTCGGACCGGCAACCTGAGCAGAGTGAAATCGGTCCGTTAAGACGTGGGTGAAAAGCTGCGACCCCGTCCAAGCGCCCGGCAAGGTCGCCAGTGTCTCCGTGTCGTTCAATCGGCCGATGGCGAACTCGTCGACCCGGGCGCCGACAGCGCGCCAGTAGTCGGCGATGATGCTTGCGAGATTCTGGTCGTCCGTTAGAGCCCCAAGCTGAACCTCGAATTTCTCGCCAGTCTGCGGGTTGGTCAGGACGCCGTCCGCGCCTCTGGACCACTCGGCCTGGCCTAGCAGTTGCTTGGATCTCACGCCGTTGATCAGACGCGAAGCCGCGCGCACCGACCGTGACGAGTGCGGCCCGGATGCCCACGTTCACTGTCGGATTATTCGTAATGGTAGCGTGCCTGTAGGAAGTCAACGCGGTCATCAGACACGAGGTACACGACGCGGTGCTCCCGGGTAAGCCGCCGGGACCAAGCCCCGGTCAACTGGTGCCTCAGGGGCTCCGGGTTGCCGATACCGGAGAATGGCTCGCGCAGGACGGCCTCGACTATCGTCAGTAACCGAAGCGCGGTCCGTTGGTCTTTCTCGACCCAGTAACCCAGGTCGTCCAGGAACTGGTTGACGAATACAGCATCTCGACTTCTCGCCATGCCGCGCCAGTCGATCTGCGGCAGCTATTGGTCGACTTCGAGGCCGAACTTGCGCCGCAACTCACCGACCGTCATCCGCTTCCCCTTTCTGGTCTGCGCAGTGTCAAGGGCCGCTAGCAGCCTTCCAGCGTTCGCGGGTGACCGTAACAGGTAGTCGGTCTCGATAAGGCTCTCGAGCTCGTCGGCGGCGATCATGGCCACCCTCTCGCCGCCGCGGCGGGTGATGATCACCGTCTCGCGGTCGGACGTCACGCGAGTCATCAGTCGAGCCAGGTTGGCGCGCGCTTCCGTATATGAAGTCTCAATCGCCATTTGTGTCCCCCAATATGTACAGGAACAGGGTACCGGATGTGGGAAAGGTAGTCGTCTTGCGATGTGCGCGGTTATTAACGCACTCACTCCAGCTCCCACGTCTGCACATTCCAGGCGACTTTGCCCGTCGTCTCTGCCGCCACCGGCCCCGGGCCCCTGAGCGCGGCGACGTGCGGCGTTGGGCCCTGGTCGTAGAAAAGAGAGATGGCGGGAAGGTCCTCCGTAACCATGCGCGTGAGCTGGAGCATCTGCTCGACGCGCTGCTCGGCGCTGAGTGTCGAATTGAACGTCTGCATGAGGCGGTCATAGTCGGGGTTCGACCATGCCCCGCGATTGTTGCCTGTCCAGCGATTCTCTGGCCGCGGGATGAAGACGCTTGTGAAGTTGTCGAAGGCGGCCTCGCCCAGCGGCGTGCTGAAGCTATACAGCCCCGGGTAGGTGGCGCGCGCCTGCCCGTCCTGACCAAGGGAAGCCGGGAGGCCAGCCTCCTCCACCTCGTATCCCGCCTGGCGCCACGCCGCCGCCATGATGCTGCGCTCCTTTTCGTTCTGGGCCTGGGCGTTGGTCTTCAGCTCGAATGTGAACTTGCCCTCGCCAGCTCGGACGTACTGCCCATCGACCCCTTTGGCGTATCCGACTTCGGCCATCAGCTGCTCGCTGCGCCGCGGGTCGTAGCCGTACTTGACGATCGCCCGATCGATGGCCTGCGCGTAGCTTGCCCCCGGTGAAAGGAAGATGTCCGCTACGCGCCCCTCGCCCTCGAACACCAGCTCACCCATCGATTCTCTATCGAGCGCGTGAGCCAGGGCCTTGCGGACCCGCACGTCCTGCAGGGCACGAGGCTTCACCATCTCGTCCCGGAGCTGCACGTAAACCGCGCGCCAGTTGTTCGGCGTGAGAATCAACGTTCCCCCGTTGTAGGGGGCCCATTCTCGCTTGACGGCGATCCCTTGATCGAAGCTCAGCGAGTTGTCCGCTGCCATGTCGATGGATCCGGCGAGCAGGTTTGCCAGCGCCGTGTTGGCGTCGGAGAAGAACGACACCTGGATGCGCTCGATCTTCGCTCGGCCGAGCACATGGCCGGCGTACGCCACACCTTCGAGACTCACGCCCGGCTCCCAGCGGTCGAGCTGATAGGGCCCCAGGCCGGTGAACTCCCTGGTCCAGTGCGGCTGCGCGAGAAACGCGTCCCATTGGCCTTCCTGGAACGACCCCTCAAGCCCGTGGCGCGGAAGCGGCGGAAGGGAGCTGCCGCTGCCTCGCGCCACAGTACCAGCCAGCGGATAGGTCTGACGCCAGCGGAACACCAACGTGCGCGCATCTGGGGCGGCAACCTCTTCCATATAAGTAAGGGGCGGCGCGCCCGACGACCCAAGATCAGGCGTGGCGTAGACGCGCCAGGAGAACGCGAAATCGTCCGCCGTTAGCGGCGTGCCGTCGTGCCAGAACAGGTTGGGCTTGAGGTGGTAGACGGTCTCCATCCGCCCGTCCGGGAACACGCGCCACGTGTCGGTGTTGAGCCGCGGAAGCGCCTCCGCCAGATACGGCTGAGCGACGCTGTGGTCGTCGAGCAGATCGAGCCCCGCGTTGAAAAGGCGGGTCGTCGTGCTCACCGCGAGACCGCCGGTTCGCAGGGGTTTGTCAGACAGGGTTTGCGGCTCAGCGCGCACGCCGATTCTCAGGGTCCGCGCCGGACTCGGGCGGATTTCAGTGCCTGCGCCGGTCTGCTGCGTCGCGTTCGTTGGCGCCCCACCCGATGCGCACGCGGTCGTGCCAATAAGGAGCGTCAACGCGGCCAGAGCGATCGCGGTGCGGCGGAAACTCATCCGCGGTCGAGGCCGACGATGGCCGGATCGAGCTCCGGATGCTCAACGAATCCTCTCCGCAGCTCCTCGGTGCTCTTCAGCCAATCCGCATCCTTCGGGAGGATGACGCCGCCACCGCGGACACGATAGACGTCCGGGTCGTCCACGCCCGGCGGCACAAGCCCCTTTTCATGAAACGCCCGGGCGGCCTGGATGAGGCGCTGACGCGTGCGGATGATCATGGCGTCGCTGCTTACCAGATGCTCCTTGGTGCGGTCTGAGATCAGGCCCTGGCTCTCCGTCGCCGCCTTGTCCTGGATGGCAACGCCTTCAATTCCGCTAAAGCTGAGCTTGCGCTGCTGCTTCTCGCGGTCGACGAAATAGTCATTGCTCAGATTCGGGCGCAGCCGGAAGCGGCCGTACCAATCGGTGGTGCGCGGAGCGAGCTGCGTTCGCCGTGGGTCAGCGCTCTCATCTCCGACCCCTGCCCCGCGTGAGCGAACCTCGCGCTCCTGTCGCTTGTCCATATAGATGAACATCATGTGCGTGTCGTCCATCGGTACCCACGCGCGGATGTGCACCTGGTGGCCCAGCAGGCCCTGGGGAATGATGGTGTAGAAGGGAAAGAGGTAGCAGGCTATGCGCCAGTACTCGCTGTCCGCCTCCGCGCCGATGTGGGCCCCGTACATCGTGCCGAAATCGGTGTCCAACACGTTGAACCGAGGCGATCGGTTCTGAACACGGTAGTACTGGAACGTTCCTGGCCGCGTGTCCTCGACGCGGTCCGTCCCGGAGTGCAGAAAGGGGGAGTGGCTTGTGTCGATGTCGCCCTCGAGCGCCTGCAGGTAGTTGCACTCCCGCATGGTTGCCGTTACCCGCCACTGGCCCTCCGGGAGCATGTTCGCCTCGAAGTCCGGTAGCGGCGGAGGCTCGCGGCGTGGCCCCATGTAAGCCCAGACGACCCCTCCCCGCTCGCGACATGCGTACGCCATAGCTCGGATCTTCGTCTTGAAGTTGCTCTCAGGCGGTTCGTTCGGCATGTCGACGCACGCGCCGGTGACGTCGTATTTCCAGCCGTGGTACACGCAGCGGAGTCCTCGTTCCTCATTGCGACCGAAGAATAGGGAGGCGCCGCGATGCTGGCAATTCGCGGCGATCAACCCCACCTGGCCGCTCGTGTCGCGGAACGCGATGAGCTCTTCACCGAGCAGCTTTACTCGCACAGGGGGGCAGTCCGGCTCGGCCAACTCGGTCGATACCAGCGCCGGCACCCAGTACTGGCGCATGAATGCGC
Source organism: Chloroflexota bacterium (assembly GCA_016844585.1). Lineage (GTDB taxonomy): Bacteria > Chloroflexota > UBA6077 > UBA6077 > SHYK01 > JAERMM01. Next base: position 1,910 of record JAERMM010000109.1, on the reverse strand, counting down.
CCATCTCGGTTCCGGGCCCGACCCGGCAGAGCAGCTCGTTTTCTTCTACCGAGAGCATCGGTCCTCCGTAGTTCGTTCCAGTCGCGACAGCTAGCCCCAGTCTATCGCGAGAACAGCACCAGCGCTAGGAAGCACCGCATCCCCTATCGGGCCGCCTGGGCCAGCCACGCGGCGACCTGGGCGGCATGTTGATCCGGTGGGAAGACGGGGTAGAAGTCGCGCTCGATGCGGCCGGCCCGCACGATCAAGGTGAGACGCTTGAGCAACGTCATCCCTTCCACTTCGAAGGTCGGCAGCCTCAACGCATGTGTGAAGTCCAGATCCGCATCGCTCAGTAGCTCGAAGGGTAGCTGCAGCCGCTCGACGACCTCGCGCTGGTACGCGCTGTCCTGCGTACTGAGGCCGAACACCCGGGCGGCCCCAGTTGCGAGCAACGCCGCGTGGTGGTCGCGAAAGCTGCAGGCTTCGGGTGTGCAGCCGCGAGCGCCAGGGATAGCATCCCATCCGGTCGGCAGCGGTTCGCCCGGCCGCCCGGTGCGCGGGTAGCAATACACCACCGTCCGGCCGGGTAATGCGACCAGGTCCACGATGCGCCCCGCGGTCGAGGGCAGCGGGATCGATCCAAGGCGCAATCCCGCGAGATGCCGGCAGGCGCCGTCGTCCTCGGGAACTGGCAGGTCTTCGGGAAGCGAAAGGAGATTGCTCACGGGCGGATGCTACCAGGTCTGATCGGGATAGTGGCCGTCTGCCAGCCGCGCCTCAACGCGAGCTGAGCGGGCAAAAATCTGCGGCTATTGCACGTCCCAAAGGTGCGCGGTGCGGCTGTAGGTGCCGAAGGGCTGCCCGGCTTGAGCACCGCCCGCTACGTCGTGCAGCGCGTCGACGCCTTTCCGTACCCCAATCGGATCAGCGGACACGAATAAGACAAGGAGCGGCAGCTCGTCCACGAAGAAGTCGCTGAGGCCTTTGACGGCCCGGAACTGGTCGCGCTCGGAGAGCCCTTCTCGGTAGGCGTCCACCAGCGCCTGCGCGCGAGGATCGTCGTAGCCGCCTCGGTTGCCGACCCACCGGTTCTGGGCGCTCGCTGCCGGCCCCTCCAGGCGGCTGAAGATCGAATCGCCGCTGCCCCCGCTCACCTCCCAACTGGCATATTGGGCTCGGTATTCCCGATCGCGCACCTGGGCGGGGGGAACCCTGACCTCATCCACTTCGATGCCGATGCGCCGCCAAGAGTCTGCATAGGCCGCAACCTCTCGTGTGGCTTCACCGGCCTCGGAAATGGTGTTCCGAAAGCGCCGTCCGTCGGACTGATGGCGCAGCACGCCGTCCGGTCCCGGCGTCCATCCGGCTTCGGCGAGCCCAGCCCGGGCGCGATCAGGATCAAAGGAATGGGGTCGGAATCCGTCTCGGGTGGCCTCATAGTAGCGATCGCCCGGGGGCAATAGCGACCACAAGGCCAGCTCTCGATGCCCCGCTTGCAGCCCTTCGGAGAGCGCCTCCCGGTCTAAGGCGCGATACAACGCGGCTCGCACTCGGGCGTCCAGATTCGCGGGCTCAGTCAGGACAGACGGACGCCACTGGGGAGTCAGAAATCTTGTGAACCCCTGCGTGATGTAGACCGTCCCCTGGTCGCTGCTTTCCCAACGACTCTTCAACTCGAAGCCGATCTCTGGAGTGATCGTGCTCTCCATGAAGAGGTCCACCGTGCCGGCGAGGAGGTTCGAGAGCAGGGCGTTCTCATCGCCGAACAAGCGCACCCGGACCACGTCGATCTTGGGCCGGCCCAGGAAGTAGGCTTCGTACGCCCGAAAGGCCATCCCCTCGGCGGGATCGAAGGACGTGAGACGGAACGGACCGAGGTGGACGTAGTCCGAGGTCCAGTACGCCAAATTCATCACCTCGTCGGCGTT
>JAERMM010000355.1 GCA_016844585.1 Chloroflexota bacterium | reverse complement strand
GAGTTGTTCCCCCTGCCAGAGGAACGACATCGGATCGCCCCTGCCAATCATAACCGCGCATACCATGAGCGACGGTCGATGGTTAGGCTTGCGGCGTGGGAGGGATGTGGGCGGTCAGAAGAAGTGGCCATCAGAAGGCCGTCGACCTCCAGGGTGAAGGTTAGCTCCCCGACAGGCTCGGGACTAGCCGGCGGCGCCGACGCAGGCCACTGCGCACCGGGAAGCTCTTGGCAATGTCCGAGGGACTCCGTCGCACGCGATACTGCGGGTGAGCGATGATGTGGTCCCTGGCGTAGCCGTAGTCTTCAACAAGGCGACGCACGAAGATCTGGACAGCCTGAACCTCTTCGGGGGTGGCCCGCACCTGCCTACCGGAAACGTAGTCACGGACATACCCGAGGGTGAGTTCGACGCCCTCCTCGACGGTAAGGTCTGAGGGCGTGACCGCGAGGTCGCGGTCGTCGCCTTCAACTTCTTCGCCGAACTCATTCGGCGTCTCGTCAGAAGTAAGTTCGCTGGTGCGAGGGGCCATCGCGACCTGCCTATAGAGAGTGCTTCGGAGGTACTGACGAACCAGACGCAATGCGCCGAGCCTAGGATACCCCGACGGTTCTACCTCGGGGTAGACCGTCGCATGCGGATAAGACATGATCCGCTAGGGCACCATGACCAGATCGTGCCATGTGGGTGAGGAGTCGCTGAGCTGGAGTCAGCATGCCGGGTCGCAGAGCGGCGCGCCGGAGTATCCTTAAGCTCCGGCTAGGGTCGGGCGAAGCGCCAGATGCGTCCTGACATGCGCTGAGGCCATTGAGGGGTGATCTTCGGTCTGCCGTGTACTGGTGAAACATACGAAGGCAACAAAAAAGGAGGGGATCCGAATGTCGAGATATGTCGTCCTATGGAAGGCCAATCCGTCCGCCTGGCCCAATGATCCAAAACAGGCGCTTGCCGTTCTGGAAGCGGTAGCCGCCGGGGGTGACCAGCTTCTAAAGGCGGGCGCGATTAAGGAGCTCGGCTGGTTCACTGGCCAGGATGGCTACGCGATCTTCGAGGCCGATTCTAAGGACAGCGTCTTAGGGATGGTGCAGCCCTTCTTCCCCTATTACAGCCAGGACATCCACGAAGTCGTGCCCTGGGAGAGTGGCAAACAGGCGATTCTGGCGAGTTCCCGCCAGGCAGCATCACGCTGATCCTGAGTAGAGGCACGACCGGGGCTCTCGATGCCCTCGGTCGTGCCTTGGATGCTCCGGTTCGACGTACCTGACCGTCGATGGTCATACCTACAGGTGATGCGATGGGTAAATCGTCCATGTAATCGCTTCGCCTGCCTGCCCCAAACGCCGAGGGTAGGAACTCACCGGGCACGATTGCGGGATTGTGTTGGTACTTCGACAACGAGCCCCCGAGCCAAGTAACGGGCATCGGCCTACGGCTCTTGTCGGATCGCCTGCCCCTACCTCCGGAGCGCGAAGCCTACACTAATCCAGGCGAGACCGAAGAGGCCGATGAACGCCGCCCCCGCTGCCGGCGGCACGAGCTCGACCGCGTAGACGAGCGGCCGCAGGGGGAGCATGAACAGGCCGATGAGGCCCAGGATGAGCAACGCGACTGCCCAACGGGATGCCACACCCGTCCTCCAGGCATCGAGACCCAGCAGGAACGCGGCGGCACCAACGAAGACCGAACCGAAGGCCAGACCCGCGGCGAACAGCGCGGCCACCAACACAATCACGCCCAGTAAGCTGAGGACGCCCAATCCAACGGCGACATTGGCCACGATGAGCCCGGCCTTGCCGGTGCGACGGACGGGTAGCCCGAGGCGGGCCGCGATACCCAGCAGCCCCAGCGAGGTCAAAAGCTGCGCCAGACTGCCGGGCAGGCCGTACGCGACGAACAACGCGGTGTTGGTGATAAGGTCGTACCCCCGCTCCTCCTGGTAAACCATGGCCGCGCCCCACGGCCGCAGCATCTCGAACACGGCGTGCGGCACCCACAGCGCACCGCCCAGGATCGCCGCCGGCTCGGCCCAGCCACTCAGAACTCTCGGCGCCATCATGCTCATCCCGCCTTACTGCTCACGTTCTCAACCGGTACACGCCGCACCATTTGGCCATCGTGCCCCTGGTTCACTACGACGCAATGAACAAATCACACGCGATGGCAATCGACGGGCGTGCAAAAGCTCAGCCGATCGCGCTCGCGAGAAGGATCATTAGTGACGCATCATGGCGACGAGTGCGACTTGAGCACAACAGCCTCTGCGAAATCGGCTGCTGGTGGACGCGCGCCGGAGCGACGGACTCGGACGTAATAACTCCTAGACCCGCCAGTCAAAGCTGGTTACGCCACCGTTACCGCCGGGCAGGGCCCGCAGGCATTGGAGCGCTTCCGTCCGAAGGGCTCGACGGACGAGGTGTCCTTCCGTACCACGCGGCCAGTCCGCCAAACGCTCCGGAGCCAGATCAGCCACGTCGTGCTCGATTCGCCGACCTGGGAGGGCTCGACGACCTTCTACCTCGAAACGTCAGCCCACGTGCAAACCTACGCCCGCAACGACCACCTCTACCTCGCCATCCCGTACACGTTCGCGGGCGTCGAGCACGTCTTCCTGCCGGACTTCGTCGTCCGCCTCGCGAACGGCCTCAACCTCCTGCTTGAGGTCAAGGGCATGGAAACCGAGCAGGACCGCGAGAAGTCCGAGGCGGCGAAGCGCTGGTGCGACGCCGTGAACGCCTGGGGCAAGATGGGCCGCTGGGTGTTTGACCCTAGCCAAACGACCGGGCGACGTCCCGACCCTGTTGGCGAAACACGCGTAGATTGAGTGGTCCCGTGTGTCTGGGACCAATCTCGTCTTCTACGGGCCGAAG
>JAERMM010000354.1 GCA_016844585.1 Chloroflexota bacterium | reverse complement strand
ACCCGCCCCAATGCCATAGCCCAGATCGCGCTCCAGTTGTGGCAGGCACGGACACCAGGCAAAGAGCCCTATGCTGACGTGCGAGTCACCCTCCCAAATCTGGAAGGTGCAGGCGCTCCGCTCGTGTTCGGTTTTGAGGGCCCTGAGGTCGTTCTCGCCGTGAGCCGCGGCGAGCTGGACCTTGGTACCCTCAACCCCTCAGCCTTTCTCACCATGGCTTATCGGGGGACAGGGCCATTCCCTCAACCACTTCCAGTCCGCGCCATCGCGGTCATGCCTTCGTTCGATCTGATGGGCTTTGCCCTGGCCGGACGAACAGGCCTCACGAGCCTGGCCCAGGTCCGGGAGCAGCATTTCCCCCTTCGAGTTTCGGTTCGAGACGACGCCTCACACTCTCCTCTCTTCGCCGTAGAGGAAGTGCTGGGCGCGGAGGGAATCACTCTTGCTGACATTGAAGCCTGGGGTGGGTCAATCCAGCGCCTCGAACAGCCCCCCGGGCACCCGGAGCGTACAGACGCCATGCGATCCGGCAAGGTCGATGCCGTATTCGACGAAGCCATCAATGCCTGGGGCCCGGTGGCCCTGGAGGCCGGTTTCCGGTTCGCCCACCTTCAGGATTCCACCCTTGCTCACATGCAACAAATCGGCTGGTTGGTGCATCCGCTGAGTATGCGTTTCCCGGCCCTGAAGGAAGACGTGCTCACCATCGACTTCAGTGGATGGCCGCTCTACACCCGCGCCGATCTGCCGGATGAGACTGCCTATCGGATCACAGACGCGCTATTCCGCGCTCGCGAAACGATCCAGTGGGACCTCGACAGGCCCGTCGAGCTCACCGATCTCCGCGGCGGCAGTCAGGCCTGCCCCATCGGCGTGCCCCTCCACCCCGGCGCAGAACGCTTCTATCGAGAGCACGGCGCCATCAAATAATCGTCAACCGGTCAAGATGGTGCCCAAAACGAGCGCAACAAGCTTTGCTCCAATGGACGATTCGGCATCCAAGACCTTCGTCGGGCGCCGCCTTGCCGTGTGATAAACTCGGCGCGACAACGTGGGACGAGAGGTAGTCGTTGCCGCCACTATCGCGCCGCCGCTTTTTGCGCGGGTTCACCATCCTCGGGGGCTCTGCGCTTCTGGCCGGGTGCCAGCCGCGAACCGCCGCGCCTGCGCCGGCCCCAGCACTCGAACCCGGGAGCCAGGCAGCCGATCGATGGCAGCAGGTACTCGCGGCCGCGCGGCAAGAGGGCACGATCACGGTCTATGGCGGGCCCTCGGCGCGCACCGCGCTGCACGAGCCCTTCGAGAGGGCTTACCCAGGCATCAAGATTGACGGGACGTACGGACCGGGCAACCAACTGGTCGCGCGAGTCATCGCCGAGCGACAGTCAGGCCGCAATATCGCAGACGTCCTTGTTGGGCCCGGGACATCCGGTTTGATCGAGCTCAAGCCCATCGGGGCGCTGGCGCCCGTGTCGCCGATGCTGCTCCTGCCGGAAGTGCTCGACCGCTCGAAATGGTTCGAAAACCGACTGTGGTGGGGCGACGCGGAAGAGCCCTACAGCACAATTCTCTTCCAGGGGACAGTCCAGTCGATCGTTTCCTACAACACGAGCATGGTTGACCCCAGCGAGTTCCGCTCCTACTGGGACTTGCTGAACCCCAAGTGGAAGGGTCGCATTATCTCAACGGACATCCGAACGTTCGGCGCAGGAACGATTCCGTCGCGCTACCTCCACCACAAGCTGGGGTCGGCCTTTTTCCAGCGGCTGTACGGCGAGATGGACGTCACGATCGCGTCCGACCAACGCCAGCTCGCGGACTGGCTCGGAGGAGGACAGTACCCGTTGGGGGTCTTCATCGGTCCATCGCAGCTCGTGCCCGCGCAACAGCAGGGACTGCCCGTGAACTTCGTGCCTCCAGACCAGTTCGCCGAAGGGGCCCCGATAGGCCCGGGCGGAGGCTCGCTCAGCGTCCTGGACAAGGCGCCACACCCGAACGCGGCGACCGTCTATACGAACTGGGTCCTGTCAAGGGAAGGCGCCCTGGCATGGCAGGATCAAACGAGTGAGAATTCGCTGCGCGTCGACGTGCCAAAGGACAAGGTGAGGCCGTTTTCAGCCCCGAAGGCAGGCGTAACCTACCTGGACGTCGGCAACGAGTCCTTCGCTCGAGTCGGGGATGATGAGCTAATGACCGTGGTGGTCGAGGCGCTCGCCAGCCGCGGGATGTGAGTCGGAGACGCCATAGTGACTGACGCTCCACGCCGAATCGGAAAAAAGGGTAGGTGACAACCGTGACGACCGTGACGACCTTCAGGAAGCCTCTCCCGCTGGGCCCCAAAGGAAGAGGGGATCATGCTCGGCCGAGCCACGACTGCCGCCAAAAGTGAACGGTATTGGAGCTAAGGCAGTGGCAGAGGCTCGGTTCGCGCATGGGGGTCGCTCCGAATGGCATCGAAGATCTCTCTGGCGAGGATTGGGAACGCAGAGCCGCGGAAGACGGCGTCCTCCATGTAGCGGGTCACGATCTGGTCGTTCTCGGACATGCGCTCGATCATCAGGTCCTCGATCAGCTTGCGGATGCCGAGCTCGAACTTGTCGAGCGGGTTTGCCAGCGCCGTCTTGATGACCTGCGCATTGGAGACGGCCTTTTCCTTGATTTGCTGGAAGAAGAGGCGGTCGGCCTCGGCGAACTCCGTGCCGAAGCGCTCGTTGAGAACCTTGATGATCTCCGACAGGGGCGCCTTTTCGTCGATCACCTCGCGGGTTCCAACGTCCGTTGGACTCTTGACGAACTCGGCATCGCCTTCTTTGAGATCGAGGGCGCCCGACGAAACTCGCTCGAGGCGGTAAAACTGAAGGTCAACCTGGCT
>JAERMM010000353.1 GCA_016844585.1 Chloroflexota bacterium | reverse complement strand
CCCGCAAAGCGGGGCAAAAAGATACTGCCACTAGCGAGGCGGAGCCTGGACGGTCTGAGGCGGAGCCTCGCTAGTCATGGCGGATCAGCAGGTCGTCATCATCGGATCCGGCCCCGCCGGGTTGACCGCCGCGCTGTACGCGGCGCGCGGCAACCTGAAGCCGCTGCTCATCGAGGGGCTCGAAGCGGGCGGGCAGTTGATGCTGACGACGATGGTCGACAACTGGCCGGGGTTTCGCGACGGGATCATGGGGCCCGACCTGATGGCCGAGATGCGCGCGCAGGCGATGCGGTTCGGCACCGAGATCCTGGAAAGCGACGTCGCGACGGTCGACGTGCGCCAGCGGCCGTTCACGCTCGTCATGGGCAACGGCCGGCGTATCACTACGGGAGCCCTGGTCATTGCCACCGGCGCTTCGGCGCGCTGGCTGGAGATCGGCTCCGACCGCAAGCTCGCCGGGCACGGCGTCTCGACCTGCGCCACCTGCGATGGCTACTTCTTCAAGGGGCGGCCCATCGCCGTCGTGGGCGGCGGCGACTCGGCGATGGAAGAGGCGATCTACCTGACGAAGTTCGCCTCGAAGGTGACGGTCGTCCACCGGCGCGAGACCCTGCGCGCGTCGAAGATCATGCAGGACAAGGCCTTTGCCAACCCGAAGATCGACTTCATCTGGGAGTCGGAGGTCGCCGACGTCAAGGATGTCGGCAAAGGTGAGGTCACCGGCATCGTCGTGCGCCACCTGAAGACCGGGCAGCTCCGCGAGCTGCCGCTCGACGGCGTGTTCATCGCCATCGGGCACACCCCGAACACGGCGCTCTTCACAGGGCAGATCGATCTCGACGCCAACGGCTACATCGTCACCCACCACGGTACGCGGACGAACGTGCCAGGGGTGTTCGCCGCCGGGGACGTGCAGGACCACGTGTATCGCCAGGCCGTGACGGCGGCAGGGTCCGGCTGCATGGCGGCCATCGACGCCGAGCGATATCTCGAAGGACTGCCGCAGGGCGCCGGCGAGACCCAGCATACGGTCGCGTGATATTCGCGATGTGTGGGCTGCCCGGCCGGGTCTAGAATGGCCAGATGACGTCCCGAGCGCAAGAACTTCTTCGAGAGGCCCTGACGTTGCCCGTCGAAGAGCGCGCCGACGTGGCCGCCGAGTTGCTGGCCAGCCTCGACGAGGTGTCGGCACAGAACCCTGCCGAAGTCGAAGCCGCGTGGGCCCACGAGATCGAACGACGGGCGCGACGTGTGATGAACGGCGAGTCGGCCGGTGAACGGTGGGAGGATGTGCGCGCGCGCGTTGTCCAGCGGCTGACCGAGCGATGACCCGGGCGTTTCGCCCAGAACCCGAAGCCTCCGCCGAACTCGAAGACGCCGCTGTCTGGTACGACAGCCAACGACCTGGCCTTGGCCTTGAGTTTGTTCAGGCGGTGGATGCCGCGCTGGAACGCATTGCCCAATGGCCACAAATCGGCCGGCGCGTTCCAGGCGTACCCCACGACGTACCTGCCCGCAGGCTCCCGGTGAACCGCTTCCCGATCACGTTGCATACCTCGAGTGGGAGGGCGCGATTCGGATTGTGGCCTTCGCACACGATAGTCGAGAACCCGGTTATTGGTTCTCGCGCATCAATCGCTAATTGGTTCGTCAGCCCAACGTTGCGGCTCACCCGCGGCCGGTCACAGCTGATTTAGGCGGACGCAATCATTGTGCGAGCAGCTCCAAGATCGCTTGATCGATGGCTGCTTTTCCGACTGGGTCCATTCCGCTTCCCGCGACGTGTCCGAGGATCGAGTCGATCGGCCGCAGCTCGGCATTTGGCATGGTGTTTACTTCACTTGTGCTGTCTGCAACCGTGAAATAAAGATCGTTGTTGCATGGCATGACGATGGCGCGAGCAGAGATAGACGCCAGCGCGGCTTTGAGGTTGCCGTCGAACCGGTCATTTGCGCTTATGTCGGCATGCTGCCACGTCCAAAGCATTCCCAGCAGATCGTTCGCATCTCGGCGCATGAAATAGCTTTGCATGAACCCAACCACGTCTTCGATGGAATCCAGACCCAAGCCCATTGCCTTGTATGCTTCGTTGCGGAAAAATGTCTGTGAAAACACCCAGCCCGCATACACCCGCCCAAAGGCCCGCAACCCATCGATGGGCGGCTCAGTGTAGTCTCCGCCGGCGAAGCTCTTGTCCGCAAGAAGTGCTGCCTTCACACCATCGAGAAACAGATAGTTGTGCGGTGACACCCGGGCGGCACCGCAGATAGGCAGGATCGCATTCACCATGTCTGGGTATTGGCAGCCCCACTCGAACGTCTGCAGGCCTCCCATGGAGTATCCCATTACCAGGCGCAACCGCTCGACGCCCAGAGCTTCCAGGAGACGATGCTGGCATAGGACGTTGTCGTGGATGGTCATTCCAGGAAACCGAGGTCCATTAAACGGAGGTAACGTGTTGCTTGGTGAAGACGACAGACCATTGCTCAGCATGTTGATTAGAACAATGTAGTAGTCCGACAAATCGAGACCGGCGAGGAGGCCTGCCGCCTCGTCATGCTGTGCGGAATATGACGTGAGCACGACAACTGCGTTGTCCCGACCAGGCGACAATCTCCCGTGGGTCTTGTAGGCCAATTTGAGGTCGAGGGTCGCGCCCGCCTGGGTTGTGAATCCTGGCAGCTCGAAGATCTCGTGATCCATGCGGTCCTCCAAGAATCGGCGGAGCATTATCGCAATGCAGCGTTCCTCGCGTGGAGCCTCGGCGTGGGGAGATCCAACGTCGCCCAACGCCCAAGCCGCGGCGCGTTGTCCGCGCCCGCCTAACGAAAAAAGGATTCGTGTCGCGCGCAGCCGCGACACAATCCTGGGTTGGAC
>JAERMM010000352.1 GCA_016844585.1 Chloroflexota bacterium | reverse complement strand
GCGAAGGACATCCTGAAGCCGTAGGCTCGCCCCTCCCTTCGGGGGTGAGAGTTTGGTCGCGACTGCAACCACCTGATCGGGATGGCGATGACCTGCGCCACGCGGGGCGCGGGAGCGGCCCACGCGGCGTCATGTCCATCGCCGCCTTGTTAGGCAGCCGGCCCGGATGGTACATTGCCAGAGTGATTTTCACGATTGAAATCGATCGGGAAGACGACGGCCGCTGGCTGGCTGAGGTACCCGCCTTGTCCGGGGTCATGGCCTACGGTCAGGACCGGGACGAAGCCGTCGCTCGCGTGCAAGCGCTCGCCCTCCGCGTGATTGCCGAGCGCCTGGAGCATCGTGAAGCCCCAGCGGAATTCCTCAACGTCACGTTCCAAGCCGCTTGAGCAACTGGCCAGCCGCCAAAGCCAGCCGAGTTCTGGCCGCCCTCCTCAGGATCGGCTGGAGTATCAAACGGCAGTCCGGATCGCATCGAACGCTTGAACGCCCCTCGTGGCCGGATTTCGTCTTCGCTTTCCACGACACCGAAGAGATCGGTCCGCGAATGCTCGCTCGAATCGCAAAAACGCACCGGCCTCACACCAAACGATCTGTAGGACGGCCTCGTTCTTCGCCGGCTGTCCAACGTCAATGCATCACCAGCGGCGCCTCACAATCGTCGAGCGCCGTCTGGTGCATGCAGTGTTAGCCCGTTTCCCATCTTTCCGGTTGCTCATCATCGCCTGAGCGACCTTTGTGCATTCTTGAAAAAGTGAGGGATCGGTCCAGAGTAGCCCTCTGACGTCAGGCCCATTGGGCCGGGGGCCTGGAAGACCTCTCCCGTAGACGACACAGCAATTCCGTGATTCCCCGCAGCCTCGACGTAGGTCAGTAGCCGCCCAGTGCCCCGGTCAAGTTTGATCAGCCAGCCTGGCGAGCCGTTGGGAAGCTCGCGGGGCTGCGACGCAAGCCAAATGCCCTCCTTGTCGAGTGCGAGGCCAAAAGTCTTCCCGTACTCCTTCCACTCACCAAGAAATCTGCCCTCAAGATCGAAACGCTGGACACGCCCGTTTTCGCGGTCGGCGACGTACACGACTCCGCTCTCATCGACCTGGATCGAGTGCGGCAGACGAAACTGTCCGGGGCCCATCCCAGGTTCACCCCACTGACGAACTCTGCGGCCGTCAGCGGTGTATTCGAGAATCCTCGCGTTGGAGTAACCGTCGGAGATGTACAAGTGTCCGTTCGGTGCGAACGCTATGTCGGTGGTGCTGCAGAAGTTGCGGGGGCAGGGAGTCGGCTGGCCGCCGATTTCGATCTGCATCAGCCTTAGGCCATCGGCCGAGAACTTCGTGACCATCGAACTCGCCGCGTCGGTCGTCCAGACGTTGCCTTGCGGATCGACACGAATCGCGTGAGGCATCGTGAACATGCCTTTGCCCCACGACCGCACCACCTGGCCGTCCCGATTCAGAACGACTACGGGATCCGCCCTGTCGCCGCGCTGCAGCATGTAGACTCGATCGTCACGGCCCGTCGCGACCCAGGACACCATCGCCAACTCCCAGTTCGGTCGCGGCGGCACGACTCTGACGGGCGCCCCTGCAAACGTCGGTTTGGGAGCGCTCGCAATCAGGGCTCGGAGCGCAGATGTCTGCCTCTCGAGCTGCTCACGCACATCCTGAGACTGACCAACGACCTCGAACACGAGCATGAGCCAAATCACGAATAGGCCGACTGTGCGCATAGGGAGACCTCTCACGAAGCGACGCGACTCAGACACGAATTACACCGGGCTAACAGTATATGGAGTAGACCGGAACGCATCACTCGCGGGCTACAACGTCCCTGAGTTCACGTCTCCGACTACTGGCATCTGCAACGAACGCGGGATGATAGCACGTGGGAGACGGCCTCTTCCCTCGGCACGTTAGCCCGCGAGCAGCAGGGATACGCGCGGGCCACGCGCGTATCCACACGACCGAACGCGCCGTGCGCGCCCAGCTTAATTGTTGAGGACTACAGAGTTGTTGCCGATATCGCAGGCGTCACGCGGTGTGGATAACGCGCGAGCTGCGCGGGCTAAGAACGAGACCGGTCGTGTCTCACGGCCGATCGACTGGGCTGCGGACTCCCAACGCCCCCCGATTGAGGACGCGTAAGTAAGGCGGACCTGGAGGTCCGCCCCTGCGACCATTCCGCCGTACTCGGCGTGAAAGCCGCGGATCGGTGCGTCCTTGACGTCGGACCGGGAGGGCGGAGCGAATGTACCGGGCTGCGGTGTCCGAGCGAGGTCCGGCTGACCGCCTCCGCCAAGGCTATGGCGGTCCGCCGAAGCTTCACGCGAAGGCGGAAGCCGGACACTACGTACACGGTCCGGCTGAAGCCGGACACTACGTACGAACGTGGGATGCACAAACAAAGAGGCACAGAGTATGTTTCTCCGTGCCTCGCGTGTCCGCCGGGGCGGACCGCTGGAGCGGACCGACCAGCCAGCGCTGGCTGGTCGGGTCGCGTCGCGACCCGACCCAGGCGAAGGCGGATGTCTCCCGCCTTCGCCGCTTCGCGGCTACGGTGGGCAAGCCGTGGCCCGTGAGGGCGAAGGACGTTCGAGCGCTACTCGATCTCCCCAAGCGGACCGCGGCCGCTCATCAGGGGCTCATCGGCGTCGAACGCGTACTCGATCTCCCGGTCCATGTCGAGCTCGTCCTCGGTCGGCGGCGGCGGCGCCGGCGGCGGCGGCGGCTCGTCCGCCGGGATCCGCACGTGCCGGTACCATTCGAAGCCGGTGCCGGCGGGTATCAGCCGGCCCATCGTCACGTTCTCCTTGAGCCCGCGCAGATGGTCGATCTTGCCCGAGATCGACGCTTCCGTCAGGACGCGCGTCGTCTCCTGGA
>JAERMM010000108.1 GCA_016844585.1 Chloroflexota bacterium | reverse complement strand
CGTACTTCCACCCGTGATAGAAGCAGCGAATCTCGTCTCCCTCCACCCAGCCGGTGCTGAGCTGAGTTCCGCGATGTGCACAGCGAAAGGCGACGATGTGCGGCGTGCCGGTCTCACCCCGATAGAGTGTGAAGTCCTCGCCCATGATGTGGATTGGCGTGGCGCGTCCGGGAGCCAGGTCTTTCGCCAGATAGACCGGGTGCCAGAACGTGCGCAGATAGCGACCCGCGAGCGTGTCTGGCCCGGTGTGGACGAAGTCTCGCCACGGCGCCTCTTGACGTTCAACGGATGGCCGTACGGTGTCGACTGCAGCCATATGCCCCCCTGCACACGAGGATCGGTGATGGACCGGTGCGCAAGCGCGTTTGGGCGCAGCCCGACCCGGCCCCGCCATTATAGGCGTGTTCTGTGCTGACGATCCGTGAGTGGCGCGGGGGAGGAGCCAGCCATAGAATAGGCTGTCAGCGTTTCCCAGTTCTTGCCCCATAGGGTGTCGCCCGAGGAGTTCCAAAGATCAGTCGTGGGGGTAGTCGCCATGCCTAAAACGCTCGCTCGCTTCGGTCTCCTCGCGCTGCTCTTTGGCGTCGCCTGTGCGCCGGTTTCGCCAACCAGTTCACCAAGCGCGCAGAGGACCCGGTCCGACGGCGCACCAACCGAGGTCAAGACGATCACCTTGGCGCAGGCCAATGCCGTCAAGGCCTACGCTCCCTGGGACTTCGACAATACCCAGGGAGGCGGCGCCTGGCTGGCTGACGTCCATACGCAGGGCTTGGTGACGACGGATGCCGAAGGAAAGACCATTGGGCGACTGGCGACCTCGCTGCCGTCTCTCGACGACGGGACCGTCGTCCTCCTGCCCGACGGCCGCATGCGCACGACGTGGAAGCTCCGCCCCGACGTAAGGTGGCACGACGGGGCGCCGTTCACGTCGAGCGACCTCGTCATGAGCTGGCGCATTATGGTCCACCCCGAGCTGCAATCGTCGCTCTCTGGAGCGGGACAGCGCATCGAGACCATCGACACGCCGGATCCACAGACGGCCGTCATAACCTGGAAATCGGTCTTCTATAGGGCCATGGTGATCGAGTCGCGCGACCTGTGGCCGTATCCCCAGCACCTTTTGGCCGATGCCTTCGAAGGCGACAAGGACGCGTTCCGCAGCCTGCCCTACTTCACTACAGAGTACGTCAACGTGGGCCCGTTTCGGCTGGTCGACTTCGGTCTTGGGGAGCACCAGGTCTTCGACCGCTTCGACGACTATTTCCTCGGTCGCCCGAAGGCAGACCGCATGATCATCCGCACCATTCCCGATCCCAACGTCGCGCTGGCCAACCTCACGGCCGGGGCTGTCGATATCGTGAGCGAGAAAACGCTGCCGCTCGACCTCGGCGCCCAATTGCGCGACGAATGGGCCCAGACAGGTGCTGCGACCCTTGCGATCAGGCAGGACAACTGGCGGTACCTGTGGTTCCAGTTCGACCCGCAGTTCGCGCGCCCCATTGAGATGAGCCAGGACGTGCGCATCCGTCGCGGAATGCTCCACGGGCTTGATCGCGAGGCCTTGCGCCAGTTCTTATTTCCGGGCTTTCCAAATACCAGCGGCGACACCTTTATGGAGACCGCCGACCCGAGATCGCCCATCGTGGGCCAACCGTTCGCGCGCTACCCATACGATCCCGAGCGGGCCGCACAGGAGCTCGCCTCGGCGGGTTGGGTTCGTGGCGCGGACGGGCGCGTGGTGAATCGAAACGGCGAGTCGATTCAGATCGAGCTGCGGGGCGTGCCCTTCGACGCTAAGGAGGTGGCGCTGGTGGCCGAGAACTGGCGCGGCCTGGGCCTCGACGTCAAGGAAAACATTCAGTCCGTCAGCGTCCAGCGAGACGCGGAGCTGAAATCGAAATTCCCCGGCATCGAGACTAGGGCACGGTCCGCTGGCGACAGCATCTTCGTCAGTTTCGACGGCCGTCTGCATTCGCGCGCGGAGAATCGCTGGCAGGGCGCCAATACGGCCCACTACGCGAATCCGCTGCTTGACTCCCTCATCGACAAGCTGCAGGGCACGCTCGACGTCAACGAGCAGGGCCTGGTCCTGCGGGAGATGGGTGAGCTGATGGCGACGGACCTGCCTGCAATGCCGATGTACTTCCGAACGACCTTCGCCGCGATTGGCAAGGGCGTCAAAGCGCTGGAGGATTACTCCGGCACGCGTGGGCCGGGCCTGCTTTCGCGCAGCGCGCACCTGTGGGAGCGCCTCTAGCGAGCCGCTGCCGCCATCTGGTACTCAACGCCCGCGCGCGCGAGCTCGTCCCGGTACATGCGTCCGATCTCCGTGTCCTCGTCTTCGTACTCTATCAGCGTCCCGTTGTCGCGGGTGCTGATGTTCATGCCCTCACCAACGTGCAGGTCGGCGAAATGCACGCCGTAGCGCTTGCTTCCGAGGCGAAGCGCAACCTGGCGCACCTTGCCCTGGCCCGTATTGAAGTGCTGATGGAACCAGTCGCCAGCGGGGCTGACAACGCTCCCCTCGTGCCAGTCGATGCGAATCACCTGGTCGCCGTGACCGCTCTCAAAGGGACGGACGCCAAGCGCCTTCGGCCAGGTGAGCGTGTAGCCCTGCCCGGCCGTGATGAGGATGACCGCGCCGCCCTCGTGGTAGTGGGCTTTGCGGTATTTTCCCACTGGCCACTCGGCGATGTGGCCGACCAGGATGTTGCCTCCCATCTGGTAGGACATTCCCCAGCCCCCCGCGCCCATGCGGCCTTCGCCCTCTTTCAGCACGGGCCCGCGCGCGTCCGGGATAAGGTTCGTCTCCCACAGCCACGTACGCACCGGCTCGAAGAACTCAGGCTCCTTCATCTCGAAGTAGTCGGAGCGGCCATCGAATCGGTCGTCGAAGACGAACTCCGAGTCGAAGATGAAACGGGTGTTGTGGAAAATGTCCATGACCAGCGGGGCGAGCGTCACCGCCATGAAGCGCGCCGGCTCGTCGCCCGACAGGTTGTAGATCTGGTGCCAGCAGTTCAGAGGCGGCGCGAAGAGCGCGCCAGCCTCCCACTCGAACGCCGCGCCGCCCGCGGCGCCATCGCGCGGCCCGCTCCACACCCGAGTGGACCCGCGGCCTGACAGGACGTAGATCAGCTCGTCATAGATGTGGCGCTCCGGGGTGAGCGAGCCGCCCGGCGGAATTTCCGTCACGTACATGCCGGTTAATCCCTCCATCCCCTGCAGGTCGACGAACGCCCCGCGCCCACCGATCCGCTCCCACGGTCCGAGCTCGATCCCGTGGAGGTTCGTGACACCGTGCCCCTCGATGATCGGCACGCCCTGCTCGCGCATCCAGCGGTGGTAGGACGGCTCGCGATATTCGTTCGGCATCGTCTTGCCTCCAGTCGATCATTCCGGGCCCGGGTCGCGCTCCGCTGTTTATACATGGTTGGAGGAGAAGGAGCGTTTGACACGCTGCCCTGCCTCGAATATTCTCGGCCCAATGCCAGCGGAGGTTTCGGAAATGCGAAGTGCAGCAGCAGCTCGAGTCCTGTGCATATCGTTCATTGTCGCGGCCGGCTGTGCGCCAGCGGCGACCGCTCCGGGTCGGCAGCCCGGCGTAGCCAACGCGCCGGCGGCCGATCCGGCCGGCCCGCCAAAGACGCTGATCATCGGGCAATCGTACGCGCGGGACGGCCTTGCCCCCTGGTTCATCATGGGGAGCGGCAGGGTTCTGCAGTACGAGGAGCTGTTCTCGAACTTCCTCTCCACCACTGACGAGAAGGGAAACACGGTTGGCCGCCTCGCGACCAAGCTCCCCACGGTTGACGACGGCTCGCTCACGATCCTGCCCGACGGCCGCATGCGTACGACCTGGCAGATTCGCCCCAACGCGAAGTGGCACGACGGCGCCCCGGTTCGCGGAGAGGACGTGATCTTTGGCTGGGAGGTGGCAGGCCACCCGGAGATCCCCGTCAACCTCGGCCCCACCTACCGCACCATCGACTCGATTCAACTGATCGACCCGTTGACGATCGAGATCATGTTCAAGACGACGTACTACCGCGCGTTCGAGCTTGGTTTCCGCGATCTGTACCCATTGCCCAAGCACATGCTCGCAGATGCATTCCAGGGTGACAAGACGGCCTTTATGAACCTCCCCGCCTGGTCGAATGGCTATATCCACACCGGGCCGTTCCGCGTGGCCGAGTTTGAAGCCGGCGAGAACCTCGTGCTGCAGCGCTTCGATGACTATTTCCTTGGTCGTCCAAAACTCAACACGATCATCATTCGGGCGGTGCGGGACAACAACGCGGTCTATGCGAATCTTCGCGCGGGCGCCATCGACATCGCCGGCGAGCTGCCCGACGATCTCTCGGCGGATCTCCGCGACGACTGGAAACTGACAGGCGAGGGCTTCGTCGTCTCACAGCAGGGAAACTGGCGGTTTGTCAGCATCCAGTTCCACCCGGAATGGGGCGGGCCGCCCGAGCTGCAGCAGGACGTGCGCACGCGTCGCGGGCTGGCGTTTGCCATCGACCGCGACGCGGTGCGAAGCGTGGTGGTACCAGGCTACGCCGATACGGAGGCGGATAGCTTCATGCTGAAATCGGACCCGAAGTACGCGGCGGTAGGCACGCCGTTCGCGCAGTACCGGTACGACACGACGCGTGCACTGCAAGAGCTGGCGGAGGCTGGATGGCGCCGTGCCGCCGACGGCCGAATGATGAACGCTGCTGGGCGTCAGGTTCAGCTCAGTTTGCGGACCACCGCGGAGTACGAGAAGGAGCTGTCGGCGATCTCAGGCGGGTGGCGGGATCTCGGACTGGACGTTGCCCAGGAGGTCACCCCCCGGCCGCTTGCCCGCGACAATGAATGGAACGCGAAGTTCCCCAGCATGGAGATCTCGGCACAGGCGAACAGCGACGGCATCTTCCGCCGGATCGACTCCCGCCTTCAGTCCACCCCCCAGAATCGCTTCGTAGGCAGCAACGCTGGACACTACGTAAACCCCGTCCTCGACTCGCTGCTCGATCGTTTCTACTCAACGATCGACGACCGGCAGCAGGGCGCCCTGCTGAAGGAGATGGGCGAGATGATCGCGGTTGACCTGCCGCTGCTTCCGAACTACTACAGCGTCAATACTATGGTGGCGCTGAAGCACGTCAAGGCATTCGACGACTTCGCCGGCGCCACGCGGTCGGGCACGTCCGCCCGCAATGCGCACCTGTGGGACCGGGTGTAGGGGACAGGGGACAGGGGACAGGGGACAGGGGACAGGGCGCTGTGTCCCTCTCCCGCCGCGGCGGGAGAGGCTAGGTGAGGGCACCTTGGGCGACCGAGGGCGCTTTTTTGCTACGACGCGTACCTCACCCGGAACGAAACACTCGGCGGAGGAACCCCAGGCCCTCCTGGAATGCGTCCTCCGCATTCTCCGGGTGGTAACGGCTCCCGCCGCGCCCGCCCCCTGGCATGGTGAACGCATGCTCAGTGCCTGAGTAGACCTTCAGCTCGAAATGCTTCCCCAGCTCGTTCAACCGGGTCGCGTAGCGATAGACGTCGTCGATCGGGCACGTCGTGTCGGAGGCGCCGTGGATCAGCAACATCGGGGCGTGCACGTTCTCCGCGAGATCGTACCCATGGAACGGGCGGCGCTCGTTGGTCCCGTCGCGGTACACGGGTAGCCCATGGAAGATCACTCCCGCGCTGTACGCCGCCGACTGGCTGAGCGACAGCAACGCCAGCGTGCCTCCGCGACAATAGCCGCCGATTGCGACGCGCGCGGAATCCACGTAGGGCAGCTCCTTGAGGTACGCGGCGCAGTGGCTCAGGTCCGCCACCAAGATGGGATCGGGTGGGTCCTTCTCCCGCATCATCCAGTTGAAGACGACGCCGACGATCCCCTCGGCCGCGAATCGCTCCGCGGCCGCCCGATAGTGATCGCCGGGCCCGCCGATGCCGTGCAGCAGCACCAGCGCGGGGAAACGCCCCGGCGCGTCGGGCCGCGAGATCCACGCCTGCGTCGTTGCTCCTTCGGCGGCGGGCAGCGCAACCTCTGTCGTGATGACGTTTACCATGGGCGACGGCTGGTTCCCTCTCCCTCTGGGAGAGGGTTAGGGTGAGGGTCGTCGCCTCGTCTTTGCCGCTTGGACCCGACCCTCACCCGTCGCTTGGCTTCGCCGTCGCGCCGGCCTCTCCCAGAGGGAGAGGCAACGAAGGCCTCTCCCATCACTCCGCCGCCCCGCGCCGCGCCGGCCGCAGCTCGCCTGCCGCCCGGCGGCTGGCGAGCTCGCCAGCCCTCAGGCTCCGCTCGGGTCCGAGCGAGATGCGGTGGCCGTGCGGGTCCTGGAAGTAGCTGGTGCGGCCGCCCTGGTCGTCCGGAACCGGACGATGCACCAGCGGCACGCCGTAGCGCACGAGCGCCTCGCAGGCCTCCTCATACTCCTCGGCGTGCGAGTTGAACGCGAGATGGTGGCCGTGAAACGCTTCGGTGAAGACGACCGATGGGTCCTTCACACGATGGAAGCGAATCATCTGTCCAGACGTTGGCATTTTCAGATCGAGATACGGATGCCCCTCGGGGGAGAGCCCCCGCCCGGCGACGTCGAACCCCATCGCGGCCTGGTACCACTCGGCGGTCTCGTTCAGGTCGGTGTCCTCGTACTCGACGTGGTCGATTCGGACCAGTTCGATCTCTTCGTCCGCGTGCTCCTTCGGCCGCCCGCGATCGACGAACTCGAGGTAATTCCCCTCTGGGTCGTGCAGCCAGACGTGCGCGGCGTCGTCGCCGTCGCTCCCATCCGGTCCGTCGAAGACGCGCCCCGCTTCCTGCAGGCGCCGAATTAGCTTCGGGAAGTCCTCGCTGGCAACCTCGAATGCAAAGCGCGGGATGCCTCGATTGTTCGGCCGGTACGGGAGCCCGCGGTCTTCGTCGCCGAACAAGGCGATCGCCGAGGCGCCCAGGGTGACGGTTAGCTGTGGCAGATGCTGCCGCAGCACCGTCCCGCCTAGGACATTGCAATAGAACTCGCGGACGCGCTCCGGCTCCTGCATGGTCGTCGCGTAGTGGTCGATAAACTGAGCGAAACACTTCGCCAAAGCCGTCCTCCCGGTTCGAGATGTGGGCCGATGATCAGTCCGGCCGAGTATACGCACGCTGACCGGGAAGTCAAACGCGTGCCCGAGCTTGACGGCAGCATCGTGGTCACTACAATTGCAGCAGTCAGGTGGGCAGAAATGGAGGCTGATGTGACCGAGATCAAATGGCTCGACCACGGCGTGGTTCCGACCAACAACCTGGGGCGCGCGGTGCTCTTCTACACGCGGGTGCTGGGCGCGGAGATCGAGGAGATCAAGAACGTCGACACCGCGACGATTGGCGAGATTCGGTCTAAGGGTCGCGGCATGATGCGCTGCTTTATGCGTCTTGGGCCGACGCGCTTCGGCGTCTTCCTGCAGCACAAGGAGCTGCCGCCCGCGGAGGGGTTGAAGGGGAGTCCCTGCTACGAGTGGGAGCTGACGGACGCCGATCTCGATCGAGCGCTTGGTGCGCTGAGCGATGCTGGTGTCACCTACGAGGGCCCCGTTGTCGGCCCTCCCGGCTACCCAGTCGCCAAGCAGGTCTTTTTCAACGACCCAGATGGCAACCACGTCGCGCTGTGCGTGCTGCAATAGCGGGTGTCATTCTGAAAGCCGCAGCCCGAAGAATCCGCGGCTCCAACGCATGTGGCTCGGATTCTTCGCTACGCTCAGAATGCCATTTTCCCAGTGAAAGGAGCCTTCTAGTGCCAACAGCCGTCGAACAGATCCGAAATGAGGGACACACCACCAGGATCGGCATCCGCTGCATGGGGGCCGTGCGATTCGAATCGACCGACCTCGACGCCAGCGAGGAGTTTTACCGGCAGTCGCTCGATCTGGAGCCGGTTTTTCGCGGCCTCGGCCCAACGGGTAGGGAAGAGGCCGTCCTTCGATTCCCGAGTGGTCAGCTCGTGATCATCGAAAGGGTCGACGAGCTTGGGCCTCGCACCGGGGCGGGACGATGGCCTGGCCATCACACTGCTCTGCACATCGAGCCGTGGGACTACAAGGCAGCGGACGCCCGCATTATGGCCCACGAGGCGCTGGCGTCAGAGATCAGCCACGGCGAGCGCTACGATCGCTCGGTTGAGGCGGTCTACGTGCATGACCCGGCGAACAACCGACTGCAGATCAGCAGCTACGACTCCGACACGACGAACGAGCTGCCGCAAAAAGAGACGCATGGCGCCGCGATCCGCGAGCCCGGCCTGTCGCCTTCGGAGCGCCACGGCCGGGGCTGACCGGTGGCTCCTGAGAGCAAAGGGGCGCAGCTTCGCGCGCTGCTGAATCGACCCGAGCTGCTGGTGATGCCGGGCGGGTTCAG
>JAERMM010000351.1 GCA_016844585.1 Chloroflexota bacterium | reverse complement strand
GTCCTCGGTGACCCTGAAGGCGCGCACCTCTGGTCGATCGATGTCCCCTCGGTGGGTGACCTTCGCGTGGTCATGTCAGATCTCCCTGCCGACTACCGAATCTATCTGTATGGCCCCGATCGATCGTTGGTCGGACTGTCCGACAATCCTGGGCGAACGGACGAGGTGGTCGAGGTTGGGGATGCTGCCGCCGGGCGCTATCAGCTGGTTGTGGACAGCCCTCGCGGGGAGGCCGCGGGCTCGCCATATCAGCTGACGTGGTCGTGGTCTGGTGAGGCCGCGAATCCGGCGGTGGCGGCCGCGCCTACTGCCGTCGTAGCCGCGCCGGGCGTCGTGCCAGCGGCGCGCACTGTCATCTTGACAGACAATTTCGACAATGTAGACGCCGGCCGGTTGCCCAGGACAGTCCAGGACACGGGGGGCGACTTTGTTGGGGGTTACGAGGGCGGCGCCTACATCATTCGCAAGGTGACCAGCATCCCAAATAGGGTCTGGGCAATCCGGGTTCCGGTTCCCGCTTCCGATGGCGCGCTTGAAATTGATGTCCGCATCGTTGGTGACACGGATGGTCGCCATGTCTCCTTATACTGCCGGAGCTCCGGTGCAGGGGCCAACCGCAAGTGGTATCGATTCATTGTGAACGTGGACCGCGGCACGGTCCAACTCATTCGGACCGAGGGAACAGCTTCCAACTCTATCGGCCCGGTTACGCCATCGGACCGCATCAACCGTGGCAACTCGGCAAACCGTCTGGGATTGAGCTGCGTGGGGGACAGGATCGTTGGCACTATCAACGGCGAGGAGGTTGCGGTGGCCCATGATTCGCACTTCACGGAGGGAACCTTCGGCTTTGCTGGAGGCTCAAACATAAGCGGGCCTTTTCCTGGGGAATTCGTTTTTGACAACCTGGTTGCAACGGTGCCGTGAATAGCCGCCAACAGCTGATCGGTAGGCGGCTGCGCCTGGGTCTCGCAGTAGTGGCCATCGGGCTCCTTCCCGCCAGTGCCCTCGCCTCGCCTGATTCCCAATCATCTCCATGCGTACCATCCGCGGAAGACGCATGCCTGTTGGCCGCTGGACAGGTCGGGATGGCCGTCCTCGGTGACCCTGAAGGCGCGCACCTCTGGTCGATCGATCGATCGATGTCCCTTCGGTCGGGGATCTTCGCGTGGTCATGACAGACCTTCCTGCTGACTTCCGGATGTATCTATATGGCCCCGATAATTCGTTGGTCGGGCTGTCCGACAACCTGGGCAGAGCCGACGAGGTATTCGAGGTGCTGGATGCCATAGTTGGGCGCTATCAGTTGGTTGTGGACAGCCCTCGCGGGGAAGCGGCGGACTCGCCATATCAGCTGATGTGGTCGTGGTCTGGGGAAGGCACGAATCCTGCTGTGGCAGCCGCACCAACTGCTGTTGTGGCCACGCCGGGCGGCGTGGCAGCGGCGCGCACCGTCATCTTGACAGATAATTTCGACAATGCAGACGCCGGCCGGTTGACCAGGGCAATCCGGGACCCGGATGACAACTTTGTTGGGGGTTACGAGGGCGGCGCCTATATCATTCGCAAGGTAACGAGCATCCCAGATAGGTCCTGGTCCATCGGGGTTCCGGGTCTCAACTCAGATGGCGCGCTGGAAATTGACGTCCGCATCGTTGGCGACACGGACAATCGCCAAGTCTCCCTATTCTGCCGCCGCTCCGGCGGAGTAGCCGACCGCAAATGGTATCGATTCGTTTTGAATGTAGATCGCGGGACTTTCTGGATCATTCTGACCGAAGGGCCAACTTCTGACTTTATCGTGCCTGTTACGCCATCGGAACGCATTAACCGTGGAAATGCGGTAAATCGTCTGGGGCTGAACTGTGTCGGGGACAGGATCGCCGGCACCATCAATGGCGAGGAGGTTACGGCGGTCCGCGATTCGCGCTACGCACAGGGAACCTTCGGCTTTTCTGCTGGCACATTCGTGAACGGACCATTCCCTGGGGAATTCGTTTTCGACAACCTGGTTGCGATGGCACCGTGAATAGCGGTCCAGCGGCCGACCCTTTCGACAGTCCATCGTTTCTTTCGATCACGACCGCAGGTAGCGCAGCGCAGTCGGCGTTGCGGCGATTGAGCCTCGATGTGGACGGGGAGCTTCGCCCTGCGCGCGCTCTGAGGTCCTGATATGCCAGTCGTCCCCGGGCAAAATCTGGGCAGCTATCGGATCGTCGAGCAGATCGGTCGTGGCGGCATGGCCACCGTCTTCAAAGCTTTCCAGCCTGCGCTTTCGCGCCACGTGGCCATCAAGGTGCTGCCCGCGATGTACGCGGAAGAGTCGACGTTTCTGGACCGATTCCATCGAGAAGCCGTGTTGATTGCCGGGCTTCGCCACCCTAACATCCTGACCGTTTTCGATTCAGGAGAGCAGGACGGCACGACGTATATCGTCAGCGAGCTGATCGAGGGGGGCACGTTAGCCGACCTGCTCAAGGGCGCTTTACCACTCGATCAGTGCATCAGGTTACTGAAGCCGGTGGCTTCCGCGCTCGATTACGCGCACACTCGTGGCGTCATTCACCGCGACGTCAAGCCCAGCAACGTGCTCATGGCGGAGGACGGAACCCCCATCCTCTCCGATTTCGGCATCGCACGCATGATCGAGACCGACGCGCGGCTCACCCAGACCGGAGTCGGTATCGGCACACCTGAGTACATGGCCCCTGAGCAAGCGATGGGCCATACGGTCGGCCCCGCCGTGGATACCTATGCGCTGGGAGTCGTTGCATACCAGATGCTCACCGGGTCAGTCCCCTTTGCGTCCTCGACGCCGCTGGCGGTCGCCGTGGCTCACGTGCGGGACCCCTTGCCGTTGCCGAGGGAGCGAAACCCGTCTATTTCGGTCGCCGTGCAGGACGTGTTATTGAAGGCCCTGGCGAAAGATCCTGCGCACCGATACGCGGCGCCTTCGGAGATGATCGCTGCCCTTGAAGCAGCCGCGGCCAAGCAGGAGGAGCCGACCGTAATCAGGCCAGTAAGCGTCGCTCCGCCGGCAACCGTCGCTCCCCTCCGTAGCGCCGATCCTCCTGCAACCGTCGCTCCCTCTGCAAGCGTCGGTCCGGCAACTACCCTGGCTCAACGGCTGTCACAAACCGAGAGTCGAAGCTCCGCGTCGGCGGCGGCCACCTCGGCTGCCCCGATGGATACGGCAAGCAGAGGCGCTCGAGGGTCCCTCGGAAAGCTGCCACTCATCGTCGGCGGAGGAGTTGTAGCCATTGCAGTCGTAGCCGTTGGGGCCGCGGGGCTGCTGGCCAGAGGCGCACCAGAGGAGCGCTCTGACCCACGAGAGCCCCAGCTCATCGTCGTCACGGCCGTGGCAACCCCAGCCGCACCCGCCGCGGTTTGCCAGGTGGCATCGGCGATCGTTGCTTCCGCTGATGTAGCCTTGCGAGAGGGAGCGCTGGACCGATCGGCCGAGCTGTTGGGGTCAGTCTCGGACTGTCCGAACGTCGACGTGCTCACGCGACAGCGCGGAACCGACACGCTGATGGCAGCCGCGGCGGCGGAAGCCAGCGGTGGTGCGATGGGAGCGCTCGCCGAGCTTCAGCAGCTACGAGAGGACGACCCATCATTCCCCGGGCTCGCTGGTCCTCTCTCACGTGCGCTGGTCGCCGCTGGCCGCGCTGCGCTCGATGCTGATGAACCCGAAGCGGCGCTGGCGCTGTGCCGGGAGGCTCAAGCTATCAGCCCGGAGCAAGGCGATGCGGCGCGCTGCATTGTGGATGCGTTGCCGCCAACTCCCACTCCGCTTCCGGAACCAACGGACACGCCAAGGCCTGTTCCCGCCACCGCCCGGCCGCAGCCAACTCCGCTACCGCAACCGGCTTTGCAGCCGGCTGTTCAGCCCGAGCGGCCTACAGCAACCATCAGGCCACCGCAGGCACCGGCGGCCACGGCGACGCTCCGTCCGCTTCAGGGCGCATTGCCGTAGCATGCAAGGCACGGCGCGCCGGTCTCATGCCGGCCATGACTGGACAAGCCGTGTGGGGGCTACATGGTAAACGGGCTGAATGG
>JAERMM010000350.1 GCA_016844585.1 Chloroflexota bacterium | reverse complement strand
GCCGCCGCCGCCGGTGCCCCCGCAGCCGAGCGACGACGAGCTCGAGCTGGAGCGCGACATGGAGTACTTCGTGGAGCCCGAGGAAGCGCTCGGTCCGCGCACGGGCGACCTGGGGGAGTAAACGAGCAGTGCTGATTGCTAAATGCTAATGCAAATTGGCAGTCAGCATTTAGCAGTTAGCATTTGCAAAGGGGCGGCGGTCGAGCAGATCCCCGCCCTTTTTGTTTCCTGCAGGAGCACTGGACCAGGTGGCACTGACCGCAACCATCTACAACCTCGACATCGATCTCGCAGACGCGGACCGGCAGGTCTACGAGACGCTGGCGTTGCGGGTGGCCCGCCATCCATCCGAGTCGGAAGGGTACTTGCTGACCCGGGTTCTCGCGTACGCGCTGGAATACACGGAGGGCATCGCGTTTTCGCGCGGTCTGTCCGATCCCGACGAGCCGGCCATTTCGGTGCGCGATCTGACGGGGGCGCTTCGCGTCTGGGTGGAGGTTGGGACGCCCGATGCCGAGCGTCTGCACCGCGCGGCGAAAGGGGCAGATCGCGTCGTTGTGTACACGCACAGAGATCCCGCGCAGTTCGTCCGGCAGCTCGCGGGCGAGCGGATCCATCGCATCGAGGCGCTCGAGGTCTACTCGATCGATCGGGCCCTCATCACTGCGCTCGCCGAGCGGCTCGATCGCCGCATGGCGTTCAGCCTGTCGGTCACCGACCGCGATCTCTATATATCCATCGGCTCGGACACGCTCACCGGCGGCGTCACCCGCCACGCGGTCGTCTGACGGCACGGCCTTCGCATCCAGACGATGGTAGGATCGCGCCGATCCTTCGTGATGGACATCGCAACCTCCGAGGCGATCGAGACGCTTACGACCCTCGTGACTTTGGAACGAAGAGTGGAGTCGCTTCGCCGCCCGGCCTGGTGAACCGCTTTAACCGTGAGGAGGGACGATGAGAACCTTCACAAGAAGCCTGTTCGTGCTGCTGATTGTGACGCTGGCGATCGGCAAGTTGTCTTCCCAGGCGGTGGTGCCAGCACCCAGCCGCACCGTGACCGAGCCAGAGTACGAGCGCTGGAAGAAGGATCGGTCGAATTGGGGCCGGTGGGGCAAGGACGATCAGATCGGCGCGTTGAACTTGATTACGCCGTCAAAACGGAAGCAAGCGGCGGGTCTGGTGAAGGAGGGCTTCTCGGTATCCCTCGCTGCCGACGTCGATACCGTCAAGGCGATCGATAATCCGAATCCCTATGAGCACACCATGCTGGCGATTGGATCCGACCGAATTGGGGTCAGTTACCACGGCATTGCCCATACGCACCTCGATTCGCTCGCGCACATTAATGCCAACGGCGTCTTCTACAACGGCTATACACCAGACCCCGAAGCGGTCCTGAAACAAGGCCATCCAAGAAACTCCATCCACAACGTCAAGAATGGGATCTTTACACGCGGCATCCTGATCGACATTCCGCGACTCAAGGGCGTTCCGTACCTCGAACCAGGCACTCCCATCTATGTGGAGGATCTGGAGGCGTGGGAAAAGAAGGCGGGTGTGAAGGTGTCGGCCGGTGATGCGCTCTTCGTGCGCACGGGCGTGTGGGCTCGCCGGAACGCAGTTGGGCCATGGCTTCGAGGCAGGGCCGAAGGCGGCAGATCGGCTGGGCTCGATCCATCGGTCATCCCGTGGTTGAAACAGCGGGACATCGCGATACTGGGCAGCGACCATCCGCAATATGTATCCCCTTCGAATCTCCGTGGGGCTGTTCACGATTTTGCGTTGCTCTACTTGGGCGTACACCTGTTTGATAATTGCGACCTCGAGGCCCTCGCCGATGCGGCTGCTGCCCGGAACCGGTGGGAGTTTCTGCTATCGGCGGCTCCGCTGCCGGTTCGTGGAGGTACCGGCTCGCCTCTGAATCCCATTGCGACTTTTTGATGGCTTAAACTTGAGGGCGTCACCGGCAGAGCCTGGGTCCATCAGGCTTGAGGTCGAAGCCAATCGTTTTCCGGAGGCCAAGACGATGAATGCGTTCGAGCACGTCGTGCGAGAGGAGCTGGAGCTCCGCGAGATCGTCGGAGTGCCTACCCCGCGCTCGGTGCAGAAGGAGCGTTCCACCCTCGACCAGCATGATCGCGCGTTCATTGCCCGGTCGCCATTCCTGCTGATCGCAACCGCTGGAGCGGACGGCCGCTGCGACATCTCGCCCAAAGGGGACGCCCCAGGCTTCGTGCTGGTGCTGGACGACCGGCGGCTTGTCATCCCTGATCGTCCAGGCAACAAACGTTTGGACAGCATGAGGCATCTCCTTGCGAATCCCCACGTCGGTCTGATTTTCTTCGTACCTGGACGTGAGGAAACGTTGCGGGTGAATGGTCGCGCCTGGATCACGCGTGATCCAGAGCTTCTCCGGAGGTCTGCGGTACAGGGCAGAACGCCACTGCTCGCCATCGGTGTCGAGGTCGAACAGTGCTTCCTGCACTGTGCGAAGGCGTTTCGCCGGTCACAACTCTGGGCGCATGAACAGTGGCCCGGGCCCGATGCCCTGCCGTCTCTGGCGTGCGTCTTGTTCGATCAGATTCGGCCGGAGGGTGTGACGCTCCAGGAGTACGAGCTCGACATCGAGGACGGTAATGTGAAGCGGCTCTATTAGAGCGAGTTAAGGAGTACTCCATGAACCAGGCCGAGCCAGGACTCCGCGCCTTGAGCATCGCGCTCGTGCTTTCCCTTGGAGCCACAGCGAGGGTCACCGCTGTACGCCGAGTTCCAGATTCCGAGCCGTCAAACGCATCCCTGGCCCATTGTCATGATTCACGGCGGCTCGCAGTCGGGAACCAACTTCACGGGAACGCCCGATGGCCGCGAAGGCTGGGCGCAGTTCTTTTTGCGGCGTGGCTATCCGGTCTACGTCGTGGATCAGCCCGGGCGTGGCAGAGCCGCCTACCAGGCTGACCGCTACGGCCCGACTGCTCCTCTGAACCTGGAGACCACTCAACGGCAATTCGTCGCGCCGGAGCGCTACAACCGCTGGCCGCAGGCGCGTCTGCACACACAATGGCCGGGAAAGGGCGTGCCGGGCGATCCTGTCTTCGACCAGTTCTACGCTTCGCAAATACCTTCGATGCAGAATTTCACGCTACAGCAGTCGTTGAACCGGGACGCCCTCGTGGCGCTGCTCGAGAAGACAGGCCCATCGATTCTGTTGACGCACTCACAATCTGGACCATTTGGCTGGCTTGTTGCGGATGCGCGACCGGATCTCGTGAAGGCCATCGTCGCGGTTGAGCCGAACGGGCCGCCCTTCTTCAATGTGGAGAATGTTCCAGCACCCGAGTGGTTCCGGGATGTTCCGCCCCAGACGCGGTCCTGGGGCGTCACTGCCGTTCCGCTCGCGTATTCACCGGCTGCCGCGAAGTCCTCGGATCTCGCCATCGTGCAACAAGACAAGCCCGATGGGCCCGACCTCGTTCGATGCTGGATGCAACGCACGCCGGCGCGGCTGCTTCCGAATCTCCAGAGGCTGCCCATCGTGATTCTGACGGCGGAAGCCTCCTATCATGCTCCCTACGACCATTGCACCGTGAAATACCTGGAACAGGCGGGCGTCCGTCCCGTATTTATCAAGCTGGCCGATGTCGGCATCCACGGCAACGGCCACATGATGATGTTGGAGAGAAACAACCTGGACATTGCTGCCGT
>JAERMM010000107.1 GCA_016844585.1 Chloroflexota bacterium | reverse complement strand
CAGCATCGACGTCTATCTCCCACTCGGGTTGCCGAAGGAAGCCGCCGCCGACTTGAAAAACGGGTGGGCGGCTCCGGGCACCGGGAACCAGCTCGTCGTCTATCCGGATGGCCGTCTTCGCTACGCGGAATTCCAGATGCGCGCGGACTACCAGAAGCCGCGATCCCTCGCCGACCACCGCGTTCGGGAAGCGCTTTACCGAGTCATGGACCGTCAGGCTCTGGTCGACGTGATCATCTCCGGGCTTGGTGGTACCGCCGACAGTTGGCTCCTTCCCGATGACCCCACGCGCAATTCCATTTACCGTGGCGCCATCCCAGACTACTCGCGCAACCCCCAGATCGCAGAGCGCCTACTCGGAGAAGCCGGCTACGCGCGGAATGCCGGCGGGGCGCTCGTCCATCAGCAGACCGGCGAACGGTTTGAGACGGCGGTGTGGAACACGCGTGGTGGCAGCAACGAGAAGGAAAACGCCATCGTTGCTGACCAGGTGCGCTCCCTCGGCCTGATCGCGGAGGAGTACATCATCCCGGCGACGCGGATGGACGAGGCGGAGCATCGCGCCGGATTTCCCGGGATCAACGTAACGTCGCGCACCGTGTCGCTCGACTTTGAGAACGCCATCCTTCGCTATCGCGCGCCTCGCCCGACCGAGCCGCTTGGCACTCCCCGCAACGGCTACAACAACCCGCAGACGACCGCGCTGGTGGATCGACTGCAGGTCACGGTCCTGGACGCCGACCGCTCCGATCTGCAGCGCGAGATCATGCAGATCGTGCTTCAAGAGCTGCCGATGGCGCCTCTCTATTGGGACGTCGAAATGATCACGTTGCGCAAAGGCGTCAGTGGCCCGACCTCGCGCACCGGCCGCAGCGTCAATTACCCGCTCACCACGTGGAACGTCGCCGATTGGGATCGGACTCTTTAAATATTATGCGTTGCGGCGGTTACGGAGTGGTGGGCTTGCTGTGGCGGCGGAGGGCAAGATATAGGCAGCTGTTACTAGAATAGGTCAAGTCCGGGGTAGAGCGCTTCTGACAGAGCCGGCCGGTCCAAGCCCAGGAACAGCCCGCGTCTGATCCGCGAGTCGCGCGCGACTTCAGGCGAATAGGCACGGTCGGGGTTGAACTGGAAGCGGAGGAACTCTAGGGTGAGCCTGAAGACGATGGTCAGTCCATGTGGAGCAAGCGACGGGCGTTGCCGGTCAGGATTTTCTCCTTGTCTTCGGAGGAAATGGGCGCCTCCTCGATCCATTTCACTCCGGCGCCGTTGTTCTTCCATGGGTAGTCAACCGAGAACAGGATGCGATCAACCCCCATCTCCATCATGGTGCAGAACAGGGCTGGGGTCGAGAAGTTGCCGCTCGTTGTCACGTAAAAGTTGCGGCAGAACTGCTCGCGGAAAGAGACCGGCAGGTTGCGCGAAAAGGACCAATCGACGCGCCACAGCGAGAACGGGAGAGATTCCCCCAGGTGCCCGAGGATGATCTTCACCTTCGGGTAAGCCTCCAGCATCCCGCTGAGCACAATCCGAATCGCCTGGGTGGCCGTCTCGACGGTGAACGCCCACACCAGCATTCCGGCGAACTCCTTCGCGTAGTCGCGGTAGTAGGCCTCCGCGACGGCCGGGTGCGGCCTGCCGGGATGGATATAGATGGGCACGTCGAGGTCCTGTGCGCGTTCGAAGATCGGCCAGAACCGCTTGTCGTCCAGGAACAGGCCGTTGCAGAGCCCGTGGACCATGGCGCCCCTGAAGCCGTACTGGGTGACGGTCCGCTCTAGCTCGTCGACGGATGCGCGAGGATCGGCGGTGGGCAAGCACGCGAAGCCGGCGAATCGGTCCGGGTGCTGCAGGATGGTCTCGTACAGGCGATCATTGGTGCGCTGCGCGAGGGCCACCGCGATGTCGGCGTCCAGCCGCTGGGTTGATGGCGCGGTCTGAGAGAGCACCTGGACGTCGATGCCACCCTCGTCCATCTCCTTCAGCCGCAGAGCGCCCAGGTCGTCCAGGCGAACGCGAACGAAATCTGACCCATCTTCCGAATCCGCGTAATTCGCCAACTCCGGGTCCATGTAGTGCTCCTCGAGCGCTATGACGCGGCGATTGTTCGGTGTTGCCATCGCTCGATCCTACTCCTTGTCCCAGTCAAAAATTCGACGTTCAGAGACGTGTCCGACCCCCTTCACGCCCTTGGCGACGAAGAAAGGCTGGTACTCCCAGAAGAGCGGCATCACCACGAGGTTGCCCATCTGCTCCTGCAACAGCTCGCGGTGGAGCGGGAGGCGCTTCGATGGCTCAATTGTCCTCACGAGTTGCTCGAGGATCTGGTCCAACCTGGGGCTGTTGTAGCCACTGCGATTCCGTCCCGTCCATCGATTGTCCGGCCCGGCGATGTAGCCCGAGTGAAACCGGTCGGTGTACATGTTGGAGAAGCCCTGCGATCCCATCCACGCGCCCGGTGAAGTCGAGAGCTCCTCCAAGTCGCCAGGAGCGGCGGCGCCGAATTCCTCGACGTGCGCGCCTACGGCCCGCCACTGGTCGGCGACGATGCTCGCAACCTTCTGGGTGGCGCGGTCGGCTTTGATCTGGACGTTGAACGACTCTCCGGTCTGCTGATGCACCATGATTCCATCGGAGCCGCGTGCCCATCCGACCTGTCCCAATTGCTGCAGAGCGGCAGCCGGATCGTATGGAAAGCGCGGGATGGATGCTTCGAGCTGCGGCCGTAGCTCGTGGCCCGGAAAGAACCAGCTGTCAGCGGGCGGGGCGAGTCCCTGGTTTATCGCGTCGGTGATTTCCTGCCGGTCGATGGCTTGGTAGAAGGCCCGCCGAACCCTGACGTCGGCGAGCCCATGGTCCGGGCGCGCGATCTCTGTCCGGTGCTGGGTCTCGACGGTGAAGAAACGGCCGCTCAGGGAGCCGCCGACGCGGTTGCCGGTCCCCTCCCAGCGGCGCCTCACCTCCAGGGCGGCGTCGATGCCCGACCCGAGAGATGGGATGAGATCCAGGCTGCCGGCCAGCATCCCCGCGAGCCGTGCGTTCTCGTCCGGGATGAACCGCACGACGACTGTATCGAGGGGTGGACGCCCCCTGAAGTACTGGTCGAACCGAGTCAACTCCAAGTGGGAGCCCTTCTCCCAATTGGAGAGCCGGTAGGGCCCGAGGCCGATGAATTCCGAGCTCATCCAGCGATGGGCGGGAAAACCCGCCTTGTCGCTTCGGTACGCCGCCTCCAGGAGGTGGCGAGGCATGGGCGTGAGCCACGGAGCCTGATCGGCATCCACGTATGGCGCTCTCCAGTTGATGACAAAGGTGTAGGGGTCAGGCGCGGAAGCGGACTCCATGATGCGCACGGCGGTAGCAGAGCTGTTCGGGATTTCCGGGTCCTTCATGACATCGAATGTGAACATCAGGTCGTCCGACGTGAACGGAGCCCCGTCATGCCACCTGCCATTTTGATGGATGCGCCAGGTCGTGACCATCGAGTTGTCGGGATTGAGCTGCCACGTTCCTTTTTCAACGGAGAGCTGCTCGACGGCCAGCTCCGGAACCCAGGAGAACCCATCCTCAGCCACCAGGTAGTTGTGGGCGATCGTGCTGAGGAGGTCGATCCCTCCGCCTCGCGTGCCGCGACTGAGGTCTAGGTTCCAGACATCGAGCTCTCGAGCGATCGCCAGCGTGAGGACCTTGGGGGCTCCCGCCTGCGCATCGGGCTGCGAGGCCGTGGCAGGCGCCGAGCCTGGGGCGCACGCAGAGCCGAGCAGAAGGACTGTGAGCGCGATGATGGAGATGTTCATCGATACGATCTGCTTCGTGGCTCGTTCCCCGCGACTGTCATACGAGCCACTCGGTTGACTCCCTCCGCCCACAGCACGGCTTGCCCGGGTGTCGTTCGAAGTCCTCTGGCGGCCTCCAGCCAGTCTTGATCTTTGGGCAGGATGGTACTGCCCGGACGAACTTGGTAGATATCCGGAACATCGACGCCGGGTGGGGTGGCGCCGCGCTCACGGAACGCTCGCACGGTTTCGAGCAGGATCTCGCGCATCTCGATAATGGCGCCGTCTGTTTGCCCGAGGTGCTCCTGGGTCCGGTCCATCACGGGCCCCTCCCCCTCCGTCATGGCGATGTCCTGCAACTTCACGGGCGGGATCCCGGAGAACCGTTCCGTTCGTTGGGCCGCATAGTCGAGGAAATAGTCGTTGCCAGCGTTGGCCAGCGGCCGCCACATCGAGAGCGGGTCGCTGGTCGCTGGGCTGTAGCCACCGATGACCCGAGCTTCAATGAACTGATGCCGCTGCTCCGCGGTCAGCGGCCGGGATGGAGTGTAGTCGCCGTTCCAGAACGTGGTGTGCTGGTCGTCGATGGGCACCGTTACGCGGTACATGATCCTCTCGGGGCCGCCGGGGATTATGACGAACGCCGGCATCAGAAACTGGTAGAACTTCCAATAGTAGTGGCGTGCATCAGCTTCGCGGCTCTTGGCATACACAAAACCGTAGTCCGTCTTCCGGAGCTTGACGTGTGGGCTCCGGTCTTGCTCCTTCCGAAGCCTCGGGATGCCGGCCTCGTCCGGCTCCAGGGTAGTGTGGAGAAAACCCCCGTGGGAGGAGTCTACGTCGCCTTCCAGGATCTGCAGCCAGTTGCAGTCTTCGGTGATCTTGGCGGTGACGTGGTGCTCCTCGGGCAGGGTCACCCACTCCAGGGCCGGCATCGGCGGTGGCGCCTTGCGAGGCCCCATGTACGTCCACACGACCCCCGACCGCTCCTGGCACGGATAGGCGGTATGCTGAATTGTGTCCTTGAAGCTGCGCTCGGGCGACTCGTTGGGCATGTCCACACACCGACCGGTGACGTCGTATTTCCACCCGTGGTAGACGCACCGCAGCCCGTCTTCCTCGTTGCGCCCAAAATACAAAGGCGCACACCGATGCGAGCATCGATCCGCGAGCATGCCAATCCGGCCGCTCGTATCCCGAAAGGCCACCAGATTCTCCCCCAGGACCCGCACCCGGACCGGCCGCCCATCGCGCTCGGGTAGCTCCGAGGACAGGAGCGTGGGAAGCCAGTACTCGCGAAAGAGCGACCCCATTGGCGTTCCTGGCCCGACTTGGGTCAACAGCTCATTATCTTCCCTGCTCAGCATTTGCTGCCTCCCTTATCTGGCTGCGGATGCTTGTTTTTCCGGCGTTGAACATGATCTTTAGCTGCCCATGGGCGCGACGATCACTCCAGGTGGCGGTGCGGCCGTCGGCGCCGAGACCGGGGCCGGCGCCGCCGCCGGCGCTGGCTGCGTGTCCTCTGCCCCCATGGGCGCGACGGGAACTGAGGGCCCCGCTGTCGGAGGCCTCGGGACGGCAGTCGGTGGCAATTGCGTCGGCGGCACGGCGGTTGGCGGACGGGTTGGAACGGCTGTTGGCGGTCGGGTCGGAACCGCGGTTGGCGGATCCGGTTCAGGCTCGGGTTCGACGATTGCCGCTGGCTCTTCTGTGGGCACTGCTGTCGGCGCCGCCGTGGGCGCCGCGGTCGGGGGCTGGCTCGTTGGTGTGCTCGTCGCGGCGTACAGAGGAATGATCGCTGGGACGGCTGGGACAGCGACGGTTGGCTGGGCGGCCCCCGATCCTGAGGCAGACGTGGTGACCGATCCGCGGCCAATAGTCACAAACGCGACCAGCGCCACGGCCGCTATCACCATCAGCGCTCCACCGACCGCGATCGGATTCAACGATCGCCTGCTCCCGCCGGCGACTACCGCTGGTGCGGCAGGCGTTTGCAGTACAGAACCGTAACCAGGCGCAGGTACGCTGGCTGGCGACGATAGCACCGGCGCAGTCGCAGCTGGCGTGGTGGGCAGGGCGCCCTCTGATGTCGCTGTGGACGGCCGGCTTAGAGGGGCTGGAGTGCCCGCGCCTCCCGGGTACGTACCGGAAGTTGGAACAGGAAGGACGCCCGGGAAGCTGTGCGGAAGTGCCTCCTGAGCCACACCAGACGCGAGGGCCAACGCCTGCGCCAGCTCCCCAGCTGTTGCGTATCGCTCGTTCGGATCCTTGGCAAGCCCCTTGATGAGTACGGCTTCGACCTCCTCTGATAGAGAGGCGTTAAGCACGCGCGGCGCAGGAAGCGGACTGTGGACGTGGGCCAGGAGCGTCGCCAGGGGCGTTTCGGCCGAGTATGGCACGGTCCCGGTCAGCAGTTGGAAGAGGACGACGCTCATGCTGTACACGTCGGCTCTGGCGTCCAGAGTCTTTCCGAGCGCCTGTTCGGGAGACATGTACTCTGGCGTTCCGAGGACCATTCCAGCCTGGGTGAGGCCGCCGCCGCCCTGCAGGATTTTGGCCAGCCCGAAATCGCCGATAACGGCGGACCCATCGCGGCTCAGGAAGACGTTGGCAGGCTTGATGTCGCGGTGCAGGACGCCCTGGGAATGGGCAAAGTCGAGCCCCGCGGCTATCTGCGACGCAATTCGTGCGACGGACTCTGTGGACGCTTCCTTGCCAACGAGCGAGGCGAGAGTGCCTCCGTCCATGTAGCCATTGACGATGTAGGTCAGCCCGTCGGACTCGCCGAAGTCGTAGACCTCGAGGATGTTGGCGTGTCTGAGCCTGGCAACGGTCCGTGCTTCTTGACGGAACCGCTCGAGGAAATCGGGGTCTCCAGCGAATCTGGCTGGCAGCACCTTGATCGCTACGTTGCGGTCCAGGGAAGCGTGATACGCCTTGAAAACCGTGGCCATGCCTCCCTCACCGAGAGGCTCCAGGATGGTGTATTGGCCGAGGACTGAGCCCGGCTCTAGGTCTGCCACGGTGTTTCCCTTTTAGCCGCCGGTCTAATGAAAGATCGGCTCCAAGTTGGCCGCATCACCATTCGTCGAGTTCGACTCACTCCCCGGAGGGTTGAAGCGCGATCGGAATCAATTCGAACGAGAGCATCTTGAACGCCTGGTCGCCACTGTTCCTGAAGATGTGCGGTGTGTCCCAGGGGTGGTTGATGGCGCTCCCCGCCGAGAAGCTGTTCGTTACCCCTTCGCTCGGCACCGTCACGCCGATGCGGCCGGTCTCCACGTAGCCGACGCTTGGGCCCGGGTGCTGATGGAGCGGGGTCTCAGCGCCCGGCTCGAACGTTAGCTCGGCGAGAACCAGTTGGTAGGTTCCACCCCCAAGATCGACGGCGCTTTCTATCAGCGTGTTGCGGGTGACTTGTGCCTGCGGCGCGAGTGCTGACTCGGCGCCCACTGAGGGGAGAGCGCTAGCCGCGAGCAAGATTCCGGCTGCCAGCAGAGCTGTGCGCACCGTCGCGAGAATGGCCTTTACCATAATTCCACTCCGTTCGTGCATGGCGCGTATTTGTTTCGGAAGTCAAGACTAATCGACTTGGCCATGATAAGCAAATGGGCCCGGGCCGCCCTCGCTAGTCTTTGATGGCGAGCAGCCGATAGGTTTGAACGGGAGTGAGGCGGCCTTTGACGTCAATGGGCCCGAGCTCCTCGACGACGACGTGTTCCGCCACCTGAGCTAGTGTGGTGTCGGTGATGAGGACCTCGCCTCCCTGGGCATAAGCCTGGAGTCGTGCGGTCACATTGACGGCATCGCCGACGCAGGAATAGTTCCGGAAGCGCTCAGTGCCGAAGTTTCCTACCAGTGCCTCGCCCGTATTCACGCCGACGCCGAAGGTCACGCCGTCGGTTTGATCGAGCGCGTGACGTTGCATGAGCAGCGCGGCCCTCACGGCGGCCAGTGCGTGGTCCTGCTGATCAAATGGAGCATTGAAGATCGCCATGACGCCGTCGCCCATGAACTTATCCAGGGTTCCGTTGTGTTCCATGATCGAATCCGCCGCGACGGTCAGGTAGCGCCCGAGGATCTCCACCAGAACCTCGGGCGTGTTCTGCTCGGAGAGCGATGTGTAGCCGCGGATGTCGGCGAATACGATCGTGACCTCGCGCCTCACGCCGCCGAGCTTCGCGCGTTTTGGATCCGATACAAGCTGCTCGACAACTGACTCGGCCACGAACCGACCGAAGAGATCACGGATGCTTCGTCGTGCGGCCTCTTCCCGTTCGCGCGCCTGCTCAGCAAGGACTCTCGCCGTCTCATCCTCGGCCAGGAGAATGAGTCCTCTGGTTGCGCCGTCGCCGTCATGGAGCGGCGTGACGGCGCAACGTAAATGCCGATCGGTGCCATTCAGAAGCGCTCTGGTCGTAATCGTCGCGCTCGGAGTTCCCTCGGCCGCGGCCATGAAGCCGCGGAGAAGCCGGGCCGAAAGGATGGGCCATGAATCCGCGGAGAAGCCGGGCCGACAGGACGTCGCCGCAAAGGAGCGGGTAGGAGCGGCCCCGCGCATCCGCTTCGCTGATCCCAAACAACTGCTCCGCCGCGCGATTCAAACTCACCACGCGCCCCTGCAGATCGAGGTCCATAATTGCCGTCGCCACACTGTGAAAGATGTTGTCCTGGTGTGCCTTCAGTCGGGCGATCTCCCGCGCATGCTGGCCGAGGTCGCCGTACAGCCGCGCGTTTTCTATGGCAATACCCGCCTGCTTCCCTACTGCCTCCAGCGTCCGAAGCTCGCGCTCGAAGAAGCGGCTAACCTCTAGTCGATGGTCGAGGTAGACCACACCGACCACCTTGTCATGTGCTCTGAGCGGCGCGCACAGAACGGAGCGAATGCCGTACGAAATGATG
>JAERMM010000349.1:651-3590 GCA_016844585.1 Chloroflexota bacterium | reverse complement strand
ACTCGTAGATATTCCAGGTGGCGACGCTTTCCGCACCATAATTCCGCGGGCCCTTGAGCGCCGCCACGTGCGCGATGACGATCGGATTGAAATAGAGGGAGATCGCCCCTACTTCCTCGCTGAAGACGCGCATCATCTGGACGATCTGGCGGTTACGTTCCGATCGATCCAGTGTCGTGCTAAACGCATTGAATAGACGATCGTACTCGGAGCTCGCCCACCCGCCCCGATTCCGACCGGTCCAGAGGTTCTCGGGCGTACCGATGTCGGCAGCCGTGAAGTTTGGCACCGCCCCGCTTTCGCCCATGCCTCCGCCGCCGATATCCATGAACGCGAAGGTGTGCCGACTCAACCGATCCGATCGGCTCCGCAGGGGCATAGGGACTTCCTGGACGTCGAACCTTGCCTGCCGGAACCCAGCGGCCATAATGCTCAGCTCGGCCACGAAGTCGGCCGTGTTGCTGGCCCTGATCTCGCCGCTCAGCCGGCCGTCGACTGGGCTCGTCCACACGCCATCAGCCGCTGGCCTGAAGCCCGCTTCAGCCATTAGCGACTCGGTCCGCCGCAAGTCGAACGGGTAGCCGACGACCGATCTCTGGAGGTCGGCCGCGTAGTCCACCCAAGGAGGGATCATGCTCTCCGCAAGAACGCCCTCTCCGTCGAACACGGCGTCGTTGAGTGCGCTTCGATCGACGGCATGAGCCATCGCCATTCGGACTCGCGGGTCGAGGATCGCCCGCGAGTTGGCGTACTCGGGCCGGTGCTGGATCTCGACGCGCCGCCACTGGCTCGGTATGACCAGCACCACGCCCTGGCTGGAGGAAGCCCACTCCCGTTTGAGAACGGAGCCCTGTTGGAGGAAGATCGCATTGGTGAAGGTGTAGTGCGCCTCACCGGCAAGCACATTGGCCAGAACCGCGTTGGAATCACCGATGAAGCGCACCCGTATTCGATCGATCTTCGGCCGTCCAAGCGCATGGCCGCTGAAGGCTTCGCCCTCCAGAAAGGCCCCCGCTTCCCAGCGATCGAGCCGATAGGGGCCCAGCCCCACATACTCCGAAGCCCAGTACGGGAGGCTCGAGAATATCTCCGCCTGGTCCCTTTGGAAGGCCTCTGCGAGCAGGTGGCGCGGAAGGGCAGGAAAGTCTTGCGCCTCCAGTCGGGTCGCATCGGGAAACGGCCGCTTCCATCGGATCAGCACCGTGCGCGGGTCCGGCGCCACGATCTCCTCGACGTGCACCAGCGGTGGCGTGGCCGACTGCCCCAGGTCCGGATTGCCATACACGCGCCAGGAGAAGACGAAGTCCTCAGCCAGCAGAGGGGATTGGTCATGCCAGATGAGGTTCGGCTTCAGACGGAACGTCGTCTCCATTCGGCCGTCAGGGAATACCCGCCAGGAGTCCGTATCCAGTTGGGGCACCGATTCGGCAAGACCTGGACGCAGCGCATCGCTATCGTCGACGAGGACGAGGCCGGCGTTGAAGGAACGAAGGACGTCGTTATCTCCGATGCCGGCGACCGAGATCACCGGCTTCATGGAGAGAAATCGTGGCTCCGCTCTCGCCACCATGACGAGAGCTCTACTCTGATCGCCAGCCGGTCCCCGATTGACGGCGTCGCCATTCTTGGGCTGGGACGAAGGCCCGCTCGCCGAGCAAGCAGTAGTGAGAACCACGACGGCGAGGAAAACGCTCAAACTATCACGTGGCATGGTCGCCTCAGCTCCTTCCTTATAGGGTCTAGCGATAGGGTCTAGCGGTCTAGCGGATCAGATGGCATGACTGTTGCTGCGTTGCGAATGCGGCATGGTCAAAGTACGATGTCCCATTCGTGCGCATTGCGCGAGAAGGTTCCGCCAATGCCCCCTGCCACGCCCCCTCGGAAATCCTCCAGCGCCTTGATGCGTTTCGGGGCGGCGGGGACCGTTGGGTTATAGAACAGCGGCATGAGTGGCAGGTCTTCAACCATGATGTCGGATACCTCTTTGACGGCCCGAGCCTGGGCCGGGGCGTCGAGACTCTGACGGAACCGGTCGATCGCCGCGTCAACTTGGGGGTTCTGGTAGTGGCTCTTGTTCCTGCCCGCATAGGTTGGCGCAACGGCGAGCTCGCGGCTTTCGACTCGCTGGAACACACCATCCCAGGTCCCCGCGGCCGTGGTCTCCAACGGAAAACTGGAGAGAAACTTCTGGTCGCGTCGCTGCACCAGCGAGGAGATGCGCTGCTCGACCACTACCCCGACCTGCTTCCAGTAGTCGGCGATCGCCCCGATCTCCACCTCGTTGCCGGGGCTGGTCCAGAGCGGTGCCGGGTTGAAGCGCCGTCCGGTTGCGTCGATGAGGGCACCATCTGGTCCCGCTACCCAGCCGGCGTCTGCCAGGAGGGCGCGAGCGCGCGCGGGATCGTAGGTATACCGCGCGTACCCGTCCTTCACCGTCTCGTACAGCGAGTGCGAGGGCGGCAGCAGCGAGTTCGCCAGCAGCTCGCGGTGACCGCGGTGCACGGTAGCCGTCAACACAGCGCGGTCGATGGCGTGCATCAGGGCCTGGCGTACCCGTCGATCGTAGAATGCAGGCTCGATCTGGAGCTCCGGGTTGAGATTGGCGACGGCGAACCGCATCGGCCCGTATCCTAGGTACACCTTGCCTGCGCCGGTCCGCTCCCACTGTTCGCCGAGCTCAAAGGTCAACTCACGCTTGAGCGAGTTGTCCATCAACAGGTCCACTTCATCGGCCAGAACGCTCGCGTAGAGCACGTTATCGTCGTTGAACACGCGAGCGATGATGCGGTCGACCTTGGGCCGACCCAGAAAGTAGCCGGGGTAGGCGGAAAACACATACTCCTCACCCGCGCGGAAATCCGTGAGGCGAAATGGACCGAGGTGGACGTAATCCGGGCTCGACCAGTACGGAAGGTTCATGAAGGCCAGCGGGTCTAACG
>JAERMM010000349.1:0-612 GCA_016844585.1 Chloroflexota bacterium | reverse complement strand
AGTTTGTGTCGCGGAAGCGGCCACAACAACCGAAGCCAAAGTGAGTTGGCCTGAAAGTACGGGGCCTTCCAATAGATGGTCAGGGTGTGATCGTTTGGCGCCTCCATCGATTCGACGAGCCTGAGTGCTTCGTTGCTCAGTCCGGGTATGGTACTGAGCACCTCGGAGGAGAAGAGAAGGTCCTTGGCGCTGAACGCGACGCCGTCGTGCCAGGTGACATTGTCGCGCAGCGGATACGTTGTCTTCATGCCCCCGTTGGGGAGCATCTCGATGAGTTTATTCTCCAGGGTTGGGACCTGTGCTGCCAACCGTGGCACCGGATTCGGGGCGTCTCGGTCCGAGCTGACCAATCCTTGGGCGTAGGTTTCGCTCAGGGATACGAACCCGCCACTCGACGAGGTGCCAGCCATTGGCGGCATCGCGTCCGGTGAGAACGTGATGCCGACGACGATCGTCTTCTCACGGCCCGGGCGGATCGCTTCCGCTTGCCCGGATTTGTCAGCAACACCCTGGGCCGGTGCGCACGCAGCCAGCCCGACCGCCAAAACCAGGCCGACGACGATGGTCCGTCGCGCGGCGCCCAACGTGTTCATCGGAATCTCCTTCCGGGTT
>JAERMM010000348.1 GCA_016844585.1 Chloroflexota bacterium | reverse complement strand
CACCGGCGAGATCGCCCTGGAGATCAGCGGCCCCACCAGCCCCGGCCTGCTCAAGCCCGTCTCAGCGACCGGGCACTTGCACGTGATCATGCCGATGCACGTTTCCCGGTGATAAATTCCGGGCTCAGCCACCGGATAACGTTCCATTCAATGGTTGCATTGAGCCCGACGTCGCCGCCACCGACCACGATCATCCGGCCGGTAACGAACCCACTGAGGTTCGACAGATGATAGAGCGCCGTGCCGACCAGATCGTCGGGCGCTCTAGGCGGGCCAGCGAGCGGCCCGTGATGGTCGCGGTTCGCATCTGGACGATCTCATCGGATGGGTCCGCCTCACCTAGAGTCGAGCCTGGAGCGAGCGTGTTGACCCGCACGCTGTCCGGGCCAAGCTCGCGCGCCAGCACGCGACTGAAGCCCATCACAGCTGCCTTGGAAGCGACGTAATGGATACGCGTGGTGTTCGCCTTCAGGATCGTGCTCGACGAGATGTTGACGATGCTTCCCTGTTTGCGCGCCTGCATGGCGGGCGCTCCAGCACGGCAACAGTTCCACACGCCCTTTACGTTTATGTCCATCACACGATCCCATTCGTCTTGGAGATGTCCTGGAACCCTGCGCGTGAGATGGGGATGGTGGCGAAGATCGCCGCGTTGTTGATCAGCCCGTCGATCTGCCCGAAAGGGTCAAGCGCGCGCTGCGCCATGTTCCCGCAGCTGGCGATGTCGGCGACGTCGACAGGCACGGCGAGTGCCTGACTTCCGATCTCCTCCGCGACGGCGTCAGCAGCCGCGGCGTCGATGTCGGCGACAACCACGTTGCCGCCCTCCCGGGCGATGCCCAGCGATTAGGCGCGGCCAATTCCATGGCCCGCGCCGGTGACGATGGCGACCCGGCCCTCCAGCAGCACAACGGCCCTCCCCTTCGGTTGCTGCGCTCTAGTTGATGTCCCACAGGTGCGAGTTGCGCGAGTAGGAGCCGTACGGCTGCCCGGGGTCCGAGCCGCCTTCGAGGTCCCAGAAGGCGTTGACACCTTTGCGCATGCCCATGTAGTCGGTGATGTAGTAAGTGACCAGGAGGGGCAGTGAGTCTGCAACGAAGTCACTCACAGCCTTCATGGCTTGCAACTGGTCACGCAGCGAGAGCGATGCGTAGTAACGCGCGACGAGCGTTTGCGCGGTTGGATGCTCGTAGCCGCCGCGGTTCCCCGTCCAGCGGTTTTCAGGCCCGGCTGCCGGGCCGAGCA
Source organism: Chloroflexota bacterium (assembly GCA_016844585.1). Lineage (GTDB taxonomy): Bacteria > Chloroflexota > UBA6077 > UBA6077 > SHYK01 > JAERMM01. Next base: position 1,700 of record JAERMM010000348.1, on the reverse strand, counting down.
GCCGTCCGAGGGTAGAGTCGCCTCCGCCCGACGAGCTGGGCTCCCAGCCCGGGTAGGTGGCCCGCAGCTCATTGTTTCGCACCTGGGCCGATGGGACGATGTGCTCCTCCACGTCAAGGCCAAGCCGCCGCCACATGTCGCCGAACACCGGTAGCTCCCACGCTCGCGGGCCTGCCGTCGCCCAGAGCTGCGTCTGCAGGCGCCGACTGTCGGCGTTGTTACGCAGCACTCCGTCGGAACCAGGCGTCCAGCCAAGGTCGCGAAGTATCGATCTGGCTCGATCCAGGTTGTACGCATAGCGACTCAACCCATCGCGTGTCGACTCGTAGAGGGCATGGCCCGGCTCCAACAACGACCACGCCGCGTGCTCGTTGTAGCCTTTCCCCTCGGATAACGCCTCTCGATCGATGGCGTGATAGAGCGCGGCGCGCATGCGCACGTCGAGCATCGCAGGCTCCTTCTGCACCGCGGGACGCTCCTGCGGCGACAGGAAACGCGTGCCGTTTGGCCGACTGAAGATGCTTCCTGCGCCAGTGCTGTCCCAGCGCTCCTTCAGTTGATACCCCAGCTCGGTATTCAGCGCTCCGGGCATGAGCATATCCACCGCACCGCTCAGCAGGTGCGAGAAGAGGACGTTCTCGTCGCCGAAGCTGCGGATGCGCAACACATCGATCTTCGGCCTGCCGAGGAAATAACCGTCGTTGGCACGGAACTCCATGCCCTCAGACGGATCGAACGCCGTCAGACGGAAGGGCCCGAGATGCACGTACTCCGTCGTCCAGTAGGGGAGTGTTGTAACCTCGTCGGGGTTCTTGTTTGCCAGATAGCGATCGTACGCCGGTTCCAGCAGGTGGCGCGGCTGCGGCCAGAAGCGCCGCAGTCCCAGTGAGCCACCCAGGTAATACGGTCCCTTGAACATGGCAACGAACGTGAAATCGTCCGTCGCCTCGACCGAAGACATCTGATTTACGCCCTCGGGCAGATTCGAAGGGATGCCCTGGTCGACCATCAGCCGATAAGAGAACGTCAGATCGTGCGCCGTGAACGGGGCGCCATCCTGCCAGCGAACGTCCTTGCGCAAGGGATAGACCACGCGCATGCGGCCGTCGGGGAGTATCGCGATCGAGCCATCCTCGACGGACGGAGCGCGCTCGGCGAGCCGCCCGACGACCGCGCGGGAGTTCACGTCGCTTGTGACGAGCCCATTCGAGTGGATCTCGAAGACGACCCCATAGCCGCCCACGGTCGTGCTCGACCCCATGATGCTCATCGCCTGCACGCCCGTGGTGAAGCCGATCGTGACCGACTTCGTGCGCTGCGGCACCCGGTCGCCCGTGGGGCCTGACGACGGCGACGTCGAGCGTTCGGGCGCCGCACACGCCGTCAACACCAGGACGAGCGCAAGAGCCAACGACGCGGTTCGCGGTTTGGGCATCGGGTCAGCTCCTCTGCACGGATGCGATCGCCTGCTCGACCGTCATCACGCGCGCAAATATCGGGAAGACGCGATCCATAAAGAACTCGAGCACATCCGGTGCCCCGCACGTGCAGATGTCCCGCAGGATGATCAAATTGAAGTCGCGATCGCGCGCGCAGTAGGGGCGGTGGTCCGCTTGCCCGTAGAAGATGGCCCTCAACAACAACAGGGCGGGAGGGTAGGCCTACTATTTCCCGAACATGTCCACGGGGACCAGGCGTGG
>JAERMM010000347.1 GCA_016844585.1 Chloroflexota bacterium | reverse complement strand
CGATCTGAAGCCGGCCAACATCAAGGTGCGCCCGGACGGCAGGGTGAAAGTGCTCGACTTCGGGTTGGCCCAAGGCGATGGAGCCGGCCCCGGGGCTTCGTCGAGCGCATCGAGATCCCCGGCTGACCCTGCCGCGCTGCTGACCGTTCGGGGCGTCATGGGCACGATGCTCGCCGCCGCCACCCGCCCCCGAGGACACGACGCCCCTGACAGCCTCCTAGCGCCCAGAGATCGCAGGGGCAGCCGCGTAGCGGACCAGCGGGTAAGCAACATTTAGGTAAATCTTCCGGACGTCCGACCCTAGGCGAGTCGCAGAACGCGGGGGGCTGTATCATCCCTCCATTCCGTGAGCATCCACGTCGTCGGCATCATCGGACTGGTCGTCGTCTTCCTCGTTGGCACGCTGCGGCCGATAAACCTTGGTGCGCTTGCGCTGGTGATGATGTTTGTCCACGGCACGATCTTCGGTCAGAGCGTGCAGGACATGTACCGCGGGTTCCCCGTCGACTTGTTCGTTCTGCTTGCCGGAGTTACATACCTGTTCGGCGTTGCGTCCAACAACGGCACACTCGCGCGCATCGTCGAGGGTATGGCACGTCTCGTCGGGGACCGGCGCGCACTCATTCCCTGGTCCGTATTCATCGTCGCGGCGCTGCCGACGATGGCCGGTGCGCTCACAACAACCAGCGTGGCCCTGTTGACGCCGGTCTCGCTACGCCTTGCCCGGCGCTACGACATCGCCCCTCCAATGATGGGTCTGATGGTGGCGCACGGTGCAATGTGCGGGAACTTTTCGCCGCTGAACGTGCTGGCTGCTGTTGTCCACCAGGCGCTCGCGAGCAACGGCCTCCAGATATCTTCTGCTGCGCTCTTCCTGGCAAATCTCGCTTACAACGTCGGATTGGGCGTCATCATCTACCTGGTGTTTGGTGGCTTGCGGTTCACTAGGCGTGAACCAGAACACCCCGCCCCCGGGGTGAAGTTCGACGCCACCGTCACGCGTTGGCCAACGAGCCCGCGCGTCGCGCAAGTGTGCACATTACTTGCGATCGTGGGTGTAGCCATCGCGGCGCTCGCCTTCCAGCTCAACATGGGGTTTCTCGCTTTCGGTGCCGCGGCGCTACTCCACCTGGTCTTCCCGGCCTCGAGTGGCGAAGCCGACAAGAAGATCGCATGGGGCGTGGTATTGCTCATCTGTGGCGTCGTCACGTACGTCGCCGCGCTGCAGCGTTACGGAACCATTGATGCAGTTGGCCGGAGCCTTGCCGCAGTGAACCCCGCACTCGTGGCTAGCCTGCTGATCTGCGCCGTCGTTGCCATCACGTCGGCAGTCGCGTCGACCACAGCTATCCTCGGTGCCATGACTCCGCTCGCCGTCCCGTTGATGAACCGCGGCGAGATCAGTATGACTGGTCTAGTAATCGCGCTGGCGATTTCGGCCACGGTCGTGGATTCGACGCCGTTCTCGACGGCAGGCGCGGTCGCGGTTGCGAGCGCCGAGGACGATGAACGGCCGCGGGTCTACCGCGGGCTGCTGCTCTGGGGTGCTGCTATGGTCGTCACAGCGCCGCTGGTCACCTGGCTGATCTTCATCGTGGCTGCCGGGTGAGCCTTGTCGTATGGGCGTGCCTCAGATAGCGCCTGAACCCGTTTGGACAAACTTTGGACAGATCCGCCGGAGAACCTCTGTTCACATTCGAGCGTTATGATTCGGTCCATTTCATCAGGAGGGAGCGCCCGATGCGTGTATCGCTCTGCGCTGTTGTCGCGGCAGTCATTCTTGTCTCTGGGCAAATCGCTATCAGTCAAGGAAGCGCTCGCACGCTCGTCGCAGTCTGGGCGCACGCCGACGATGAAGGACCGGTCGCGCCAATCCTCGCCCGGTACGCACGTGAAGGGGTCCAGGTTCATATGATCATTGCGACCGATGGCGCGCAGGGCGCAGCCAATACCTCGGTTCCGCGTGGCCCGGAGATCGCCAAGCTGCGCGTGGAAGAAGCACGCTGTTCCGCACAGGCGCTCGGCATCCAACCGCCGATTCTGCTCGGGTTCCCCGATGGCGCGCTCGGCCACTACAACGCGGACCCGGCGATGCTGTTCCGGCTGACACAGCGGCTCCTTGAAGAGTTGCAGCGGTTGCGACCAGACGTCCTGATCACATGGGGGCCAGACGGAGGCTATGGTCATCCTGACCACCGAATCGTCAGCAGCATCGTGACCCAACTCGTACGCGCTGGTGCGCCCGGCATGCCACAGCGACTGTTCTATGCCTCGCTTCCCGCTGAAGGGATTCGGGCCATGAATCCGACGCGAGGGGTGCCGCCGTTTGTCATTCCTCAAGCCAGTTTGTTCACGATGCGGGTGGCGTTCACGCCAGCCGATCTCGACGCCGGTCGCCGGTCGATGGAGTGCCAGAAGACACAGGTCTCACAGGAAGCGGTGGAGCGGGTTGTCCCTGCGATGAGAGATGTGTGGAAGGGGGAGATTCCGCTTACCCCGATGGTGCCGCAATCTCCCGCGAATGACCTCTTCAGATAGGTGGGTTCGCGTGACTGGGCTGCCGCGCCGCCCAGAACCCTCAGCCACTTAGACACACACCCACCGGTCCGGCCTCGTTGGTGCTCGTACGGGCAGGCGCGTGACGCGCACACGCGCCTGCATGCGCGCCCAGGTTCAGTTCTTTTGTCGTCGTCGCGATCGATCCCGCTCCACCTTGTTGCCGCGACTGAGAATTGTTCGTTGCGCGCCGCGCGTAGCGGACAGCACAAGCGCGTAGATCTGGGAGTCGCTCGGCACCGGCTGGGCCCACCAGTTCAGAAGATTGGCAAGGTTGCACACGTCTCGAAAAGTGGTCACCGGAGAAGTCGAGAGCAGCATCGAAATCTGGTGCCCAGACGTAGGCATGGAGGCGGGTCGGACGTTCTGCTGGATCGAAGTAATCGTCG
>JAERMM010000346.1 GCA_016844585.1 Chloroflexota bacterium | reverse complement strand
GCCAGAACTGACCATCGAAGTCGAATGGCTCGTCGGAGGTGAAGCACTTCATGATGTAGTCGATCGATTCGTAAACCATGGGTCGCTGACTGGGGCCCTCAAGGCCGAGCTGGTCGTGATGGTCGCCGTACAGGCCGTGTGTGCCGCCGTACCCGAGCATGTAACGCCCGCCGGTGAGGTTGTCACAGACGTTCGCCTCGGTGGCGATGGTGAATGGGTGATGGTAGGGAAGGGGCTTGATCCCGGTCCCGAGTCGGATCTGTTTCGTTCGAGCGGCGGCATCGATGATCAGCAAGTTCGCCGCGGAAACGATGTCTGGGGCCTGGCCCCGCGTGCGCGAGCCGCGCTCTGCGACCCATGCCTCCTGGAAGCCCAGCTCATCGGCGATGGTGATCTCCCACACGTCCTCGCGGTACGTTGTGGTTGCCGATGGATTTCCGCGATGCCCGGACTCGGAAAACAGACCGAACTTCATTCGATTCTCCTATTCTCTGTCCCAGGTGTCGACGTTCCAGAGTCCGCCGTTGATGCCCTTCATGCCCTTTGCAAACAGGTAGGGATCGTACTCCCAGAAGAGCGGCATGAACGCGATGTCGCCGAGCATCTCCTGAATAAGTTGACGGTGGAACGGAAGCCGTTCGGCGGTCGGGATCGTCGCTACCAGCCGGTCCATGATGTCGTCGCCCCGCGGATTTGCGTAGCCGCCACGATTGCGTCCCGTCCAGCGAGTGGCCGTGGTCGGGATCGAGCGCGTGTGGTAGCGGTCCTGAGCCATCTGGTAGTAGCGCGGATTGGTAAACCACGCGCCGGGAGCGGCGGCAATCTGCTCGAGGTCCTGGGCTCGGTCGGCGGCGACGGCCCGCTCTTCGACCTGAGCACCAGCGCGCCTCCAGAAATCCGAGATGATCTGACCCATTCGCGCGTAGTCGCGCGTTGGCGACACCTGCACATCAAATCGCTCACCGGTCTCCTGGTTGACGAGGACACCGTCGGACCCGCGGATCCAACCGGCGCCAGCGAGCAATTGCGCGGAGCGGGACAGGTCGTAGGGGTATTGCGGGATGGCTGCTTCGACAGACGCACGATCTGGATGTCCCGGGAAGAACCAACTGTCGGCGACGAAACCGAGACCTTGCGACATCACCTCTGTGATCTGTGGCCGGTTTATCGCCTGGTAGAGCGCCTGGCGCACGTCCCGGTTGGTGAGGCCAAGCCGCGGTCGCGCGAACTCCGGCCGGTGCTGCATCTCCACGATGAAAAAGCCGCCGGTCAACGTGCCGGCCACGTGGTTGCCGGACGCCTCGAAACGCTCCTTCACCTCGAAGACTGTCTCCACGTCGAGCCCGACGGGCGGCACGACGTCGACGGCGCCTGACAATACGGCGGCGATGATGGCGTTCTCATCCTTGATGAACTGCACGATGACGCTGTCAAACGCCGGCCGGCCTTTGTAATAGTCATCGAAGCGGGTGAACTCCATAAAGGCGCCGGCCTCCCATCGGACCATGCGATAGGGGCCAAGCCCGACGAACTCTCTGCTCATCCAGGGGTGGTTTGGGAAGCCAGCTTTGTCCTGACGGAAGCTCTGCTCTAGGATGTGGCGCGGCATGACGGTTAGGCCTGATGCCTGGGGGACATCGATGTAGGGCCTGTTCCAATGCACGACGAAGGTGCGCGGGTCCGGCGCAGCCGCTGACTCCATGAGCCTCAGCGGCTGCCCAATGACGTTGGGGATCTCTGGATCGTGAATCACCTCGAAGGTGAACAGAAGGTCGTCGGAGGTCATGGGCATGCCGTCGTGCCACTTCGCGTTCGGCCAGATCCGCCACTCGACGTCCATGCTCCCGTTCGGGTTAACGCGCCAGGTGCCGTTGTCGATGGACGGCATCTCGGTGGCGAGTTGGGGTACGTAGCTCAAGGCGTCGTCATTCTGCACGGTGAGTTTGCTGTGGCCCACGTATTGAATGGAGCTGGTCCCACCGCCCCGCGTCACGAGCGTAATGTCCGTGTTCCATGTGTCCAGCTCGCGCGGCACAGCGAAGGTCAGGATCTTTGGCGCCGCCGTGGCCTGAGGCTGGCGGCTCGAGCCACCAGCCTCGCGAGGGGCGGCCGATGGTGCACATGCGCTGATCGCCAAGCCAAGGGCTGCGAGATAGACGTAACCCGTCGGCCGCTTCCCACTCCACATCCGGCGCCTCCGTCAATTCGCTGGGCGCTACATTACTGGGCAGCGTCATTGTTGTCAATTGGTGGTGTGCAGGGATGGCGCTCGCGGAGGATCACATCCAGGGAGTTGGCAGATCCATGTGCTCCGCGAACCAGTTCAGGGTGTCGAACCAGGCCTCCGCAGCGGTGTCTGGGTTGTAATCCCCCGGTCGGTAGTCGTCGAAGAAGCTGTGCGGCGAGTTTGGATAGATCTTGGACCTGTAGGTTGTCCCTGCCGCGTTGAGCGCCGCCTCGATGTCCGGAATCCCGGGATTGACAAACCGATCGAGATCGCCGTAAACGGCGAATACGGCTGCGCGGATGTTCGGGACGTCGGACAACGGTGGATTGGAACCATAAAACGGGGCAGCCGCGCGCAGTTTCGGATAGACCGTTGCCAGCCGCCAGACGATTTCGCCGCTGGCGCAGAAGCCGATCGCGGCCAGCTTACGATCGTCGACGGCGGGGTGGCCTGACGTGAAGTCCAGCGCTGCCGCCATGTCAAGCGCCTTTCGTTCGGTACTGATCGACGCGAATGCCGCGCGCGTCTCCTCGGGGTCCATGTCACTGCTGGCCCTGCCCGTGCGCGAGAGCAGGTCAGGAGCGACGGCAACGTACCCTTCCTTGGCGAAACGGCGCGCGAGATCCATTGCCAGGTTGCTGAGGCCGCGATTGGCATCGTAGATCGCCACCGCCGCCCGCGACGCGTCCGTAGGCGCAGGGGATGGCCACGCCATATAAGTCTTGATGACGACACCGT
>JAERMM010000345.1 GCA_016844585.1 Chloroflexota bacterium | reverse complement strand
TGGAGTTGTTCCAGCGTCTGCCGGACGTGCGTTTGCTGCAACGCCTGTTCGCCCGCGTCGTGCCACGGGCGCAGATCGAAGGTCTGGCGGCGCTGAATCTCGTCAATCCAGCGCGCGAGGGCCTGGTCGGTTTTCGGATCGGCGGCGTCGGGCAGGGTGACGAAAAAGACGGGCGCGACGCCTTCGCCGAGGCATTGGCGCATGGCTTCGTAGCGGACGTAATCTTCCCATTCCCAGCGGCAGTAGGGGCTGGCGAGGTAATGGGGCGAGAGCACGGCGAGAAACACCTGCGAGTCGCGCAAGCTGCGCTGAATCTTCTGCCGCCAGTCATCCATGCCGGCAATCTCGTGCGTGTCGAAGAACACCCGCAAGTCGCGCCCGGCGAACGCGCGGAAGGAGGATTCGATTTGCGCCTTGAGCACGGTCACTTGGCCGCGTTCATTGTCGCGCCGCGAATAGCTGATGAACAGGTCGAAGGGCATGGGATCCTCGTCAGCTCATCTCATGCCCGGATTGTTGACTGATCGGCGCGGTGGCGGCGAGCTTGATATGGGCGGTCAGTCCCACGACTCTCCCGTGCGGCGAAGCGATTTCTCTGATCCCGGCGTCCCGCCGCGTCGTCAGGGCTGCATCAAGCTCAAGCTCGACAGCTTTCGTGAACGGGGCGGGGACAGCCTGTCCTGTTTTGAAAACTACGCGCTCCCCAGAAAGTCTCCCAGGCGGCGGCGGCCATCGCTGTCCTCACGCAGGAGGACCTGCGCCGATCCGGGGCCACCACCATTGCCGAGGCACTGCGCATGAGGATGATTTCATCATCGCGCGGGATCTCTTCTCGCAGATCACCCGTCGGCACTACGACTTGACGCGGGTCGCGACCTTCGACGCCGGCCTTGAGCTGATGGTGCGGGAAAAATTCGCCATCTGCCTCATTGAATACCGCCTCGGCGTCCACAATGGCATCGACCTGCTCCGCGAGGCGCTCGCTCAGGGATGCCAGGCGCCCGTCATTTTCTTGACGGCTCTGAGCGACCATGAAGTCGATGCCGAAGCCATGCGGGCTGGCGCCGCCGATTACCTCGTCAAAGAGCAGCTCTCCGCGCCCCTTTTGGATCGGTCGATCGACCATGCGTTGCGCCGCAAGAAGACCGATCAGAGGCTGCGGGAACGCGAAGAGCAGTACCGGCAGCTCTTCGACCGCAATCCGCATCCGATGTGGGTGGTCGATTGCGAAGCTGCGGTCATTCTCGCCGTCAACGAGGCCGCCGTTCGCCACTACGGTTATTCAAAAGATGAGTTTCTGGGCATGTCCTTCCAGTTCTTGCAGGCGGACCGTCCCAACGCGACGGGCTCTGAGGACCGCTCCTCGCAACCCGGCGCCGTTGTCGCGGACCGAGAATTCGAGTTCCTGCGCCTGGTCCTGGCCGCATCGAATCTCGATTTCGGCGCACTCCCGGTGACGCGTCTATTTCACGGCATTCGAAAGCAGATTGACCCAGACTTGTTTGAGCATCGCCCGGTCAACCGTGGCCTCCGGCAGAGGGCCGATCTTCCATTCGACCTTTCGGCTCTCCGTGTCGCGGGCCAATTCCCGCACGACTTCGGCGACAAGCTCTTCCATGTTGACCCTCATTTGCCGCATCTCGCTTCGGCCCATTTGGGAGAAAGCGAGCAGATCGTCGATCAGCATCCCCATCTGCCGGACCGCTCGCAAGATCGCGTTGACCGGACGCAGGATATAGCGATCGCTGTACAGATGCGCTCCGAAGAACACGAGCAGAGCGATGACCCCGAGGATGCTCAGATTTCTCAGCAGAATCCGCTTAGGCTCGGCAAAGGCGAGCGCGGTTGGAATTCCGACGCTGACAAAGACACCGGCGTCTGGTCCGTTGCGGAGGGGCAGAAAGGCATACAGCCGCGGCACGTTGTCGAGACCGGGCATTTCGAGCGTGCCCTCAAGCCGGATGATGATGTTGGAGACCAGTGCCGAGTTGGCGACAGACTGGCCAACCGTCAGCGCCGATTCCGGATAGGACGCCAAAACCGCGCCGCGGCGGTCGAAGACCTGGAGGACTCCTCCTTGAGGCAGCGGCGCTTTGGCGGCAGCCTCATGCGCGGCAGCCAAATCCAAGGTCGCGTACAAGATCCGAGCCAATCGGCCCTTTTCGCTGAAGACAGGATGCCCGAGGACAAGACTCGGCTTTCTCGCTTCATCCCCAGCCTGGAAAGTCCCGATGGCGAAGTCGAGGGTCTTGAAAACGCGCTGAAAGTAGTCCCGGTCGGCCAAGTTCGTTGGTCCCAGACGGCCGTAGGAGCTTGAAACGAGATCGCCGCCTGATCGGCGGCGGTCGATTGCGCTACTTGGATGGCATCCTTCTCAACACGGAAGATGCCGAATCGGCGCTGTTCCAGGCTGCTGTAGATTGCCAGGATCAGAGCTGGTATCACCGGCAGGAGCACGAGCAGCAACAACCGTATGCGGAGTTCCATACCCGGTTTCTGATTATTGAGCGTGTTACTGACTGGCTGATAGGAATCTGCTTTTAGAGCGCAACCCGACGCCAGTCGTCCGAGAGCGTTCAATCAAGAGAGAAGTCCTATCAAGCGCCTTGGGGAACCAGAGAAGCGCTGTGGTGAATGGGATCATGGCACCCAGTGGACTGAGCGCAAGCCGCAACCGTTCGGAAGCTCCGAATCGTTTGACGCCCCGCCGCTGGCAAATCGGCGATACGGCACGGCGCTGCTGTCGCCGCAGCCAAATCGTGCTCGCGCTCGTCTCGTGGTCGAGGTAGGGACGCCGGTTGCCCGGCGCCCCCCTCACAGATCCCGGCGGGCGGTTTTCCCGCACCGGGCTCTTCACATCAACTCGCTTGCCTGCAGGAAGGTTGGCCAGGGGTGTCCCGTCATTCGTACGGTTCTGGTTTCCTGTGCAGTCGGCGTTGCTGTGTTGGTTCCTTCGCCCGATTCGG
>JAERMM010000344.1 GCA_016844585.1 Chloroflexota bacterium | reverse complement strand
CGTAAGGGCCGTGAAAGAGCAACGCCAGCAACGGTTGTCGGATCGAGTTGGCCCGACTGACGGTTCGTCTAGCCCCGGGGACGAAGCAATGAGCGGTGGAACCACCCCAGGACGCTAAATCGACGCGAGGGAGCTGTTCGTGCTGAAACTGCGCGTGGCGCACCATGAAGTGCCTCACCTTCTGCCACTTCTCGATGGGACTGTGCGGCCGGAGGGCATCGATCTCGACTTCGAGCTTGGCCAACCCGGCTCGTTATTTCACCGGCACATGGACACCAACGAATTCGATGTGTTTGAGTTCTCCATCTCGGACTTCCTGATCATTCGTGACCGGCCCCAGATGGCCCACCTGGACTGGACGGGCATTCCGATCTTCTATTCGCGGGCATTTCTCGGCCTCAATACGGTCGTCAACGTCAATGCTGGAATCGAGAGCTTCGCTGATCTAGGCGGGAAGTGCTTTGGTATCCCCGATTTCACCATGACCGCTGGGCTCTGGCTGCGGGCGATGCTGGACTCGCTTTATGGGATCCGCGCCCAGGATATCGGCTGGTACGTGGGCCGCTCTCGCGAGACCAGCCACGGCGTGCAGATGGGTCTGGATGAGGACCCGCCGCCTGGCCTGCAGCTCACCTGGCTGGAGAACTTCTCGGTGCTCAACCGAATGCTCCACGCCGGCCAGATCCAGGCTGCCTACGGGGCCACGGAAGACCCGATTGAACCGGGACCGGCCATTCGGCCGCTACTGCGTGATGGTGGAAGGGAGTTCGTCGGGTCCTTCTTCAGGAAAACGGGATTTACGCCTGTGAACCACGTGCTCGTCATGCAGCGCCGCATTGCCGAGAGCGAGCCCTGGGTTCCGATGGCCCTGTACGAGGCGTTCGAGCGCTCCAAGCAAGAGGCGTACCGTCGGAATCCTCCGTCGGCCGCGCTCTTTACCGGCGACGATCTGGATGCACAGTTGTCGTTCTATGGATCAGACCCGTATCCGTCGGGGCTGTCAGCAAATCGGTCGATGTTGAAGATGGCGGCTCGACAATCCCTGGCTGAGGGCCTTACACGGAAGCTGGCCGACGTGGACGGGCTCTTCTGGGAGAGCGTCCGCGGAACGTAGCCAGAACTCGCTGTACGAGGGTTGCAAGGACCGCCGCGAGAACCGTTGTGCCGCCCATAGCAGACGCCCATACGCTGATATTGAGACCCAGCTCCACCGATGGGGGCTCGTACCGCAGCTCGACGAGGTGCTCGCCTGCCGGAAGCGGCACGGCGCGGAAGAGCGCGTTGGCGGGCAAGATTTGGGCATCGGCTCCATCCACGCGGGCGCGCCACCCGGGGAAGAATGTGGCGGCGTGCACGAGGTAGCCTCCCGTCGGCGCCGAAGCCCGGTACACGACCCGGTCCGGCTCGATTGAGAGCGGGACCGCGGCGACCGGCGTCTGCCTGGTGTCCGTCGCGCTTTGACTCTCGGAGTCAATCGCGACGGGGAGGCTCGCTGCTTCCTGGACGGCGCGCTGTCCGCCCGAAGGCGTGTTCAGCCCCGGTGCTGCTTCGAGCAGAACCTGCCGAGTCGGATCGAATGGACGGTCCAACATGCGCGAAATAGGGCTTTCGCCAGTATTGGACAGGATGGCGTTCGGAACAACGTAGGCACGGGGGAACGCGTCGCGGTTCTCCATGATCTGCAGGTCGCGGTCGCGGTATACGAGCGACAGTTTGCTCCGCATCGTCGGCGTCGCGCCAGCGGTCGCTCCTGTCTCAAAGTTGAAGAGGCCAATGCCGTAGACCTCGATCTCCCCTTCTGGATGGACGTAGTGGACGGACACCCGATCGACCTGCATGGCGGCTGGCAGGTCGCGCTCCGAGTAGAAGAGGTAGCGGTCATAGCGGCTGCCGTCTATCGGGAAAACATCCGGCCGTCGGAACGCGATCGTCTCGGCCCTCTCATGTTTCACGCGGCTCACGACGTCTGGGCGATCGTAGGCCCACTCGGCAACGTCGCGGCCGGCCCGAAGGGGAATCGCGGCAGTAGTTCCGTCCTGGCCCATGACCCTGACCTCGGCGACCACTTCACCATGGGGGACGTCGATCGAATGGGTGAGGGCAGCCACGATCTGGAGACGATGGGCGACGGCGCCTCCGAAGCTGTAGGAGTCGCCGTCGCCGAGCGAGGCCCTGCTGGCAACGGCCAGCGGCCGATCCGGATCGAACGGCACGTGGCTGTACGACGGCAAGGCTGGTGGCTGAGCCGGATACACCAGGTAGCGCACATTTGCGAGATCCGCGAGCTGGTTCTGCGTGTTGTTGAGCTGGCTCCAATAGGTGAAGCTGCGGCGCGACTCGAGCGAGCTATAGCCACCGATTTCCTGGATACGAAACGGGACCAGGCGGTCGAACTCTAGCGACGCGATGGTGCCTGGCGTATAGATGCGCCACTCGCCGCCCGTCATTCCGCATTGAGCCCCGCCGGTCACGCAGTTGGACAGGAACTGAACCGCCGGGGTGGGTTGCACGAGACTTTGCACCGACGCCTTCTGGTGCAGGCTTCCACTAAACGAGATGAGGTCGAATGCAGTACCCAGAAAGGCGGCGAGTGCCCAGATCGTTCGACCCCGGCCAGACAATCCTATCCCGGCCACGATCACGGCCGAAACACCCAGCGCCACCAATGAGAAGATCGTCCTGGGATTTGCGTAGTCGAGCGAGTACATCAGTCCTCGATACACGTCGATGGCTTCCAGGCCCTCGGCGTGGTGACGGAGGGACAGGTAGCTGCTCTGGATCCACGCTATTGACGCCGCGGGGTTCGCCTCCAGCGCGCCCCGCAGCGCCTCGATGCCGGCGCTGGCGGCAAGCGCCGTGAGCCCCAGGGTCGCAGCGAGGCCCACAGTCGCTGGCGCGCCCCACTTTGGAGATCCGCGTCGGTCCATGAGGGTTTGTAAGCCGAACCCTGCGAGCACGGCCCAGGCC
>JAERMM010000106.1 GCA_016844585.1 Chloroflexota bacterium | reverse complement strand
GTGTTGCCCGGACAGGTTGAGATCGACGGGGTTCTGCAGTCGCATAGCCTGCGTCGCAACGAGATTCTGCAGCGCATCCATCTGCCGCCGATGCCGGCGGACACGCGCAGCACCTACGTCAAGTTCCGCGTGCGAGGATCTTGGGATTTTGCCATTGCGGCCGCGGCGGTCAGGCTCAGCTTTGAAGGCGACGTTTGCAGCCAGGCTCGCATCGTGATGGGCGGGGTGGCGACGCATCCGTATCGCGCAATAGAGGCCGAGGCCATGCTGCAGGGCCAACGCATCACCGAGGAGTTAGCGGCCGAGGCAGCCGCCAAAGCGGTCGAAGGCGCGCGCCCCTTCCCGACGAACGCCTATAAAGTCGACGTAGTTCGCACCCTCGTCAAGCGCTCAATCATCAAGCTTGCATCGGCCCCATAGAGGCCAAGCAAGCCGGAGTTGCATCATGCGGTCATTTTCGTCGGCGGCCCCAAGCCCGACCGCATCCGCCTTCTTGCTCATGCCGGATGCCAACACCGCCTTCGCCAGTCTGCTCTCGGCGACGGTGAGCTCAGCATGCGCACGCGTGCAGTAGCGGCTGGCCCTTCAACCGAGCAGGCGCTCCAGCGCCTCCAGGTAATCGTCCACCACGACCTCGCTGCTGCCCAGGTAGCAATCGGCGACCAGCAAGGCAGCGAGCTCCTTGCCTAACCAGCGGATGTGCCACGGTTCCGCGATATAACGGGTGCGCTCACGGCCCTCTTCTGTGTACGGGAACACGAACCCGTAGCTGCCGGCGTGCTCCCGCAGCCATTGACCAGCGATCGTCTGGGCGAACCCGCGGAAGATCTGCGGCCCCAGCTCCGGTGTCGAGAGGTCAAGCGCGGTCCCGAGTTGGTGCTGGGAGTGTCCCGGGAGGGCGGTGCCGCCGTTTGCGCGTTCGCGGGCCTCTTCAATGCTGAGGTCACCGTTCGCCTGGGCCAGCCTCTGCCGCACACGCGCCTCGAATAACACCGTCTGGTTCGCATACGATCGATATCCTGAGATGATCGTCAGCCGCTGATCGGCTCGGGGGACCGCTGCAAGGAGGTGCTCCAGGTCCGCCAGGACCACCCGTCGGATCAGCACGCCTGGAGCGATCCCCGCTAGATCTCCGGGCGCGTAACCAAGCGGAAGGCTGCGCTCGCGAGTGACGGGAAACAGGATCTCGCGTGCCTCCGTAGGGCCGAAGCCAAAGACCGAGACCAGCGAACCGTCTGCGCCACGAACCAGTCCGCTGGGCCAGCCGGCGATGCGGTCCTCGATCAACGAGGCTACTGAGCCTCTGGAAGCTGTCGCCCGGCTTTCATCCGAGAGGGGTGCTTCCCGGTCCGGGAGAGGGGACTCAGGGCATCGAGTCAGGGCTCGATCCTCGGGTCCCGCCGTACGGACCGTCGTGGCCGACAGGTGCGTCCCGAGCGCCAAACCAACGCAGAGAAGGAGGCCGATCCCTGGCCTCACGACTGGACCACGGTGGCCGAGCGCGCCTTGATGAGGCCGATAGCCTCGTCGCACCACGCCACATAGCTTGCCTCGCACACGATCCCGCGCCGCGGCCTGAGAAGCATTCCCAGATGACCTGAGTCCGACAGGTGCCCGGAATCTCTGGCTGCATCGAGCCGCCGACAGATCTCCTCGGCAGGCTGCTCGGCATTGCTGGCTCGCACCACGCGCAGCTGCTCGATCCCCTTGTGTGCTGGGAGAAGCCCGAACCAGAACGCCTTCACCATCCGTTCGTCACGCCGTGGGACATCGATGGCCAGTTCGGCGGCCCACTCAAGCGAATGGTCCCGGCCCGCGGCAGGCCGAATGCGCCATCGCGATGCAGCGCCGGCCAGCGGCGCGCGGCAGTCGGTTAGCATGACGAAGTCTACCGCTGGGTAGGAGGGGCCGTCGGCGTGATATTCGACGGGTTCAGGGCCGCGAACGGCGCCGTGGTGGCTCTGTTCCTCGCCGTCATCGCGGGCCTCACGGTCACCGGCGTCGCCCTGGCAAGCTTCCAGGTGTCGCTGTCGGCGCTAGCTGGCCCCGGCGTGCCAATCGCGGCGATGGTCGCGGTCAATCTCCTGCGCCTGGGTGGGATGGCCGTCATCATCCTGTGGCTGGGCCTCCTCCGGCTGATCGATGTTGGCCTTAAGTGGTCTCAGCTACCCAGCTCTTTCCTGTGGACAGCGGCCGTCTGGGTCGGTGCGCAGGTGATCGCTCTCGTCATCGCGGTGCTGGAGGGCAGCGCCGTAACGTTGGACGAACGGTGGAAGGACCCTGGCGCCATTGCCCTGCTCGGACGGCTGGGATATCAAGTGGTTGGCGTCGCGCTGTTCGAGGAGGTGGCGTATCGGGGGTTCTTGCTGCCGCAGTGCTATCTGTGGGTGCGTCGGCAGTGGCCTGCGCGACCAGTAATCCACTTGCCTGTTGCCATGCTCGTCTCCCAGGGTGCTTTTTCGGTCAGTCACGTCCCGCTCCTGCTCTACGCTGGCATGCACGGTGTTGACCTGCTGCTGTTCCTGGTCGGCATCGCGGTCTTCGGCGCGTTTTTCGCGGCGGTCTACATGCGCAGCGGAAACCTGTTCCTGGCCATGGGGGTGCACGTGCTCGTGACGACCCCAACGGTCCTCATCGCTACCACCGCGGTGGACTGGGCTCTCATAGCAGCGGCAGCGCTGGCGCTGCTAGCAGGCTGGACATTGGTCGATGACGCTACGATGGCTAGAGCCCGTTGGCTGAAACTGGGGTAGACGCGCAGACGGAGTCGAAGGCCAAATCGCGCAGAACAACGGCTTGGCCTTACGGCAGCGCGTCACGCGAGCTCCCGCTCGCGCGGGCGTTCGAAGACGATCCCATGTTCGTCTTCATCGAGCCCGACCCGGCTGCCCGGCGCCGTGTTCTGCCGGCCTTCTTCGACGCCGCAGTGAGGTACGGGCAGCTCTTCGGTCAGGTCTACACGACCCATCCGGACGTTCGGGGCGCTGCGATCTGGATTGCACCCGAGCACACCTCCATGACTGAAGACAAGCTCGTGCAGGCGGGCTTTGACCGAGTCGGGGAGGCACTCGGCGAGGAGGCCATGGGCCGCTTCATGCAGGTCATAGAGGCGATCGATCCCGTCCACGAACAGGCGGCGCCCGGCCCCCATTGGTACTTGCTGGGGCTCGGAACCGATCCAACCCACCAGTCGACAGGGGTTGGCTCAGCCTTGATCGCGGCCGGGTTCGCAGTCGCCACCGCTCAGGGCCTCCCCGCCTACCTCGAGACCATGAACGAGAAGAACGTGGCCTATTACCAGAACCGCGGGTTCCGCCTGGCGGGAGAGGGGCAGGTGCCCTCCGGCCCCCGCGTCTGGACGTTCGTCAAGACCTCATAGCCCGCGTTGAGCATCGCTGATATGGACGGTTTGGCGCGGTCAAAGGGCGCGACGAACGCCTTCAAAGTCGACGTGGTCCGCACCCTCGTCAGGCGCTCAATCACCAAGCTTGCATCGGCTGTATAGTGCGGATCGACGTGCATGCCCACCTGGTGTCGCACGAATATGTGCATTGCCTCGATCAGGTCTTCGGCCGCGATGACTCACCGGCCGGGCAGGACGCCCAGCGCCTGATCCGCTGGATGCGCACAGACCGGCGCATGACCGACGTCGACACGCGACTCGAAGAGATGGACCGGTACGGGATCACATGCAGATTCTCTCGGTCCCTTCCCACGCGCCGCTGGTTCGCGATCGGGCGGCGGCGGTCGAGCTGATCCAGATCGCCAATGATCCTTTGGTGGAAGCGGCCCACGCCCATCCGAGTAAGTTCCGTGCCCTGCTCGCCATGCCACTGCAGTTTCCAGACGCGGCCGTGCAGGAGCTGGACCGCCTCGCCGGTCGGCCGGAAGTCGTGGGCACGATCGTCGTGGGGAGCGCCGGCGGCAGGCAGCTCAATGATCCGGAGATCTTGCCGTTGTTCGCCGAGCTGGAGCGCCGCAATCTTCCGTTCCTGCTCCACCCGATCTCGCCGCCCGGCCTCGACTGCATGCTCGAGCTGAACCTGGCCAACGTCGTCGGGTTCATGTTCGAGAGCGCGTCGGAGGCCGAGGCCATCGGCGGGACGAACGCGGCGCGCCTACTTGGCATTCCGATCGAGACCGGCACGTAACCCGTCAGCGCGGCCCAACCTGATTGTCTAGAGCAGCTCTATTCATGGATGTTCCAGGTAATGCCGCTTGTAAGCGGACTCGTCGTCGGCGGGATTTGACTCGGCGGTAGGTCGGCGGTACCCTCCCGACACCGGTTGCGGAGGAGGACGGACTATCGTGGCGACATCGCGCATCTGCACTGCGCCGTCCACCTGCTTGGTTCGACTTGCTCTCTGCCTGGCGGCCCTCCTACCGGTCGCGTGCACACAGACGAGCGCACCTCGATCTCAGGTTTCCGCGCCAGCGCCTGCAAGCGGTGCGCCCAAGACGTTGACGATGGCCGTCCCCAGTGAGCCAGGCGCGCTCGTCCTCCCGATCAGCGGCGCCGGATCTTCGATCGGCGGGACTGACGACATAAGCTTCGCGGTGAATCACCGCCTGGTCGGATACGACGACCGCGGCACACCGTTCCCCATGCTCGCCGCCGAGATTCCTACGCGCGACCGCGGCTCGTGGGTCGTGCGACCCGACGGCACGATGCGGACTACGTTCACGCTGCGCGGTAGCGTCACCTGGCACGATGGGACCGCGTTGACGGCCAGCGACTTCGTGTTCTCTCACGCGGTCATCTCGGACCAGGATTTCGCGTTCGGGCGTGACGTGATCGATCTCGTGAGCAAGGCCGAGGCCCTGGACGCACGCACCGTCGCCTACGAATGGCGGGCGCCGTATCCATTCGCAGCCGAGTTGGCCGAGCGGGACTTCGCCCCGCTTCCGGCTCACCTGTTGAGCGACGCTTACCGCGGCGACAAGGAGCGCTTCCAACAACTGCCGTTCTTCCGCGAGGGGTTTGTCGGTACCGGGCCCTACCAGATCGAAGATTGGAGAGCGGGAGTCGACCTCACGTTGCGCGCCTACGACCGCTTCTACGCGGGAAGGCCGCGCATCGACCGCGTCATCGTTCGCTTCATGTCCGATCCGAACACCGTTATGGCCAGCCTATTGGCGGGCGCCATCGACGGAGAGATCCCGCGGGCTTTCGATCTGGAGCAGGGCATGCTGGTCCGACGGCAGTGGGAGGCCGCCGGCAAGCGGCCAACCGTGATCCTGCAGCCTGAAAGCTGGCGCCATATGTTCGTCCAGTGGAACGAGCCACTCCGGGAACCGACCAATCCGGAGCTCAACGACGTCCGCGTCCGCAGAGCCCTCTTCCACGCAATCGATCGTCCGGGACTCGCCGCTGCTTTGTTGGAGGGCGAGACGCCGGTCGCCGACACAGTGCTCGCGCCTGACGACCCGCGCTGGGCGTGGGTTGACGACGTCGTGACCAGGTACGCCCACGACCCGCGGAGAGCCCAGGAATTGCTCGCGGAGATTGGATGGCAGCGTGGCGTGGATGGGGGGCTGGTTCGTGAATCCGGCGAGCGCGTCGTGCTGCCTCTCTGGACCGTTGCCGGACAGGATACTGAGAAGGTCATCGCAATCATCGCCGAGGACTGGAAGTCCATGGGGGCACGGGTTGATCAGTACGTCATTCCGCGAGCCCGATCGCGCGACCTCGAGTTTCGCGCCTCATTTCCCGGGTTCTACTACGCCGGGATCTCGCCCGAGTATTTCAACACCTTGCGGCGCATGGAAAGCAAGGAATGCCCCCGGCTTCAGACGCGCTGGGTCGGCACCAACATCGGCTGCTATCAGAACCCCAGTCTGGACCGGCTCGTTGCCGACGTGCGCAGCGCACTCGACACGTCCGACCAACGACGCTTGTGGCGCGAGATCGTGCGTTTCCAGACGGAGCAGCTTCCGATCCTGCCGATGTTCTTCAACCTGTCGATAACGCTCTTCCGAGAGGGCGTCTCCGGCGTCAAAGGAAATGCGCAGCCGCCAATCGGGGCAACGTGGAACATCGCCGAGTGGGACATTCGCTAGCTCGGGCAGGTTCCCGGTTCCACGTGGTTGCGCGCGCGGTCTGCAGTTCTGCTATACTGCGACCAGTGGTTATGAGTTCAGCCCGCCACCCGGTGGGGCTTCGCACAGGTTGCCCCCAGGATCCTCCCCTTCGGCTTGCCTGTTCGCCTTTTTCCGTCGCGCTGACTGAGTCGTGCCAACTTTTTCTGACTTAAGGAGTCAGCGTGTACAACGACAAACCAATGACCTGTCGAGACTGTGGGCAGAGCTTCGTGTTCACCTCGGGTGAGCAGGAGTTCTTCGCCAGCAAAGGATTTACCAACGAGCCCAGCCGCTGCCCGGACTGCCGCGCCGCCAACAAGCGCTCGCGCAACGACGGCGGCTACTCGAGTGGCGGTGGATACGAGCGTCAGCAGCGCGAGATGTTCTCGGCGATTTGCTCCTCGTGCGGCAAAGAGGCTCAGGTGCCCTTCCAGCCGCGCAGCGACCGCCCCGTCTATTGTTCGGACTGCTTCGCGACACAGCGAGGTGACTCTTACGCGGGCGGCGGAAATCGCAACCGTTACTAGCTAGCCCGAGTCCGCGGCTGGGGGGAACCGCTCGCTGATCGCGAGCGAATCGGCCGCAACCCGGGGCGATACGCCCAGGCGAAATCGCAAACAGAAAGCTTCGGGGCTCTCTGCCTTCCACTTCGGGGGCAGGGGGCCTCGCTTTCGTTCACCCGGGTCGCGACAAGGCGGATGGCGCTCGGGACGTCTACTTTGGGAGCAGGCCAATGGGACACGACACGCCCGTCCCACCATCGCCGCAATAGCCCGCTGGGTTCTTGGCCAGGTACTGCTGGTGGTCCTCCTCCGCAAAGTAAAACGGAGGAGCCTCGCGAATCTCGGTTGTGATCGCGCCAAAGCCGGCGGCTGTGAGCTCTTGCTGATAGGCGTCGCGCGAGGCCTCCGCGCTGGACCGTTGCTCGTCGCTGAAGTGGTAGATGGCCGACCGGTATTGCGTGCCAATGTCGTTGCCCTGGCGCATGCTCTGGGTCGGATTGTGGCTCTCCCAGAAACGCTGGAGAAGCGCCTCGTACGGGACGATGGCCGGATCGAAAACGACGCGGACGACCTCAGCGTGCCCCGTCCGACCGGAACAGACCTCGTAATACGTAGGGTTAATTGTAAAGCCTCCCGCGTACCCCACGGCTGTCACGAATACGCCGTCGAAAGTCCAGAAGTCTCGCTCGGCCCCCCAAAAGCAGCCGAGCCCGAATACCGCGGTGCGCATCTGGGGGGGGTAGGGCGGCTCCATAGAATTCCCCGAGACGAAATGACGAGCGGGCGCCATGATCTGTTGTTCTCGACCTACAAGAGCCTCCTCATTGCTGGGCAATCGGGGCGCCGTCAGGCCGAACAAGCGGGCCAGTTGATCGAAGAACGAGTTCACTCTCACCACCAGTCCCTTCGAACGGGATTGTCGCTCCAGGCCACTCATGAACGAATAATTAGCAAAGGGTTCTCCGTCGGTCAGGCGGCTGAGGCGCTTTTACGGAGCCGGGCGGACCGTAGCCGTGGGTGCAGAAGTTGGCGGCGTTGTCGGTGTCACAGGCTGGGATGTGGGCCCGGGCGTGCTCCCCGGAGTGGAGCCCGGTGTTGCTGCTATGACCGCGGTCGCTCCCGTCTGGGGTGGAGTCCCGCTCTGTTCTGGCCCGGTTGGGGTAGCCTGAACAGCGGGCCGGTTCTGGGCGGCTCCTTGAGGGTCAAGGATCCGTCCTAACGCTTCCTCAACGCTTGCGCCCGCCGGGATGCCGGCCGTCCCGACCAGCGTCAGAGTCTGCGCCGGCGCGTACCGGCTGCGCAGGTTGAGCGTCCGAGGCTCGCCGTCCCCGGCTGGTATCACGCGCCGCGTGACCGTGACATCGAAACCGTCTCTCGCGGCCTGCACGGCCACGGTGCGCCCCCAGGGTAGCGTCGGCTCGGCCTCGGCCATTGGCTTGGGGTCGGGCGGCACGCGATTGGCCATCACCGGGGCCAGCGTCTCGACTTTCCATGCTGGCTTCTTGCCGTACAGGCTGACGTAGATCGTGTCGCTGTCCGTCGATGTCTGGATGAGCACGTAGTCGTCGGTCGGGTTGATCCATTTGAAGTCAAGATTGGAATCCTCGTCGACGGTGACATCCAGCCCGACGACTCCCCGCGACGTGTATGCCGGTATCCAGTACAGGTGCCAGTAGCGTTCCTCCAACGGATAGCCAGCCCAGAACACCGGGTGGAAGAGCGTGGTCGCGACCTGGCAGATCCCGCCCGCAACGCTCGGAATGGTGTGGACCCCGTCCTGCCCTGAGGCGATGCCGTATCCCCATTTGAACCCGGACTCGAGCGTCGTACGCCCGACTTCGTTGTTGAATGAGAAGACCCCTCCGGGCGGCACGACCACGCCGTTCAGGCGTTCTGCCGCCAGACGAATGTTCCACACTTTCTCCGGAATCGAACCGGAGAACGGATGACACCGATGGCTCATCCACGCGTACTGGCAGGACGACGGAGCGCTCGCCAGCCAGAAGCGACGACCCGATCAGGGCGACCGTGGCCTCCTGGTCCAGCACCCGGCCCTGCTGACTGGGTCGCAGGGCCCTCAGATCGCCACCATTGAAGGAGAATCGCGCGTCCCGCTTCTCCTGGTTCAGATCCTTCGCTAGCTGCTGGCTGAGGACTCGCAGCCGCGGCTGATCGAAGAGGACGCGCGCGGGCTGATTAGAGTCGGCTTCGACCTCGAGTCGAATCAGTTGTGCTATCTGTCGGCGGTCCAGGGGCCAGGCTTGCGCGCCGAAGGTAAGCGTGAGCGGGTCCGCCGCGCCCTCAGGGAGAATGCGAGTGAGCTGCTCCCTAACGGTGGTCCATCGCTCGTCTCCCACTGCCGGTGGTGTCTCCTTGACCACCAGGTCAACCACTGAGCTGCCGTCGTTTAGCGTCTGTGCGATCCGATCACGGGAAGCCGATGCATCGAGCCCGAGACCTATCGTCGCCGCGCGATAATCCACAGTTCCGTCCGCTCGCACCTCGAGCGCCGCATCCCGCGGCGGCCGATCCATTTCGTCGGCGATGCGACCGAGAGCGTTTCCCACGCTCACCTCATCGACGACGCCGGGCAATGACACGGAGGTTCCCACCAGGATGGCGCGCGCCTGTTCGGCCAGACGGGAGAAGACAGACCCGTCGTGACCGATTCGGAACGCCGCCATCGCAAGCTCGGTCGGATCGGCGCGGAGCCCCAAATCTTGAGCGCTTGCGCTCCAGAAGCGATCTCGATGCTGCATCTGAACGGGGCGGCTCAGAAGGGCGTCGACGTAGGCGCTGAGCTGGTCGGCAGCCCGCGTCTGACTCAGCCCGCCCAGAGGGCGTCCGAGCGCGGACACGCCCTGAATAATCTGCTCATGCGTGATGATCTGGAACGTGGCGACCGCGACCGTCACGATTGAAAATGCTGCAATGAGGCTCAGCCGCCAACGCTTGCCGAGCGCGGCCCGCGCCCACAACGCTCCGAGCATTGCGTGCAGGAGATTGCGCCGTCGGGCGCGTCGGCGGCCCCGGTGACGAAGGACTGGGACATTCCCAGCTTGGCTCAAGAACTCCCCCTGGCTGCGCCGGCGCGACAGCCAGAGGTTGGCCGCTACCGGGTCACACTTGACTTTACCTTTATGGCGAGCTTCGTCGCAGGGAATGTGACGAAGTCAACGCGAGGTTAGATCCACGATCGACACGACTCCGATCGAATTTGACACAGCCATGACCGACGGGTAGCATAGGCGTCGCTAGCCCCCTACTCGTGGAGGAGCCCCCTTGACAGCAACTGACGTCTTCGACGCCTACGTCCATACCGATCCGGGCACTCTCAGGGGTGACAGCGGCAAGCCCTATCTGGTCGAGGGGCGCTGCGCCCATCGCAGAACCCAGTTGAGCGCCGGATGGGTCGAGGGCGACTGCCTTCGCTGCCGCTACCACGGCTGGAAATACGACGAGACCGGCCAGTGCATCGAGCAGCCAGGACTGGAGGAGGAGGGTGGCTTCTGGGACAAGGTAAAGATCACCTCCTATCCAACCCACGAGTACCTCGGCCTGATCTTCACCTACATGGGCGAGGGTGATCCGCCCCCGTTCCTCCGCCATCGGGACATGGAGGAAGAGGGCGTACTCGAGGTTGGTATCCCCGAGTACTGGCCGTGCAACTACTTCAACCGCCTCGACAACGCCTCCGACGGCGCCCACATGGCATGGACGCACCGTGAATCAATGAGCCGCGTCGGCCGGGTTTTGAAAACGCCGAACATGCGCGAAGCTGTGGAGACCAACTATGGCCTCCGCAGCAAGTCGGCCGGGTACGGGCAGGGCGCACACTACGTGCACCTGCACTGGCCGAACACAAACCAGAACTTGACGGCCGTCCGCATCGAAGGAAGCCTCGAGGACGCAAAGCACCTCATCACCAACCGCATCTTCTGGCGCGTGCCCGTGAACGATGGCAAATGTGTGAGCTTTGTGGTTGACAACCTGCCGCTCAAGGGCGACGCCGCGAAAGCATACGTCGAGCGGCGGAAGAACGCAGAGCAATCGGACGCGGATCTCCACCAGATCGGCGAGGCGATCCTGACCGGCAAGATGCGGATTCAGGACATCGACAAGGGCATGAGCCTCTATAAGCTGTTCTGGATAGAGGACTACGTCGTACAGTGCGGACAGGGGTTGATCGCTGACCGGGTGACCGAGCGCCCAAGCCCGCTGGATCGTGGCACGTTAATGATCCGCAAGCTCTACGAGCGCGAGATCAGCAGAATGGCGGCGGGGCTGCCACTCAAAGAGTGGACAGAAGCCAGCAATCTCGTTCATGACGAGCCGGAAGATTAGCCTCCGAACGATGTGAGGCGTGGAGCATGACGATGGCTGTTGAGACCAGAAAGAAGACGCGCATCACGCCGTATGACGCATGGATGGACCACGAGAACATTCCCGTCGCACGGGCTCACGGCATAGCCGACCTCGGCGAGCCGGAGTTCGGTTACTGGGATCGACACGGTTGCGAGGCCTACTTTGTCGGCCTGTACGGGATGGAGGGATTCACCGGGGGACACGTCTGCAAGATCCCGGCCGGCGGCTCCACCAAAGAGGTCCATCACGTATACGAGAACATCGTCTACATATTGCAGGGTCGTGGCGCCGCAACGCTGCGTGGACCCAAGGGCGACACGATCCAGTTCGAATGGCAGGAGGGCAGCCTCTTCGCCATACCGCTGAACGCTCCCTATCGATTCTTCGCGCACGACCAGGACGTGATGTTCGTCGCGTTCACGACGGGCCCCATCATGTTCGACTTCCTGCATAGCGCCGACTTTATTTACGGCTCGGACTTCGCGTTCCGCGATCGGTTCGATGGCGAGCCCGAGTTCATGCACAAGGACGTACGCAAAGAAGAACTCAACTCGACGCTGCTTGGAAACTACAATCGGCGGAACTGGGAGACCAACTTCATCGCCGACGCGCGCAATACCCTCCCGGACAGCATCGATCCAAAGGGCGGCACGCTCCGCTACATCCAGTACGAGTTCTGCGCCAACAGCCTGATCACCCACCAGTCGAAGTACCCGACCGGGGCCTACATGCAGGGCCACTACCATGGCGGTGGCGCGATCCTGGTGATCCTGAGGTCCCAGGGCTACAGCCTGATGTGGCCGAAGGAGATCGGCACCCACCCCTTCGAAGATGGGCTGGGAGACCAGGTCGTGCGCATGGACTGGAAGGTTGGGAGCATCTTCAGCCCGCAAACGGGCTGGTATCACCAGCACTTCAACACCGGCAATGAGGACGCGCTACAGCTGGCGATCCGCTACGGGAGCAACAAGTTCCCTGTCGGCCTGTGGGATGCGCTAGGCGGCGGGGAGGCCGCGGACGGCCAGGTCAAGACCATGGTGTCAGCGCGCGAGGGCGGCCACATCATTCCCTACGAAGACGAGGATCCTGCCATGCGCCGCATGTTCAACGAGGGGATTCAGAAGAACGGCGTCAAGCCATGGGAAGGGCTGAGCGTGACAAGGCCGATTGGTCTGGGGGCGCGCTAAGCCGCTCCGTCACTGGAATTGTGACCGCAAAAGAACGACGAACGGCCCGCGTGCGGGCGAAGTCGCACCGATCCTAGTCGAAAAATTCCAGCCGATCAGACCCCGCTTGGCCATGGAGAACGCGGCTAAACGCCGTAGGCGGTTGCGAGGGCGCCTCGACGGCGCCACTGTTTTGGCGGGCGGCCCTCCGCGAGGGCGCGCAGCTCACGCTGCCAGAGGTGGCGAAGCAGGATCACAAGCACGTCCGAGTGGCCGAGGTGGTCGTGAGCCCGTGGCGCAAAAACTCCCTGGCCGATCTGCGCAACGTAGTCTTGAACGTTCACGACGTTCGCAACATTGGTCGCGTCCTCGATCCGCAGCTCGCCGCGCAGAACGGCCTCCGCCAGCTCGGACGCAGATCTCGACGGCGTGTCCCCATCGCGGCGGTGCGCCCCGACGAGATCGGCTCCACCGATCAGGGGCGGGACGTGGTTGGCGTTGAAGCTGATGCAGTGCTCGTCGTCCACCGGCACGCGCCAGGACAGATTGATGGAAACGCCGGCTTCCCGACCGCCTTCGCCCGCTCCACCGGAGTCGGAAATCAGGTTGATGTTGGGCATGTGGAAATGGGTGACGCGCACCCTTTCGTTGGGTCGGCGGGCCCGCACCTCGATCCCATAGTCTGTCTCCTCGCCTGACGGCTGGGGGATTCCAACCAGCCCGCTGTCGGTGAACGGTGACCATCGATGCACAAAGGCGAGATGCACTGGGTCCGGCGAGTTCTCCAGGCGGTTGAAGAAGTTGCACGGCCAGACGTTTGGCGCTCCGTTCTCGATCGTGCCTGGTGCCTCGAACTCAGGGTAGCGTGGCAGCGGAGGCGGCTCGCCCTCGCCCAGGTAGGCGAAGATCAGCCCAAGGTACTCTTGCGTCGGGTAGGCCCGAATCTTTATGCGCTGGCAGAAGGGCTCCGGCTCGGCCGGCTGCTCGATGCACTGGCCAGCCGCATCGTATTTCCAGCCATGGTAGAAGCAGCGCAGATCGTTGCCCTCCACCCAGCCGGTACTGAGCTGCGTCCCGCGATGTGCGCAGCGAAACGCCAGGAGGTGCGGGCTGCCACCTTGCATGCCGCTGACTGACCCGTCGCTGTCGTTCCGACGCGGAGCGGAGGAATCTGTACCTCCATCGGTGGGGTACGGATTCCTCCCTTTGGTCGGAATGACACCCTCCTGGGCCTCCCCTCTGTAGAGCGTGAGGTCCTCGCTCATGATGCGGATCGGCTTCGCGCGGCCGGGCGCCAGGTCTTTGGCGCGACAGATCGGCTGCCAGAACGTTCGCATGTAGCGACCGGCCAGCGTACCCGGGCCGGTGTGCGCTACGTCCGTCCAGTCAGCCCTCGGGGAGCTGGTGGGGCCCGCCGTTTCGACACGCGCGTTCATTGGACCTCCTTGGGTAGACGGGTGGGCGCAGGCCTGGGGCCGACCCGCGATCTGCGACAACTATATTGACAACAGCCGTGGTGTCCAATAACGTTCCGACGCGGATACGCTTGGAGGGACGAAACTCATGCCAGTGGGAGCGGTAGACGTTGAGCACACTGGACCGGGCACGCTGGCAGGGCGGTTTCTGCGAACCTTCTGGCAACCGGTCCAACGTTCGCAGGACCTGGCAGCGGACCGCGCCAAACCAATGCGGATCATGGGTGAGAACATCACGCTCTATCGGGGCGAGGGCGGCCCGGCGCACGCCATCGCCTTTCGCTGCGCACATCGGGGAACGCAGCTCAGCACCGGATGGGTGGAGGGTGACGATCTGCGCTGCTTCTATCACGGCTGGAAGTACGATGCAAATGGCCAGTGCATCGAGCAGCCTGCCGAGCCGGAGCCGTTCTGCCAGCGCATCAAGATCCGCGCCTACCCGACGCAAGAGTACCTGGGGCTGATCTTCGCCTACCTCGGCGAGGGCGATCCGCCCGCCTTTCCGCTCTACCCATACATGGAGCGCCAGGGCGTTCTCGAAAACGAGACCTATATTCGCCCCTGCAACTACTACAACAACCTGGAGAATGACTCGGCCCACGTGTACTTCGTTCACCGCAGGCCCGGCGTCGACTGGCGCGAGTGGAACGGCATCCCGCCGCGCTTCGAGGCGGAGGAGACTGTCTGGGGCGTGACAACCGCGACAATTCACGCCAACGGTCGCCGTACCGTCACCCATCGCGGCATTCCGAACATGATCTTCCGCAAAGCGGACCAGGGTGCTGGCCCACGTCCCGACGCGCTGGAGTGGCGCGTCCCGCTCGACGATGAGAACCACCACAGCTTCCGCATCGGTCTCATCCCTGTCACTGGCGACGACGAGATGCGCAAGTGGAGGGAGCGGGTAGCAGCGCTGGAGGTCCAGCTGGACCTCGACCCCTGCGCGCTTGGCGAGCGGGTGCTCGTCGGCGCACTTCAGATAGACGAGATCGACAAGAAGCGCACGAATATCGTCTACGTCGAGGACACGCTCTCTGAGGTGGGGCAGGGTCCAATTGCCGATCGCGTGAATGAAGTGTTGGGCGCCACCGACGTGGGCGTCACCGTCCTGCGCAACATCTGGGAGAGGGAGCTGAGAAATCTCGAGGCCGACCGTCCCCTCAAGGCATGGTCAATCGGTGACTGGTTTGAGTCCGCTCCCGGCCCAAGCCTGCTGGTAGAACCGACTGCATGGTTCGGCCGCTAAGCAGGTATGATTTTCGGTATGTGCCGAGGGAAACGATGAATCATTACCGCCGATTTCTCTTGTTATTTGCAATCCTGCTCCTGGCTGGCTGCGCCACCGCTGCCCCCGCGACGCCATCGCAGTCGTCCGCCGCCAGCCAGCGTGTTGCCGCCCTCACGCCGACAGCAGGCGGATTCGGCTCCAACTTCTCGTATCGGCCCTTTAATGCCTTCCTCGAAGTAATCGACAATCGCGGCGTTGCCCGCCCGTATCTGGCCGAGGCGCTGCCGACGCTGAACTCCGACACCTGGCAGGTCTACCCCGACGGCCGCATGCAGACCCGCTACCAGCGCTACCAGCTCAAGCCTAACCTCACCTGGCACGACTGGACGCCTCTCACCGCCGACGACTTCGTGTTCGCGTGGCGGGTAGCAATAACGCCCGGGCTCGGGTTCATCAACGGCACCATTGCACCGCTGAGTTTGATGGACGAAGTGCGCGCCTCGGATGCCCGCACCCTCATCATCGAGTGGCGCAGCCTCTTCCCCGAGGCCGCGGTGCTCCAGCAAGGAGGCTCCATCCTCGGTCTCCCGCCACTGCCCCGCCACATCCTCGATACTGTCTACGCGCAGGGGAACCCGGACGCCTTCGGGAGCCACGCCTACTGGACTACTGGCTTCATCGGGGCTGGGCCCTACCGCCTTGATCGTTGGGAGTTCGGGTCCTTCCTCGAGGGCTCTGCATTCGACGGCCACACCCTCGGCCGTCCCAGGATCGATCGACTCCGCGTCGTATTCACTGAGGATTCGAACGTAGCGCTCGCCAGTCTTCGCGCCGGCACCCTCGATCTTTCAACCGATAGCGCGATCGACTTCCCGCAGGCGCTCGAGCTGAAGCGCGAATGGGCGCAGACCAATACAGGCGTCGTCCTGCACGTGTCGCGGTCGTTCCGATCGGTCGTTTTCCAGTTCCGGCCGGAGTACGTCAGCCCGCGCGCGCTCCTCG
Source organism: Chloroflexota bacterium (assembly GCA_016844585.1). GTDB lineage: Bacteria > Chloroflexota > UBA6077 > UBA6077 > SHYK01 > JAERMM01. The sequence continues at coordinate 2,195 of JAERMM010000106.1, read as the reverse complement.
ACCCTCGGGTGCGGAGGGCGCTCGCGCACTCCATCGACAAGCAGGCGCTGAACGAGACGCTGTTCGGGGGTGAGGGCCGCACGACGGACACGATTTTCGACGCGGACCTCGACTACTTCCCCACCATTGAGCGCGCCATCTCGAAGTATCCGTACGATCTGCGGGCCACCGATCGCCTCATGACCGAGGCGGGCTTCACGAAGGGCGGCGACGGTATGTACACGGGGACCGAAGGCCGCTTCGTCGGGGACATTCGCTCCGGCGCGGGCGCCGAAGGCGACCAGGAGCGTGCGATTCTGGGAAGCACCTGGAGGCAGGCAGGCTTCAGCATCACCGAGACGGCGCTCTCTCCCGCGCAGTCCCGAGATGGGGAAGCGCGCGCGGTGTTCCCCGGGATGTACGGACAGGCCACGGGCGCAGGGGAGACCAACCAGCTCGCCAGCTTCACCACGTCCCAGATCGCAGCGCCGGCGACCCGTTGGACGGGACAGAACCGTCAGGGCTGGTCGAACGACGAGTTGGATCGTCTGGTAGAAACGTTCAACACCACGCTCGAGCCCGATCGTCGCATTCAACTGCGCGTGCGAATGGCACAGTTGCTTAGCGAAGAGCTACCGTCCGCCATGCTCCACTACAACCTGAACCCCATCGTCCACGCGGCAGCGCTCACAGGAGTGGGACGCGTTTCTACCCTAACAACTGGCGGCGTCAGCTGGAACATGCAGGAATGGGAGCTCCGTTAAGTCAGTCCTTCTCCCACAGGTGGGCTGCCCGCGGGTAGCCGCCGTAGTAGCCGCCGCCGCCCGGATGGCCCCCGTCGAGGTCATCCAGTGCGTGGATGCCACTGGTAACGGTCGCGTACACGGGCAGGAAGAAGATCGGCAGGAAGGGAAGCTCTTCTTTGAAGATGCTGGCCATCTCGCGCACGATCTGGCCGCGCGCCGACTCCTGGAGCGATGCTCGATACAGAGTGGTCAGCTCGGTAAACCGCGGATTGTTGAAATGCCCACGGTTCGACCCTGAGAAGCTGTTGCGCGCGGTAGCCCACGTCTCGCCATCGATGCGCGCGAACGCGCGGTCGCCCGTGCCTGTACCGGTAATCTCAACGCCAGGGTAAGCCTGAAGGTACTCGCGATCGGCCACACGCGCTTGCGGAATCGGGTCGACTTTCGCGTCAAACCCCACGCGCTTCCACATGTCCGCGATCACCGTCCCAACTGGAACGCGGGCCGAGCTGGCGCGAACCTCGATGGCGGCGGGCTTGACCCCTGAAGCATTCACGAGCATGCCGTCCGCGCCTAGTCGCAGCCCGGCCTCGGCGAACGCTTGCGCCGCGCGCACCGGGTCGTTCGCGCTGTCTTTGAGCAGGGCCGGCGCATACTCGTACAGCGGCTCATTCTCGGCGAAGATGCTGATAGCCTCACCTTGAGGCGTCACACGCCCGCCATAGCCCAGCTCGGTGAGCGCGCGTCGATCCAGCCCGAAGAACAGGGCACGTCGCACCCGCGGATCGAGAAGGTCCTTCGGATTGACGTAGTCAGGGCTGAACTGGAATGGGATGATCGACGCCGGTCCCTGCGTAACCAGAACGCGCCCCTTGCCGAGCGCCTCCCATTGGTCCTGCAGATTGCTCGCTGTGGTGCCATCGAAGCGGTCGATGGTCATCTCCAGCTCCCCGGCTAGTACCGACGCGATCGCCGCGTTCGTATCCAGCACCTCCTTGAGGACGAAGACGTCAACCTTCGGCCGCCCCAGAAAGTACTTGTCGTGTGCCTCAAACGTCGCCCCAAAACCAGGTTCGTGCCGTACCAGACGGAACGGGCCTGCATGGACGTACTCGGGGAGGAAGTAGGGCAAGTTCATGAAAGACTGGCTGTCGAGCCGCCCGTATTCAGCCTCCAGGATGTGCGCCGGCAGTGGGAACAGCAACATCTGGCCGAGCGTGCCGGCAAGGTAGAAGGGGTTCTTCCAGGCAATACGCATCGACAGCGGGTCGAGTGCATCTATCGACTCGATGCTGGTCACGGCAGTGGGATCGCTGAACGGCAACTCCTTGTCGGAGTCAACCTTGAAGCCGAATACATAGTCATGGATCGTGAGCTGCGTGCCGTCGTGCCAGTAGATATCCGGTCGAATGGCGTAGTCGGTGGTCATGCGCCCGTCGTCCAATAGGCGCATCGTGCCGTTATCGATCG
>JAERMM010000105.1:486-21670 GCA_016844585.1 Chloroflexota bacterium | reverse complement strand
GGCATTGGCAAAGAACGTCCAGGGCAGCAGCGCACAATACGCGAAGATCGGATAGGGCACGCCATCTGATGGAATACCAGCCAGCCGCCCGAAGAAGATGCTGAACACGACCATCGTGAAGAAGGGCTGGATGATGGCCCACGCCGCGCCGAGCGCCGTCTGCTTGTAGCGGACCTTCAGGTCGCGCCAGACGAGGAAGAAGAGAAGCTCACGGTAGTCCCAAAGCTCAAGGAGCCTGAGAGATCCCAGGCCACGGGAGGGACGGATAACAATGAGCGGGCTAGCCGGCTCTTCACTGGGAGGAGCGGCTGGGGGGGCAGGACGCTCGCCGATGGCTGCCGACACGTGTCTCCGCGGGGCTGGCCGGCGCGATAAGGCTGAACGGCCGCCAAATACGGGAATCTGGGTGACTATAGCCGAGCCGGAGCGCAGAGGCTACCGGCCGGACGGAGCGCGCGGCTGGCCCTCGGGTTTCAAGCTGACACCGGAAACTCGCTCATCTCGGTGCACCGACCGCCACCGGGAACAGCTCCGCGCATCCGATAAGCCGCTGGGCCTCCCGCCGCGTGTAGCTTCCGTGCGGCGACCCGCCAGGGAGCCGTTGAAATTTGAGTGGGCAGGTGCGCTGAGCGATCTCAAGGATCGCTATACGTCCGTGGGACTGCAGCACCAAATCGCGCGGTGCAGAATCGGCGAAGAGTGAGACTCCTCCTCGACACGAACATCTTCCCCGAAGTGATTCTGGCCAGGAGGCCACCGAAGAAACGATCCGCAGAGTCGTGGGATAGTAAATCAATGTGTGGCAGTTCGACCATAGTGCTCACCTCCTATCGAAGGTGAAAATTGCGTTAGAGGGCGAAAATCTCGTCGATGAAAACCTGAAAGCCTGGAAGCAGATCACCTCCGTCGAGCGTGTCGCCAGAGGAGAGAGTAACAGGCGCACGCCGTTCAGCAGATAGAACTGGATCTTGTCCAGAAAGCGTGACATGTTCTGGTCAGGGGAGAGGATCTCGATGGCCAGGTCGGGCGGCGCCATGTGGTACCGGTCGGCCGTAAGCTGCTCCTTCGCCACATAGGTGAGGTCGGGAACGAAAGCCCGCTCCCGCCCCGACGGACCGAAAACACAGCGGAACTCCGGAAAAACCTCACCCAGTGGCGTGCGCTCCAGAAACTGGCAGAGGACTCGGACAAAGAATCGTTGGATAGTCGAGTGGGCTCTGTCCGGCATCGGCTTTGCGAATACCTTCCCACACGCGTACTCCGAGTAGGGCTCAGTCTCCTCCATGTTGAGGAACAGTTCGAGCGTGACTCGGGAGGCGGCGACCATGGCAACTGTGCTCCCTCGGGATCACTTCCGTCGAGTCTAGCACACTAGACCGAACTACCAGCGGTGCATCCTCCTCCGGGTTTCGGCTGGGAGTCTTGATTAGCCCCTTGAAGCCGTACGGCGCGTGGGTCGGCGTGCCCGAGCCGCTGGTATAGTCTGGGCGATGGTCGCGGGAGCGGTTTGTGGCCGAGCGCAGCGCCGACTGGATGGACCGGGCGCGAGCCGATCTCGCCCACGCGAGAGTCGAACCTGGCGCGTCACTTGACCTTGAGGACTGGCTGGTCGGGATGCGCCGGATTGGGCATCAGTTGTCATTTGCCGGCCCATGATCTCGACGCGCACCGGCCCGGCCACGTCAACCTCCTCCTCACGCCCATCCGCGTACATGGCGACCTGCTTGGAGAAGCGGATGAGATCCAGGTGGCAAGCGGCGCCTACGGCGCGCTCGGCGATGTGTGAGGACACGTTTCCCACTGGGGCTGCCCTGGGCTGAACGGCCGCAGGTCGAAGGCGGCGAGGACTATCCTGCGGGCATTGCCATGCCCGCTCTAGGGCTCCAATACGACCCGACGGCCGTGGTCGAGCGTGATGCTGAATCGATCGGTTACCCCACGCCCGAGAATAGCTTCATCACCGATGGCGATAATTGTCACTGCGAACGGCGCGAATGCTCCGATGTGCAAAGCGCCTCGATACATTGGAGCCAAGACAGACGATCCGTCGGCCAGAATCCAGCGACTGTAGCCGGTCGGCGATCTGTCGGCGACCAAGTCTGGTGTGACCGCCAAATGACCATCGAAGCCCGTATCAATGAGCGCCTCGACGTCCCCGCCGAACGGGCCGATTTCGAGGTGAACAGGGATGTAGGGGAAACGAGCGCTAACAAAGCGTTGGCTCACCTCCACTTGCCGACGGCGGGACCTCCGACTTTATAGATGAAGTTCCCGGTGCCAAGCTCCACTTCGGCCCGCTCGGTGACCTCTAAGAGGGTCGCCCCGATCACGGTCCGGCCATCCTGTGAAACTGCGAGGTACTGGCCACGGTGGGCGGACTCAAGCGGCCTGCCGTACCTCGCGTAGAGTTCATCGTACTGCCGATCGAGTCCCGCTTCGTGGCCCTCTACTGCTGCCATGGCTCGGTTGTCCTCTCCGCCATCAGTGATCTCCTCCCACTCCTCCCCAATGGTACCGTGGCTGGCCTCCGCTTGCCCCTTCGCACGAGCGCGCGGGTGCCCCCTAGATTTCGCGCCCATAGAGGATGTGGTGGACGACGAGCGAGAGGAGGAAAAAGCTGCGCCGGCGGGATACTCGCTCATTTCGGCGCGCCGACCGCCACGGGGAATAACTCGACGCCGCCGCGCGCCATCCGTCCCAGCACGTCCTCGAGCTGCTCCGCCTCGTCCACTGTATAGACGTGAGGCTCGACGCGGCGGACCGACAGGGCGTGCAGCACTGCCTCGTACGCATCATCGCGCTTCGGGGCTCGATACACCACCAGCAGGTCCACGTCGCTCGACGCCGTCGCCCGGCCGTGCGCCCACGACCCGAAGAGCACGACGCGTTCCAGGGGTAAGGCCGCGCTCAGCGCCGGTACGTCTGCGCGCAGGCGCTCGATGAGCTCCGCTCGGCTATAGGGCGGAAAGACGACCCTCACAGAACTCAACAATCTGCTCCGCGCATCCGATTAGCCGCTCGGCCTCCCGCCGCGTGTAGCTTCCGTGCGGCGACCCGCCAGGGAGCGCATCAGGATAGCGCGTCGGAATATAGGCTTTGTCGAGCTCGGCAGCCGCATCCGCCAGTCCATCGGGAATCGTCTCTCGCGTTGCGAGGGCAGCCAAGAGCTCCGAAACCGCGTGTCCCCATGCGTCGGCGCCAAGACGTTGCAGCACGGCTTTCACCGCTTTTTCCGCGGCTTGCTGGCTCGAAAAACAGGCCCACTCGTAGAAGGCTTGTTCGAGATCCATCCTCGCGTGGGCGAGATCGGCCAGCGCCTGGTTCATCCAGTCGGCGCTGCGCTCTGCCAAGAGCCACCCCCGCGTCCGTGGCCGAGACTATACCAGCGGCTCGGTGACCTGCAGTCCCATCAAGCAGATGGCGATATCCCGAGCCCGCGTCGACGTCAGTCGAACCTGCGCGTCACTTGACCTTGAGGACTGGCTGGTCGGGATGCGCCGGATTGGGAACCAGTCGATGTCCAAGCGGATCGACGAACAGGTCGGTCATTTCGAGCACGATCTGGCCGATGATGACTTCATCCCCGAGTATCAGCGCATCAGTTGTCATTTGCCGGCCCATGATCTCGACGCTCACTGGCCCGGCCACATCAACTTCCTCCTCACGCCCGTCGGCGCACATGGCGACCTGCTTGGAGAAGCGGACGAGATCCAAGTGTGCAGCGACCGCCGACGGAACAACCAGCGTCACTGCCCCGGTGTCGACCAGCCCGCCCGCCTCGTACGTGTGAACCTCATCAACTGGAATGACGTTTTTTCGAAGGAGCGCCAAATCAGCTGCGTTTGTAAGTCGGACCTTGACTCGAACCTCACCCATATCGGCCCCTCCAGAGCGGCAGGCCGCTCGTATCGCGTGTCAACGCGTTCCAGGAGCACGTCGACGACGGTGGCGCGGTGAGACGGCAACGTCCGGTTCGGGCTCGGAGCGGCGACCCAGGACGACGGGCTGCTGGACACGCACCATGGCGGAGTCGCCGAGGGCGAGGTGGAACAGCCGTGAGGTGCGCTCCACGGTAGACGCGTGGCGGCTATTGATCGGTGGCATCTCGACGATCTCCCCATCGAGCAACTCGACGCGGTCGTCTTCGTGGAGGATGCCGGCGTCCGCCATGCGGTGATAGTCATCGACAGTGAAGCGTCGAGGGTTCGCGATTCGGGCTATGACGTTCTCCGCGCAGATTATAGGGGGCCCAGATCTGCCGGGGCGCCGACGGTGTGGTGGCTCCGCTCATCCGATTAGCCGCTCGGCTTCCCGCGGCACGGCGGATTAGCGGTAGGTCCGCTCATCACGTTTTCGGACGTCCACGAGTTCGATGACCTGGTTGTCATCGTCGAGGTCGAAGAGGAGGCGGTAGTTTCCCACCCGATAGCGATACTGTGCGACCGGCGCTTGGGCCAGCTTGATTGTGCCGTGGGCACGAGGGTTCTCCTGCAGCTTCAAAATCGCGTCCCTGACGTACTCGGCGTCGCGCTGGGGGAGGTCCTGGAAGGCACGCTGCGCTCGCGAGGAGAAGAGTGTCTGGTACATCAGACCCCTTTCCGGCGGAAGACCTCCTCAGCGGGGGTGCCTTTGCCCTGGCGAATCTCCTCGCGGGCCGCGAGGAGATCGCTCAGGTAGGCTGGATTCGAGAATTCCTTGAGCGCCTCCTGCACCTCCAAGTAACGCTCTACATCGACGATCACCGCGGCTGGCTTGCCCTGGCGGGTGATGACCACTTCGGTCCCTTCCGCGCGCAACGCATCGAGGAGCTTGGGCAACTTGGTTCGCAGTTCGTGCATGCCGACGAATTGGCTGCGGAGTAGTTCAGTCATAGACTTCCCTTCTGCAAATGTAATGGAATCATGACTGAAATAGTACCGTATGCATGATGGATGGCCTACTCGTTAGTTATTCGCGTTCGAGAATGCGCTCCAAATAGGCTCGCAACGGCGGCCCCAGGTCGTCACGCCGCAGCGCGAAGTCGATCGTCGCCTGCAGGAACTCGAGCTTGTTCCCAGCGTCGTACCGCCGCCCCTCGAACTCGACCGCGTGGACCGGTTGTTCGTCCAACAACCGCGCGATGGCATCGACCAGCCAGATCTCGCCGTCCTTTCCGGGCGGCGTCTCGGCGAGAAGCGCGAAGATCCGCGGCGGCAGGATCCATGCATGAACCGTCGCCAGATTCGACGGAGCCGATTCGATGGGTGGCTTCTCTACCAGGCCCGTGACTCGGTAAACGGACTCCTCGACTCGTTCGCCGGCAATGACGCCGTACTTCGGGACGTCGGCATCGGGCACACGCATCACCGCTGCCACGGCGCCCCCGTATCGCTCGTGCACCGACATCATCTGTCGGATGCAGGGGACCTCGGCGTCCACGATGTCGTCGCCCCAGATCATTGCGAACGGCTCGTCCCCCACCACCGGGCGGGCGCACAGCACCGCGTGGCCGTTTCCTCTGGGCTCCGGCTGCCGGACGTAGGAGAAATGAGCCATCGTCGCGAGGGCGCGAACCAGATCGAGGTCGCTCTGGCGCCCGAGTCGGTCGAGGCGCGCCTCCAACTCGAAGTGGCTATCGAAATGGTCTTCGATAGACCGCTTGCTCTGCGCTGTGATCACGACGATGTGGTCGATTCCGGAGGCGACGGCCTCCTCAACCACGTACTGGATGACCGGCTTGTCTACGATCGGCAGCATCTCCTTCGGCAGCGCCTTTGTGGCAGGCAGAAATCGGGTGCCGAGGCCTGCCGCCGGAATCACTGCCGTGTGGACGCTACTCACTCGCGCGGTCGCCTTCCCGGGTTCAATCAGTCACTGCCGACAGCGACGCGGCCCGGGTCAGACTCGGCTGTGAGTGTTGCCGCCTGCGCTGGCTCAGCCAATCCGGTCAGCTCCCGTATCGCCTTCTCGCGATCCGACACAGTGAGCCGGTAGAAGGAGACCATGGTGGCGATCACCGCGGCGACCGGAACTCCAAACAGGGCGCCCCAGGGACCGGATATTCGCGCGCCGACCATCACAGCGGCGAGCACCAGGATCGGATGCAGCCCAACCGATTGGCTCATCACCTTTGGGGCCACGACGTTGATGACGAGCACGTTCAGTACGAGGGTCAGGACAATCGAGGCAATAGCCGCCCCAGGCGATGCCGATACGGTCGTCAGGGCAACGAAGAGAGTGGGCAGAAACCCCAGGAAGGGGCCAAGAAACGGGATGAAGATCGCCAGACCCGCCAGGACGCTCACTAGTGCGACGTACGGCTGGCCCGTGGCGAGCATGATCACCGCGATCCCACCCCCGTACACGAGCGACTGAATGATCTGGCCCCGCAAAAAGCCGCCGAAGGCGCTGTAGACGCTGCTCACAAAGTAGGTGAAGTCGTCGCGGTAGCGCGGCGGGATCGTCTGCAATACGTAGCTGCCAAGCCGATCCCCATCGAGCATCAGGTAGAGGGACACGATGATCACCAGCATGATCTGCACCAGGGCGGTCGCCGCCCCTGTGGCTACCAGGACCACATTCGAAAATACGGCTGGCCCGATAGACTCCAGCGGCCGAAGCAGCTGCTCACCATAGTTCAGCGACACGCCGTACCGCGTGAGAAAGGCGTCGATGCCGGACATCAGTCCGCCCAGCTCCGTGAACAGGCCCGGGACCTGCTTGGCAGCCTCGGTGCTCTGGAACGCCAGCGCCGGGAGCAGCACAATTGCTGCAACGGTTAGCACTAAGAACAACGTGAGATACACCAGCAAGACGGCGAGGGTCTTGGAAAGTCTCGGCAGACGACTGATGGCCGTCACGCCTGGCTGGAGGACGAAGGAGATGATCCAGGCCACCACAAACAGGACGATGAAGTCAGCCACCTGGCTCACAAGGACCCAGAGAATCTGGCCAAGGTAGAGGGCGGCAATGATGGTGAGGAGAATGATGAGGGCGCGAAACCACGGATCTCGCCAGATCGGTGGCGCGGAATCCACTCGCAATACGACCCCCAGGCCATTTTATCCGACGCGCGAGAGGGAGTTCCGGCATCCGAAGGCTGTCACGGTCGTCACGCTTGTCACATACCCCCTTTTTAATTTTTTGACAGAGATGTGGGGCAAAGATCGTTGACGGCTGAGACTCCGCGCGCGCGCTTCCTCACGGCTCTGGCTCAAACGCACGTTTACGCGGTCACCGATGACACGCTGGACCCGGAGCGGATGGTGGCGATTGTGGAAGACTTGCTCGGCGCAGGAATCCGGCTCGTCCGCCCGCGCCCTGGTGCGGGTTGCCCACGCTCACGACGGACTGCTGGTCCTCAACGATCGGCCCGATATCGCCGTGGCGGCCGGCGCGGACGGCGCACACCTTGGCCAGGACGATCTGCCCATTCGGTTCGCGCGTGAGCTGCTGGGCCCGGACCGCGTGCTGGGAGCATCGGCGTCATACCTTCCAGAACTGTCGATTGCGATCGACGAGGGCGCCGACTATCTGGGCTTCGGCGCCGTGTTTCCTACCGCCACCAAGTCCGACGCCGAGTTCGCAGGACTCGACCTCTTCGAAGCGGCCTGCAAGCAGAGCACCGTACCGGTGGTCGGCATCGGCGGGATCGACGAAGCCCGCGCGCCGCTCGTGATGCGGCGGGGGGCTGCTGGTGTGGCCGTCGTGAGCGCACTGTTCCGCGCCCCCTCACCCGTCGCTGCAGCTCGTTCTCTCCTCGCGGCCACCGCCGAGCCCGGCCGCGCGTTCGTGGTGCCCCAAAAATAGTGGTTACCGAAGTACGCGCGTCTTGAATCAGGATCGGGCCGACTGATAAACTGAGCCGCCCAGCTTCGGTACGGTCAACCTGTGCCCGTCTGCCGAAGCGCTCGGCCAGGCGAGTCAATCGCCTTTGATGGTCCTCACTGTCGAACACGATAGGACCAAGTCCACCGGCGCAATGCCGCGCCGTCCGCCAATGATGGAGGAAACGCGTTTATGGCCCTGATGCCCATTGTGCCCATCGCGGGAGTTGTCGCCGTCCTTTTCGCCCTCTATCTCGCCTGGGACGTGCTCCGTCGCGACACGGGCACCGCCGCCATGCGGGAAGTTGGCGACATGATCTTCGAGGGCGCGACCGCCTTCCTGCGGCGGCAGTATCAAACGATCGCCGTTATCGCCGTCATCGCCGCGGTTCTCGTCGGTGTCGTTCTGCAGGCGATCACCGGCATTGAGAACATCGGTCTAAAGACCGCGTTCGCGTTCCTCGTGGGGGCCGCGGCCTCGGCTCTGTCTGGCCTTATCGGAATGTACGTCGCCGTGAAGTCGAACGTGCGGACTGCTGCAGCGGCTCAGCACAGCTTGAACGAGGCGATTACCGTCTCCCTCCGCGGCGGGGCCGTCTCCGGCTTTTCTATCGTCGCGCTGAGCCTCCTCGGAGTCGCGGGCATCTACACGCTGTACGGCGCCAACCCTGAGACCACCCCGTCAACCATTATCGGATTCGGCTTTGGAGCGAGCTTCGTCGCCCTCTTCGCCCAACTGGGCGGCGGCATCTATACGAAAGCCGCCGACATGGGCGCGGACCTGGTCGGCAAGATCGAAGCCGGGATCCCCGAGGATGACCCGCGAAACGCCGCGGTGATCGCCGACCTTGTAGGTGACAACGTCGGCGACTGCGCGGGCCGTGGAGCCGACCTCTTCGAATCAACCGCCGCCGAGAACATCGGCGCGATGATCCTCGGGGTGGCCGTGTATCTCTCGCTGAAAAAGGTTGGGATCGATAACCCGGCTTGGGTTGTCTTCCCCCTGGTTGTGCGCGCCTTTGGCGTCTTCGCGACCATGGTGGGGCTGATGATGGTTCCCCTGTGGGGCAAGATGCGGCCAAGCATCGACGAGGACCCGATGAACTCGCTCAACTGGGGCTATTTCATCTCAGTGGCCCTCGCAATCGGGTTCCTCTACTTCGCGGTGACGAACATGCTCGGCTCGATCTGGTACTTCTGGGCCGGGCTGGTGGGCATCCTGACGAGCATCGTCATCGTGTTCATTACCCAGTACTACACGGCTGGCAACTGGCGCCCTGTGAAGGAGATCGCGCAAGCGTCCGAGACGGGGCCCGCGACAGTGATCGTCATGGGGATCGCGGTCGGCTTTGAGACCACATTCTCCACTGCCATCACCGTCGGCGCTGCGCTGCTGGCGGCATACGGCCTTGGCACACAGGCGGTCCTTGACTTCCCGTCGCTCACGGCTGCCGAGGCCGGGCTCTTCGGCACAGCCGTCGCCACCATGGGCATGCTCATGACCGCTGCGTACGTCCTGGCAATGGACACCTTTGGTCCGATCACGGATAACGCAAACGGCATCATCGAGATGGCGGGCGCCGGCGGCCAGGCGCGTGAAATTACGGACAAACTGGACGCCGTCGGAAATACGACGAAAGCGCTCACCAAGGGCTATGCGATGGCATCGGCCGCGTTGGCCGCCTTCCTGCTCTTCGGCGCCTATGGCGACGAAGTGAGGCGAGCGACCTGTGCCCGGCTTGGCCAGGCCTTTGCCACCTGCACCTTTGAGTTCCACGTCGACCTCACGAAGGTTGAGGTGTTCGTCGCGGCACTCCTGGCAGTGATGCTGGTGTTCCTCTTCAGCGCGCTGGCCATTCGCGCGGTGAGCAAGACCGCCGCTGCCATCATGGAAGAGGTCCGGAGGCAGTTCCGAGAGGACCCGGGCATCATGGCCGGCACGGTTCGGCCGGACTACAAGCGAGCAGTGGACATCACAACAGCGGCCGGCCTCCGCGAAATGATCGCCCCCGGCCTCCTGCCAATATTCGCGTCGCTGATCGTGGGTCTCAGCTTCAAGTGGATGGGTCTGGACGCGGCGCAGGCCGTTGGGGCGCTGCTGATGGTAGGAACCATCGCTGGAATCATGCTGGCGACCGTCTTGAACAACGGCGGCGGCGCCTGGGACAATGCGAAGAAGTACATCGAGGCGGGCAACCTTCGAGACCGCCAGGGCGTGGTTCAAGGGAAGGGAACACTGTCTCACGCGGCGGCCGTTGTGGGTGATACGGTCGGCGATCCGTTCAAAGACACCGCCGGCCCGTCGCTTCACGTGCTGGTCAAGCTGTTGAGCACCATCACGCTTGTGCTCGCGCCACTGTTCATCTAGGTTACAGGGAACAGGGAACAGGGAACAGGGAACAGGGAACAGAGGACGGGACGGTTGTAGACGGGATTTCCTGTAACCTGTAACCTATCCCCTGCAACCTAAGAAGAGGGAATATGGCTGAACTACACGAAATTCTGGACGGCCGCCGCGAGGGGGCCACCGATATCGAGGTTGGCGACACCGTCAAGGTGCATGTGCGCGTTGTCGAAGGCGGCAAAGAGCGGGTGCAGGTCTTCGAGGGAATGGTTATCGGTCTCCACCGCGCGGGACGCCTGGACGGCACGTTCACCGTCAGACGGCTGGCTCACACCATCGGAGTCGAGCGAACCTTCATGTTTGCCTCTCCCCGCATCGACAAGGTGGAGGTTGTGCGCCATGGCGTGGTCCGCCGAGCGAAGCTCTACTTCCTTCGCGGCCTCACCGGCAAAGCAGCCCGAATCCGCGAGCGGCGCGCGCCGCGCCCCACGCCGACCGCCTCCGCCTGACCCCTCAAGGACCCAGGCGGCGCCTTCTCCGACCAAGCGGGCTGGCCTTCGCTCGGCTGCGCCTAGCTGCCGCATTGAGCATCTGCTGTGGAATCGGGGTGTGGCGGTCATTGCCGGCATCGACGAGGCCGGCCGCGGGGCGTGGGCAGGCCCGGTGGTCGCTGCGGCGGTTATCCTGCCTCACGACCCGCATCTGCTCGACATGCTTGCCCCTCCGACTCGTATGCTCCACAAGGGGCCACGGACGAGCGACGCCCACTATGCGGGGGTACGCGATTCAAAGCAGCTGGCTGCCCCTCAGCGCCGCGCAGCGGCCGACGTCATAAGGTCCGTTGCCATCGCGATCGGCGCCGGAATCGTGGAACCGGTGATCGTGGACGAGTTTGGGCTCTCGGCGGCCGGGCAGCTCGCGTTCTGGCGAGCAGTTCAGGCGCTCGGGCAGCGCCCGAACCATCTGCTCGTAGATGGATTCCCACTGTGGTCTGACTCCTTTCCGCAGACTGCCGTCATCCACGGAGACGCGTACTGCCTGAGCATTGCGGCTGCGTCGATCATCGCAAAGGTCACCAGGGACCAGATCATGGCTGAGGTCGACGCGTTGGCGCCCGGCTACGGATTCGCGCACAACGTCGGCTATGGCACGACCGTGCATGCGGAGGCGCTTCGCCGCCTGGGTCCGACTCCCTATCATCGGCGATCGTACGAGCCCGTCGGCCGATTGTCGGAAGAGATCGCGTTATTCGACGACACCGATCTGCTAGATGCGTGATCGCCCAGAGGTGGGGCGCCGGGGCGAGGCTCTTGCCGTTGATCATCTGCAGCGCAAAGGGTATCGCATCATCGAGCGCAACGTTCGGACTCGCCTCGGCGAGATCGACATCGTGGCACGCGATGGCGACTGCTACGTCTTCGTGGAGGTGCGGGCCCGCACCTCCAACGACTGGACGCCCGAAGAGTCGGTTACGCTTCAGAAGCAGCGGCGCATCGGGCGTCTGGGGCAGCAATACTTGCAAGACCATCACGAATCGGAAATGGACTGGCGCGGAGATGTAGTAGCCATCGAGCTAACCCGCGACGGCACAATAGTCCGTATCGAGCACATCATCAATGCTATCGAAGAGCAGTAGTCTCCTTTGCTGCCTGCTCGTGCTTCTCGGCACGACCGGCTTTGGACCGCCAGCGTTCGGCACTGGCGAGCCGTTCGCGGCGCCGCTTGGATCTAGTGATCTCGCCGCGCTGGCAACCGCTCCCTCCGTCCCCACCGCGGTCACCGCCGCCGCCGCCACGATCGTCAGCGCGTCCGATGGGCATGCGCTTGTGTCTCGGAACGCAGACATCCGCCTGGCCCCAGCGAGTCTTACCAAGCTGATGACTGCGCTGGTGGCGCTCGACCGTGCATCGCTTGATCGGCCGATTTACGCCACCGAGCGCTCTCGTACCGAGCCAGCGGTCATCGGACTCGATCCCGGCGACGTTCTGAGTCTGGAGGACATTCTCTATGGCCTGCTTCTCGTTTCCGGCAACGACGCGGCGCTCGCCATCGCGGAGACGGTTGGCGACGGCTCAATCACGCAATTCGTCGCGTGGATGAACCAGCGCGCCTCAACGATGGGCTTGAGAAACACGCACTTCATGAACCCGCACGGCCTCGATCAAGAGGGCCACTACTCGTCGGCCAACGATATGGCGGAGGTTGCGCGCGCGGCATTCGCAGAGCCGCGACTCGCTCGCATCCTGAGTACGAATCGTCACGTCGTGCCGGGGCCGCCTCTTTACCTTTTCACCGCCACCAATCCACTCCTGGGCGTCTATCCAGGTCTCGACGCGGGGAAGACGGGATTTACGGACGCAGCCGGCCGCTGCCTGGTCGCGGCCGCCACGCGCGACGGGCAGCGGCTCATCAGCGTGGTACTCAACAGTCCGGACATCTCTAGGGAAACGACGCTCTTGCTCGATGCCGGCTTCGCAATGACCCGCAGGGTCGGGCTCTTGCCCACCTACACTGGGTTCGCAGGCGTCCGACCGGGTCCGCTGGCGACGGACGTTCCGGCGCTTTCCCTGGCCGGATGGGAGGCGCCGTTTATCCGCACATACACGGCGCGCGGTCGAATCACCATGTGGATGCCCGGGTGGCCGATGGGAAGTTGGGCGCAATGAGCACAGCAGCAGGGGCGATGCGGATCGCGAAAGCGCTTTCAACACTGGGGTGCTGCTCACGCAGGGAGGCCGAGCGGCTGATCGGCGAGGGCCGCGTCGCCGTGAACGGCTCGACGGTGGCGCATCCTTCGCTCACGGTGACGCCGGGGGTGGATGACATTACCATTAACGGCAGCGCGGTCGGCTCGTCCCCCGGGCGCGTCTACTACGCCGTTTACAAGCCGCGCGGGGTCGTTTCTACCGTTCGAGACCGCCACGCCAGTCAGACGGTCGTAAGTTTTGTTCCGTCATCTCTGAGACTCTATCCTGTTGGTCGGTTGGACAAGGACAGCGAAGGCCTGATGATCCTCAGCAACGACGGAGCCATGGCGAACGTCGTTACGCACCCGCGCTACGAGACCGAGAAAGAATACCTGGCCCTTCTGGACGAGATACCATCAGATGATGCGATGCAGCGCCTGCGCCGGGGTGTCGTCCTTGACGCCCAGTCAACAGCTCCGTCCTCCGTGTCACTCGGTGACCAAGAAGGCAGAGGAGTCTGGGTGCGCCTCGTGCTGCGCGAAGGTCGTAAGCGTGAAGTCCGACGCATGCTTGGCGCGGTTGGCTACGAAGCACGACGGTTGGTCCGCACCCGCATTGGCCCGGTTCAGCTTGGGGATCTGCGACCAGGGAACTATCGGGCGCTCACGCTCGCTGAGGTCGACGGACTGATGCAACAAGCCGACCGGCGGCTGGTTGTGGCCATTGATGGCCCATCCGCTGCCGGCAAGACGACCGTCGGCACGCAGCTCGCGACGCGCCTGCACGCCACGTTTCTCGACACCGGGGTTCTATACCGCGCCCTGACATTGCTGGCCATTGAGCGCGGGGTCGATGAGAACGACGCCGAGGCGCTGGCTCAGCTCGCGGCAACGCTCGACGTTCACGTTCGTCCTCCCACCGTAGCCGATGGCCGTCTGAGCGATGTGCTTCTTGGCGACCGCGACGTCACCAGCCTCCTACGCTCACCAGACGTAGACGCCGCCGTCTCGCGAGTTTCGAGCCACGCAGTTGTCCGGAGCCCGCTCGTCGAGGCGCAGCGGCGCGCGGCGGACTCTGGGCGGGCAGTGGTTGTAGGCCGCGACATCGGCACGGTGATCTTTCCGGACGCAGACGTCAAGATTTACCTCGATGCTTCGCCCGCCGAGCGAGCTCGCCGCAGGGCGATCGAGCGGGGCAACAACGCTCAACTCTCCGAGGTCCTTACGGCACTGGAGCAGCGCGATCAGCAGGACAAGACGCGGGAAGTCGCGCCGCTGAATCTGGCCAGGGACGCGATCGTCGTCCGAACGGACGGTCTCTCGATAGACCAGGTGACCGATCGAATCATGCAGATCGTCGAAGAAGCGCTGGTCCTCCGTCGCCGCTCGACTGAGCAGCGAGCCACCGGTGCCTTTACACAGCGGCGACGCGAACCCCAGGCGGGGCCACGGACAGGCTCAGTCTAGGGATGGAAAGCAGGAGTCGTCGCCGTCTGCCAGGAGGGCCGCTGTATGGCGCCTTCAAGGCGGCCTTCATCACAATCCTGGCGCTTTCCACACGCGTCCGCGTCGTTGGTCTGGATCGCGTGCCGCGTACCGGCGGGCTACTGCTGGTTTCGAACCATTTGAGCTTCGCCGACCCCGAAATCCTCGTCGGCATCTTCCCGCGCCCGCTCACACTTATGGCCAAGGAAGAGTTGTTCCGGCCCTGGTATTCGCGTCTACTCGCCGGACTGACAGGCGCCGCGTTTCCGGTTCGACGCGGGCAAAATGACATCCGTGCGGTGCGCGATGCGCTTGATCTGATATCGGCTGGCGCCGCTGTAGCGGTGTTCCCCGAGGGAACACGGCGCATCGGGGGCCTCGGGGTGGCCCATCGCGGTGTGGCGTACCTGGCGACTCGTGCACGCTGCCCCGTGCTCCCGGTCGGGATCGTCGGCACAGAGGCCATCAGGACGGTGTGGAGCCTTGCCCGACGCCCGTCGTTCGAGGTTCATTTCGGCGAGCCCTTCATGATCGAGGCCGCGGATGGCTCCGACCAGATCGTTGGGCAGATCATGAGCCGCATCGCAGAACTGCTGCCGAATGACCGGCGTGGAGCTTACGCAGCGCCTTCCGAGGCCATGCGTGTCGGTTAGAACCGTCGAGATCGCCAGCATGGCTGCACAGCCGGCCATTCAAGCCACGGGTCGGCGGCCCCAGCGCCCATCGGGAGTTGTCGCCAGCCTCGAGCCAGAAAGTCCAGCGGCCCGCGCCGGACTCTTTCCGGGCGACCGTCTGCTGGCGGTCGACGGATTCGTTCCGCGCGACATCATCGACGTTCGGATGGGCACGGCAGCCGCTTCGGTCACACTGGACGTCGAGCGCGAGGGCTCGCTCGTTGCGTTTACCGTAGAGAAGGAATTAGACGAGGATCTCGGAATCGAGTTCGAACAACCGGTCTTCGACCGCATGAAGACGTGCAATAACGCCTGCGACTTCTGCTTCATCCGCGGTCTGCCACCGGGACTGCGCCGCTCGCTTTACATCAAGGATGACGACTTTCGTCTCTCTTTCCTGTACGGGAACTTCATCACGCTCACCAACCTCTCCGAGGCCGAATGGCGGCGGCTTCTGTTCCAGAGGCTGAGTCCACTGCGGGTTTCCGTCCACGCTACCGACTTGCAGGTGAGGCGCGACCTGCTCGAGAACCCGAATGCGCCGCCCATCCTGGACCAGATCGACGAGCTCGGCGCCCATGGGATTCGGATCCACGCGCAGATCGTGCTGATGCCAGGACGGAATGACGGCGCGATCCTGGAGCAAACCATTGACGACCTGATTGGCCGTCATCCGTCGGTCGAGAGCGCCGCGGTGGTTCCCATCGGTCTCACCACGCACTCGCACGTTTCGCGGTCGCGTGCCCTGGCGCCAGAGGACGCCGCCGCCGCGGTCACGCTGGTGGCATCTCGGGGCTTCGTATATGCAAGCGACGAGCTGTACCTGTTAGCGGGCAAAGCGCTGCCGTCACCGCGCAGCTATGACGATTACCCACAACTCCAGAACGGCGTGGGCCTGGTGCAGTTGTTCCGAGCCGAGTGGAAACGAGCGGCGCGGCGCATCCCACAGGCGCTGGGTTCACCCCTGACAGTCTGCTGGGTCACCGGATCGCTCACGGCGCCGCTTCTCAAAGAATGCGCCCAGGACCTCGGGCGGGTCGAGCGACTGGCCATTGAAGTCGCTCCGATACAGAACTCCCTCTTCGGGGGAAACGTGACCGTTGCTGGCCTCGTCCCGGCCAACGATGTGATCGCATCGCTGAAGGGCGGCCACTGGGACAGGGTGATCCTTCCCCGATCGATGTTCGACATAGACGGCCAGCGAACCATCGACGGGACGTCCCCCGAGCAGATCGCTCAGGCGATAGGGGTCCCCATAGCCGTCGCGTCCAGCCCTCGCGAGTTGATCGACCGGACGGTTGGTCCGATCGATGACTCCTGGGCCGTTCCGATCGCGCCTGCAACACGCTCAGCAGCGCGAGAAGCGCCGATCCGAAGGGTGGAGCTGCTATGTGCGGCATCGTAGGCTACGCGGGCCGGCGGCCAGCGCTCCCACTTCTTCTCAAAGGGCTCGAGCGCCTCGAGTACCGAGGCTACGATTCGGCCGGCGTCGCGATCATCTCGCCAACGAATGAACTGCTCGTGCGCAAGGCAGCCGGCCGACTCGAGCGCCTCGTGAAGGCCATCAGCGGCGAAAACCTTGACGGGCAGGTCGGGATCGGCCACACACGTTGGGCGACGCACGGGCGACCCTCCGATGAGAATGCACACCCCCACGTCGACTGCACGCGACGGATCTGCGTGGTGCACAACGGGATCATCGAAAACTACGCAGAGCTACGCGAGCAGCTCACCGCTGACGGGCATGAGTTTCGGTCTGAGACGGACACCGAAGTGCTCGCACACCTGATCGAAGTGGAGTTGAAGCGCCTCCCCGCGGATGCCGAGCCTGGCCTGCCACGGCTGCTCGCGGCGACGCGTCGCGCGGTCGCTGGCGTGGTTGGCTCCTACGCCATCGCCGCGGTGTCTCTGGACGATCCCGGTGTCGTGGTTGGGGCTCGCCTTCACGCCCCGTTGATTGTTGGCCTTGCGAAGGACGGAAATCTCCTGGCGTCGGATACGCCCGCTTTCCTGGAACAGACGCGGCGCCAGATCCGCCTGCAAGAGGGAGATCTGGTGGCAATCACGGCCGATAGTGTGACCGTCATCGACCGACGCGGATGTTTGCAGGAGCGAGAAGTCGAACAGATCTCCTGGGACGTGGCGGCGGCGGAAAAGGCTGGCTATCCGCACTTCTTTCTCAAGGAGGTCTACGAGCAGCCCGAAGCCCTGGAGCGCACGCTTGCTGGCCGCCTCAGAGATGATCTCGTTCATCTCCCAGAGCTCGATGCGATAGATCTCAAGCGAGTGCGGCGCATCCTGCTCACGGGCTGCGGCAGCGCGTATCACGCCTGTTTGATGGCCCGCTACGCCCTGGAATCCTGGCTTCGAATGCCCGTCGAATGTGAGCTCAGCTCGGAGTTGCGCTACCGCAACCCAGTGGTGGACGACTCGGTGCTCTGCATCGCCGTGAGCCAGAGCGGCGAGACCGCTGACACGATTGCCGCGTTCGAGATGGCTGGCCTGCTCCGGGCGCAGCAGCTGGCCGTTACAAACGTTGCGGGCAGCGTCATCACGTCCATGGCCGACGCGGTGGTCCTGCAGCAGTCTGGGCCAGAGGTCGCCGTGGTCGCATCCAAGACGTTTACGGGTCAGCTGACCACCCTGCTCCTGGTCGGACTCGCCATGGCTCGGGTAGTGAACCCATCGAGCATTGAGATCGTTGGCCCTTTCGTGGGGTGGCTTAGGAAACTGCCTGGCCTTGTGAAAGCTGCCCTGCTGACGGATAACGACGCGGCGCGGATCGCCGAGCAATACCCCAACATCGATCGCCTGTTCTTCATCGGTCGCGGTGTCGGCTACCCCACGGCGCTCGAGGGTGCCCTGAAGCTCAAGGAGATCTCCTACATCCACGCCGAGGGCTACGCGGCGGGCGAGTTGAAACATGGGCCGTTGGCGCTCATCCAACCGGACTCCCTTGTCCTTGCTCTTGCCACGCGGGGCGTCACGCTCGACAAGGTCCTGAGCAACATCGAGGAGATCCGCGCGCGTGGGGGGCGAGTTATCGCAATTGCAACGGACGGTGACGAGCACATTGCAATGCACGCCGATGACGTCATCCGAGTTCCGGATACGCCCGAGCTACTCTCCCCGGTGGTGAACGTCGTCCCTTTGCAGCTTCTGGCATACCACGCTGCCATCGCGCGAGGCTGCGACGTCGACAAGCCCAGGAACCTCGCTAAATCCGTCACCGTCGAATGAAGTGCTGAGTCATGAGTCCTGAGAGGGCTTCTCCCAGGCCTTCAGCACTCAGCACTCAGGACTCAGCACTTCGAGTGGCGCTGGTTGCCCCCTTTGGACTGCGGCCGAAGGGGACGACCATCGCCCGGGTCCTACCCATCGCAAGGGTACTGGCCGATCAGGGGGCCATCGTACGGGTCATCGTTCCTCCGTGGGACGATCGATCGCGCGCCGGATCGCGAACCTCTGAGGGGCTCGTCGAGATCGTCCACACGCATGCCCCACGGTCGCTTCTGGGTCCGCCAGCCATCGTCTGGAGTCTGTTCCAGGAGGTCCGACGATTCCGGCCCGACGTTATCCATGCCTTCAAACCAATCGGCTACAGCGGGCTCGTGTCTGCGCTCATCGCGGCCCGTTCCAGAAGTGGCCGATCGCCGCTCGTGATCGTCGATGCTGATGACCTCGAAGGGCCATCGGGCTGGGCTGGGCGCGGACGTGCTGGCCTGGGAGCGATCGCCCGGGGCGCTCAAGAGCAATACACGCTGCGCAAAGTGCCGCGCGTAACGGTTGCCAGCCGCTGGCTTCAGTCGTACGCCCAGCGGCTCCGTCCAAACGATGGGCAGATTCTCTACTTGCCGAACGGCCATAGCGAGTCGGGAACAGTACCGGTGACCGCCCCAATTGAGGGGCCGGCATCACTCGTTTGGTACACGCGCTTCACAGAAGCAGCGCCCGTTCGCGCAGCCGCTCTCCTGTCCCGAATCCTCGCCGACCAGCCATCCTCGACCCGTTTGACAATCATCGGTGACGAGATTCGGATCGGAGACAGCGACCGCCTGGTCGATGCGTTGGCGGACGCCAAGATCATCCAGCGGGTCGACTGGCTAGGCTACGAGCCAGGGCGAATCGAGCAGCACGTGGCGGAGCGCAGCGGCCGCCTCGTGGCCATCTACCCGCTCGACGATGACCGCGTCAACCGGGCCCGGTGCCCATCCAAGATCCCTCAGCTCATGGCACTTGGCATACCGTTCGTCGCTGAGGCTGTGGGAGAGGCTGCAACGTATCTCGCCGGGTTCGAAAGTGAGTGCCTGGCCCTGCCAGGAGATGCTGAGGGATTCGCCGCTCGCGCCAGGTCGTTGCTCAACGACGATGCTCTGCGATCTGAGGTTTCGGCGCGGATTCAGCAGGCCGACGACAGGTGGCGATGGGAGGCGACGGCCTCAGGGCTAGTGGCCTGGTATGAAGAAGGGGTCAGGTTACAGGTTACAAGGGACAGCGGAGGAGATGTCTCCCCGTAGCGTCGCTTCAGGCGGTCGCCACGAGTTCTCTTGCGGCCTGGCGGACGACGATGTCGCCGAACAGTTCGTTCTGGATCAGTTCAATATGGCCCTGGCGGGCGAGGATGAGGCATGCGAGAAACGCGGCCACGCTCGCGTCGCGGCTGTATCCGGCAATCTCGGCCAGGTGGAACTCATCATCACCCGCAAGACGTTCGAGTATCAGAGACGAGCAGGCCTCGACCGACACTCGCGAGATGCGCGGCGGCAGGAGCGCGAGCGTCGGTCGAGCCCGCCCAAGCACCGACAGCATCGCAGTCTGCAACTGGCCCGGCAGAATGGGCGCCAGAGAGGGCATGCTTTCCAGTTCGTCGCGGGAGCCGCTGAGGAACGATAGCGGCCCACTCGCGAGGCGCTGTGTGAGCCAGCTTCGTCGCTCAGGAAGCTCCTCAGGCGGTCCCAGCCACGGCGGCGACTCAGCCTCGTCCTGGACTTCCCACATCCCGCTGAGGCGGCGAGCCTTGAGAAGGAGCAGGCGAGCGGCCGACTCGAGGATGCCGCAAACCTCGCCGACCGAGGTTGTTTCGGTCCGCGCGCGGCCGAGAACCCAGCTCATAACGTCGGCGAGGACTAGCTGACTCACGTCGAGCCGACCTCGCTCGATGAGGTCTCGAACGCGCCCCAGGAAACCGAGGTAGCCCGAGCCGAAGCTCCGCGACCGTCGCTCAGCGAAGTCGATTAGCACACGACAAGCTTGCCATAAGATGCGGGCAGGTTCGACGGCTGCGAGCTAACAAACACATCACGTTCTGCCTGTAAAACGGGAGGCCACGAATCGGCCGCCTCACGGTTGACAGTCCTTGACATGGGATGATTAACATGCGGTCGATATCTACGAGGCGTGGCCGAAACGCTGGGAGAAGTTATTTCCGGCCGCGTGGGAGGCGGAGGTGCGCCGCATCCGGTCCTTCGAAGCGGCGGATGGTGCCGAGAGCTCGAACGTTGACCACATTTCGGACTCGCGGTTTGCGATTACACTGCCCAGCGAGGCACGCATCGAGCTGACGACGAGTCGAGACGAGGCGATGGAGAGCGCAGCACTCACTCTGCTGGGCATCGAACCGACCGAGGCATCACCACGGTTCTGACTGACAGGGCTGAGTGTCCAAGATCAACCCTAGCAAAGAGCTATCTGGAGGAAAGAATGCCGATTGAGGGTGGGTTGTGGGTGTCAATGGCCCCAAGCAGAGCAACGGCCTCGCGCCGAATTTCCTCCTCGGTGCGATGGCCATAGTCATACTCGCTGACCAGCAATTCGATCGTGTCGGCAATGAGCCGAGCCTCGGAGTCGCCGTCCTGTGCGATGGCCTGGGCATACACGGCGAACCAATCCCGAAGGTCCGTGACCGGGATTTCATTCGCTATGAAGCGCGTCAGCAGGCGCTCAATTTGTGCTCGTAAGTGCATGTCGTCCTCGATATAGAAAGCTTACCACTTAGGCGGGAATGCCCATGGATATTACGCCGCCTATTTAATGATAGGCAATTCGAGGAGCGTGTCGAGACTGGCGCTATCTCGCGCATCACGCGGCAGAGCTGGCCCGCCCCCGTGGCCGCGAATCAACCACCGGGCACAAATAGCTGTTTCTATCACTACCTCGACGACAGCGGGCAACTCGTCGCGATGGCTCACAA
>JAERMM010000105.1:0-445 GCA_016844585.1 Chloroflexota bacterium | reverse complement strand
CCGCGGCGGCGTCCCGACCCAAAATGGCTGCTCGTCGCTGGTGAGGTTCTCACGCCTTCCCATAGAGACGATGAGAAGTGCCCGTCGTGCCCATCGGCGAAAAGATGACCGTCTAAAACGGCCGACGGCGATGCGTCCATCACGTGTTGCAACGGCAGGAGAACGTAACGCTTCCTTTCGAGGAGTCGGCACACCACATTGATCCGCTCGTAGCGCGGCAGCCGCATCAGCCCACCAGCCTTGTCACGCGTGGCCCGATGGTAGGTCACACGCAGCGCGCAGACCCGCGACGAACTCACGGAGCGTCGATTCCCAGAGATCGGCCGGTGTTGAGGTCAACATATCGGCGATGGCGCTGGCGACCACCACGGCATCTCCGTGTGGGCGAACGGCGGCGACGTGCCTGGCGCTCGCGATGCAGAAGCCGATCAGCAGCGGCTGCGAG
>JAERMM010000343.1 GCA_016844585.1 Chloroflexota bacterium | reverse complement strand
CCTCAATGGAGGCATCCGCCTCCGCTATGGCTTGAACCTCGAGGTTCCGGGAGCGAAGCTCTTCGTCCCGGTTGAGGGCGAAACGGTGGCATTTGTGCGGCCCCGAGACGTTGGGTACGTATCCATGCAACACGAGAACGTACGACCGCCGCTTGGTCGCGGGTTGCGTGGTGTTCCCACCGAGGTCAGTGGCAACAGCCCATTCGCCCGTGGTATCGCGGAAATTATGGAGGAGTACGGTCTGAAGGGCGAGAAGCTGGGGATCGACACGCTCGAAGCAGGTCCCATGCTTGATCTCGTGCAGGCTGGCCTGAACCTGGTCGATGCGGAACCGACTATCGAGCATGCGTGGACTGTCAAGACTGATGATGAGATCGTGATCTATCGAGAGGTTGGTCGACAATACATTGCATCGCTGACGGCTTTCCGGGACGCGGTCAGACCCGGCATAACCGAGAAAGAGTTGGCCGACATCGTCACAGTTACCTGGCTGCAGTCTGGCGGGGAGGACATTGCACAGCTCAACGTCTGCGCGGGCGAGAACATGAACCCGTGGCGGCGCTGGCCGACCAATCGAAAGCTGCGGGAAGGCGAGTTTGTCGGCGTCGATCTGCACGGGCGTGGTCAGAACGGCATGCGAGGTGACAGCTCGACGACGTTCCTGGTTGGGGATCACCCGACCGCCGAGCAAAAGGACCTGTACAAGCGCGCCTACGACTACATCCAGGCATCGATTCCGGTCTGGCGAGCAGGACGGACGATCGCCGAGGCTATGGCGGACGTGCCGCAGGTGCCTGATCGTTTCCGCGAAAAGCTATGGGATCTGAACTACGCGCACGGCGTTGGGATGGGGTCGTCAGGCTACCCGCACATGGATCCGCGCCGCGCGCCCACCGAAGACGTGCTTTACCGCAACCAGATGCTGTCGGTCGAATGTTACTTCGGCGAAAAGGGCGGATCGATGGCGGTCAAGCTGGAACAGCAGATCGCGCTGCGAGATGGCGAGCCGGAGGTGATCGGTCCCATTCCGATGGACGAGCGCTTCCTGTAGGTTTCACGGCACAGCGAATGGGTCAGATGCAAGGGATCCGCACGTGCTAACCGAGCATCTAGCTGCATTCGCTGTGTGAAGATCGCACCCGCCTGTCTTGCGTTGTTCGTCGTCGTCGGCTGCGGGCTACTCTCGGACCGACCGGCGCAGAGCGCGCCGCCCGGATTCGCCACGCAACCAAGGGCAGCGCGGAACCTGCCGGCCGGAGCGCAGGTCGCGGAAGTCGTGATTTACCTGCCGCGATTGTTGGACGATGCATCGCTGACCCTTCAACGGGTAACCCGGACAGTGGTGACGTCGGGTGACCCCTCACGCGACGCGCTGGAGACGTTGATCAGGGGACCGAACGGCCAGGAGCGCGCCGAAGGACTGTATCCGGCGCTCGACCCACATACTCAGGTGCTCGGACTCACTGTCGAAGCTGGCACCGCATCGGTCGAGCTGGACGAGGGGCTGCGGCGGGTGCACGGACGGCCGTTTTCGGAGCTGGTCTACTGGTCGATGGTCTACACGCTAACGGAGGCGCCGGGTGTGCGAGGTGTTCGCCTGGTGCGCGGAGGAGGACCGCTGGCGTCTATGGGCGACCCGGCGTTTGAGCTGCCCGCCGAAGGGACCCGAGACTCAGCCCCTTCGTGGGCGCGGCCGTGGCAGTAGGGTTCGAGGGTAATATGGTGATTGCAGTGCGCACGGCGCACGCGGGGAATTGCATGGCTAACGAACGATCTCGAAGTATGTCACTCGCGAAACCAGTGGGCGCTGGCCTGGTATTTGGGGCAGCGCTTGGAGTCCTGTACACCGCCGCACGCCACTACGGACGCGATCGAGCGAATGAGATCATCGACTGGAACCGAGTCACGTCGGTTGCCCTGAGGACGAGTGGGGGCGCACAGCGGATGAGCGAGGGTCAACGGGCAGCCAGTGAGTCGGATTACTCGGCGATGCTCGCAGAAATCTCCGCCCCGCTTTCGGAGTACACCGGATCCGATCTGCGGCTCGCCGATACCCCGGTGCAGGCGCTGGACCGGGCGGCATGGATTCAGACGAACGTTGAGAGCTTTCGGCACTTGCTGAGGCCGTTCGAGGAGTTGTACCGAGACGCCACCGGGAGCGGAGGCTCGACGCAATTCGCCTTTCCGGGAATGACGGCGGTCGGGCGTCTTGCGCTTTCGACCGAAATGGGCGTGCTCCTCGGGTACCTCGCACGCCGTGTCCTTGGCCAGTACGACATTGGCCTTCTCGGGGTGGAGCAAACCGAGCCCGGCAAGCTCTACTTTGTCGAGCCAAACGTCACGGGGGTTCAGCAGCAGCTCGGACTGCCGCCGCGTGAGTTCAGAGTGTGGCTGGCCCTGCACGAAGCGACCCACGCGCACGAGTTTGAGGGGCATCCGTGGGTGCGCGGCTATATGAACGACACGCTGCAGACGTATCTGAACAGCATGGTGGAGTCGCTGCGTGAGAGCGGGTCCGCCAACAGCATTCGTGAGATCGTGGGCCGCGCTGCTGACCGGCTTTGGATCGGCGGGTCGCTGCTCGATGCCCTGATGACGCCCTATCAACGGGAGTTAGTCTCACGGCTTCAGGCCTTCATGTGCGTCATGGAAGGGTACAGCAACCACGTCATGCAAGCAGTTGGCAGCAAGCTTCTGCCACACTTTGACGAGATCGAGCGGCAGATCGAAGCCCGCTCGCGGGAGAAGAGTGCGGCCGAGCAGTTGTTCCTGCGTTTGACGGGCCTGCAAATGAAACTGGATCAATACCGGCTCGGAACGGCCTTCGTCAACAACGTGGAGCAGCAGCGAGGCATCGCGTTTGTAAACCGCTTGTGGGAAGATCCCTCGAACCTCCCAACGGAGTTGGAGATTCGCGAGCCCGCGAAGTGGATGCAGCGAATGTAGCCTGTCGCGGCGTGATCCTGAACGACGTGATGCGATTCACGG
>JAERMM010000342.1 GCA_016844585.1 Chloroflexota bacterium | reverse complement strand
CCGATTTCGAAACCCTCAAGCACCGTCACACGTTCTTGACAGAGCAGCTCGATGACTTGGCCCGCAGTGAGGCGTCGATTCGAGAAGGGATGGGCGAGGTACGTCAGCGTATGCGGGAGCAGTTCCTCACAGCCTTCGAAGACGTCAATGCTCGATTCAAGGAGACGTTTCGGGAATTGTTTCGTGGCGGGGATGCCGAGCTTCTGGTGTCGGGCGATCCAGACAGCCTGCAATGCGGTGTAG
Source organism: Chloroflexota bacterium (assembly GCA_016844585.1). Lineage (GTDB taxonomy): Bacteria > Chloroflexota > UBA6077 > UBA6077 > SHYK01 > JAERMM01. The sequence continues at coordinate 5,533 of JAERMM010000342.1, read as the reverse complement.
AAATAGTGGCGCAGCCACCAGGGAAACACCTGCATCGACTCGCGACCCTGTCAGGCGGCGAGCGCGCGTTAGTTGGAGCTGCTCTACTGCTCGCTCTGATAGGCGCGAATCCAAGCCCATTCTGCATGCTCGATGAGGTGGACGCCGCCCTCGACGAGGCCAACGTGCAGCGCTTCGCGGAGACAATCCGCGCAATGTCGTCGCGGACGCAATTCATCCTTGTGACTCACAATCGCGCGACCATGGAGATGGCCGACGCCGTGTATGGGGTGACCATGTCTCCCGGGGCCGTATCACAGGTGCTTGCGATCCGACTGCCTGACGCCTAGCACACGAGAGCTACTCAGACCATAACGGAGGACCTGTGTTTCGTCGTCTGTTCAAGAAAGACCCCCAATTGGAAGAGGGGGTCAAGAAAACCAGGGCGTCGTTCTTCGGCCGAATAGCGGTTGTCCTCGGTCGCACCCAGATCAGCGAGGAGACGTGGAACGAGGTAGAGGAGCTGCTGATCGGGGCGGACGTAGGTGTCGCAGCGACCGAAGCGTTGCTCGATCGTTTGCGTCTGCGTTTCGCGCGCGGGGAGTTCCGCACCGGCGAGGACCTGAACGTCGGTCTCCAGGATGAGCTGGTCGAGCTCCTGCGCCCTCCAAAGGGTCAACTGCCCGGATTGCCCGGGCCCGGATTAAATGAGGGGCTCGCAGTCGTGCTGGTAATCGGCGTGAACGGTGTCGGCAAGACGACCACCATCGCGAAACTCGGGAACTACTGGCGGGGTCAAGGGCGCCGCGTGATCCTAGCGGCTGGCGATACCTTCCGTGCGGCGGGATCGGCCCAGCTCGAGGTCTGGGCCGATCGTCTGGGTTTGCCCTGTATTGGCTCGCAGTCCGGCGCCGATCCCGGCTCGATTGTGTTCGACGCGATCAGCGCTGCGAAGGCTCGCGGGCTGGACACGGTCATCGTCGATACCGCCGGCCGCCTGCATACGAAGACCAATCTTATGGAAGAGCTTCGAAAGATTCGCCGAATTGTCGAGCGACACGAGATTCCTTCTCACTCGCTCCTCGTCCTTGACGCCACGACTGGCCAGAATGCGATCCTTCAAGCGCGGGCGTTCGCGGATGCGGCCGGCCTGGATGGTATCGTGGTAACAAAGCTCGACGGGACGGCGCGAGGCGGCATGGTTTTCTCCATCGTGCCAGAGCTGAACGCGCCGGTCTGGTTCGTCGGCACCGGCGAGCAGGTTGATGATCTGAGCGAGTTTGATCCCGAGGCGTTCGTCGGGGCGCTGTTCGATTCGGGGAATGGGGAGTCGCGGGATGTTTGAGAGCATCTCTGAGAAGCTGCAAGGCGTATTCGACCGTCTTGGCAAGAAAGGCAAGCTGACCGAGAAGGACGTCGACGAGGCGCTGCGGGAGGTCCGTCTCGCGCTCCTCGAGGCCGACGTGAATTTCAAGGTCGTCCGCACTTTCGTCGCCCGCGTGCGTGAACGCGCCGTCGGTATTGAAGTTCTGGAGAGCCTCACCCCGGCGCAGCAGGTCGTCAAGATCGTGAACGAGGAGATGGTCGGGTTGCTGGGCGAATCAGCCCGCCTCTCAACTGCGCCCTCACCACCAACCGTAATCATGCTTGTCGGACTCCAGGGTTCGGGAAAGACCACGACCGCGTCCAAGGTGGCGCTGCATCTTCGAAAGCTGGGACAGATGCCACTGCTCGTCGCGGCCGATCCGTATCGACCCGCGGCGATCACCCAGTTACAGGTGCTTGGCAAACAACTTGACATCCCGGTGTACACGAAGGAAGGAGCTTCGCCTCCTGATGTGTGCATCGAGGCGGTGAGGGAGGCACGAAGCACTGGCCGCACCCCGGTTATTCTTGACACGGCCGGCCGTTTACACATCGACGATGAGCTGATGGCCGAGCTTGCCCAGATCAAGCGGCGCACGACGCCCACGGAAGTGCTGTTGGTAGTGGATGCCATGACGGGTCAGGACGCCGTAAAGGTTGCAGAAGCATTTCATCAGCGAGTAGGGCTTACCGGGCTGGTCCTCACCAAGATGGACGGCGACGCTCGGGGTGGCGCTGCTCTGTCAATTCGAGAGGTTTCAGGCGTCCCCATCAAGTTCCTCGGCACCGGCGAGCGGCCCGAGGCCTTGGAGTTGTTCCACCCAGACAGGCTCGCGTCGCGCATCCTCGGAATGGGCGACGTGCTTTCGCTCATCGAGCGGGCGCAAGAGGTGTTCGACCAGGATCGAGCCCAAGAGCTGCAGAAGAAGATGCGGACCGCTACGTTCGATCTGGAGGACTTCCTCGATCAAATGCAGCAGGTGCGCAAGCTCGGGCCCATGAGTCAGTTGGTGGACATGATCCCGGGGATGTCTCGCGCCATGAAACATTCCGGTCAGGCCTCAATCGAGGAGGGCGATCTCAAACAGATCGAGGCGATCATTCTTTCTATGACACCTCATGAGCGGCAGCATCCGGAGATAATAGGCGGGAGTCGGCGGAAGCGAATCGCGAAAGGCAGTGGGACGAGCGCGGCCGACGTCAATCAGCTGCTCAACCAGTTCAAGCAAGCGCAGCAGATGATGAAGGCCGTTGCTGGCGGCAAGGTACCTAGAAACATGGCGCATTTGTTCCGCTAACGGTCTTCGCTTCTGATATAGTCCTGGCGTTAACCCCAGTCAGTGCGGCGCGTCTCAGCTTTTCTGGGCGACGAGCGGCGGCCCTGTCGAGTTGTGTCGTCGTGTGCTCGCCGATTCTGGGTACAACCGGAAAAGCGCCTCCGCTCCGAGCGCAAATCCACCTCGGTGAGCAGGGAAAAATGGTGATGGCTCCGCGCGAAGACCTCGACGAGGCGGGTTTCCATTGGGACGAGCTTGGCGCATTCCGTGACCGCGCTCTCGTAGATGACCACGACGACCTGCCCCCCGAAAGGCCCAGAGTCGGCGCCGGCGAAGCCGGTGGCGAAGCCGAGTACGTTTCCGGCGAGGCCCCCGCTGCGATCTATCTTCGGGACATCAGCCGTGTAAAGCTGCTGACCGCGGAGCAGGAAGTTGAATATGCGATGGCGATCGAGCAGGGCAAGATTGCCTGCGGGAAACTTGCCAACGAAGATGGGCTTGACACCGCGAACCTGCATGAGCTGATCCACGAGGGCGACGAGGCCAGACGCAAGCTGACCGAAGCGAACCTCCGTCTGGTTGTCAGCGTTGCCCGGAAGTACATGGGTCGAGGCCTTCCACTCCAGGACTTGATCCAGGAGGGCAATATCGGCCTTTCGCGCGCAGTCGAGAAGTACGATTACAGCAAGGGCTACCGGTTCAGTACCTACGCGTACTGGTGGATTCGGCAGGCAGTAACTCGATCCATCGCGGATCAGGCCCGAACCATTCGAGTCCCGGTACACATGATCGAGCTGATCGGCGACGTATATCGGCATTCGCGGGAGCTGCAGCAGGTCATCGGCCGCGAGCCGACCGCGTATGAGATTGCCGATGCCATGGAGACGACGCCGGAGCGTGTTCGTCAGATCATTCGTGCCGCACGCCAGCCAATCTCCCTGGAGACGCCTGTTGGCGAAGAGGACGAGAGCACGCTTTCTGACTTCATCGCAGATAAGGGCGCATCATCTCCTGCTGAGGAGGCCGCCCATCAGATGCTGCGCTTCCAAATGGAAGGGGTGTTCCAACAGTTATCCGACCGCGAGGTCATTGTGCTCAAGATGCGTTTCGGTCTGATCGACGGACGAGACCGCACCCTCGGTGAGATCGGCGACGAGTTGGGCGTAAGCCGGGAGCGGGTACGTCAGATTGAGGCTGAGGCGCTCGAGAAACTGCGCCAGCCCGAGCTGCGGATGCAGCTCAAGGAATACCTGGAGTAGTCTGACCCGAGGCGGCCCGTCCTTAGCTCAGACCTTCACCTCGTCTTCATTGTCCTCTTTATTCTTGTCCTCTTCATCCTTGGCGCCGATGAATCGCAGAATGTTCACGCGTGCGACCATCCCAACCAATCGCCCGTCCTTCACCACCGGCAGCTGGTTCAGGTGCTTTTCGGCCATGTGTCTCACCGCGACATCGACCTCATCCTCAGGTGCTACGGTCACGAGATCCCGAAGCGGCGTCATCACTTCGCCTGCGCCGTGGGTTCCCCACTCGCTCCTCGGCACGCGCCGTACGTCAGAGTAAGCCACGATGCCGAGAAGGACGTCGCTGTCCCGTACGACGGCGACAGCCCGCTCACCGCGCTGCACAAAGTAGCTGGCGACCATGTCTCCGATGCTCGTCCAGGCCGGAACCGCTGGTGGTTCGACGGTCATCACGTTTGCCACGGTCACGCCCTCGAATCGCCCTTGCAGCGCCATTTGACGCTGAGCGTTGCGCGCCCCGCCGTTTATGAACCAGGCAAGAAACACGGCTGCCACGCCGACTATGCGCGGGTCGTAGCCCAGAAGTGTCGGGACAAGTTGATGGGCTTCGTCCAGGGAGACGATGACCAGTCCCAGACCCGCCAGGAAGAACACCGCGGCGACGAGTCGTCCAATGACGCTCGTGAGCCGGGTCGCTCGGTTGAAGCTGCCAGTTAGGCGCCAGAGGAACCCTCGGACGGCCCGGCCACCGTCAAGGGGCAGAGCAGGAAGCAGGTTGAATGTGCCGATCCATAGGTTCAGGATGAACACGGAAGAAAGGAAAAGCTTTAGCGGCTCGCGTTCCGGCTGTTGGTCTGGGATCAGAAAATGAGCGACCCCGGTGGCCGCTGCCAGAATCAGGCTCACGACCGGCGCTGCGATGGATACGAGTGCCTCGTCGACTGCCCGTTCGTGCTCTCTGCGGATGTCTGATACGCAGCCGAACACCACGAATGAGATGGACTGGACAGCCAGACCGCGCTTGCGGGCCATAAGGCATCGGCCGAGCTCGCGGGCCAGCGTGGAGAGGAACAATGAAAGGGTTGAGATGAACGCGAGCGACCAGTACGTCTGCATTTGCTGGGAGGGCAGGAGGGCCGGGAGATAGACGCTGGCGAGCAGCAAGAGGAGGATAGCAAACGCAACCACCGCGGATACGTGGGCGCGGATGGCGATGCCGCCCACGCTCGTTATTGGGAAGATCTTTCGCACGCGCCGCCTCGATGGCCTGGGAAGCAGAAGTGCCGGTCGAGTCGGCGCCGACTGGCCGCCCTCATTGTAACGTGACCATGGAGGAGGAAGGCCGATCCTGCCCGGCCCCGCCTGATCTCTCAGCTATAATTCGGTCGGTCAACAGGAAGTGAATCAATGCAGCGGGACCGAACTGCCCGCGAGTCGGAGGGTCATCGATCTCCATGCTGAGAATGCGGCTACGGCGCACCGGCGCCAAGAAGCAGCCAAAGTATCGTGTCGTGATCGCTGAGGCGCGATCGCCCCGCGATGGGGCCTTCGTCGATAGCATCGGCTACTACGACCCGCTAACTGAGCCCGCGACCATCAAGATCGATCGGGACAAGGCGCTGGGCTGGATTGCGAAGGGCGCACAGCCGTCCGATACCGTGCAGCGAC
>JAERMM010000341.1 GCA_016844585.1 Chloroflexota bacterium | reverse complement strand
TGTGTTCGCTCGTCATTGCGGGCGCGACTATAGGGCATGCCGTTTATTCAAGCGGAGGGGGATACGGAAGGCCGACGAAGTGAATAACCTCGGCTGTCCCCATCTCCTCCATCCGCCATTGGGCCGGTATGATTCGGCGTTCCGAGGCAGCGCTGACGCTGGCCATCACCCAGGGAACCGAAACGCGTCTCGTCCCGACCGGGGCAGTGGGCGGGTACAGTGCTGATCGACCAGTGGCTACCGACCTATGACATGCGTGAGCACCACGACGTCCTGATCCGTGCGACACCCGAGGAGGTCGACTCGGCCCTCCGACGTACCGATCTCGCTCGTTCGCCCCTGATTCGCGGGCTGTTCGCGGTGCGGAACCTGCCCTCCTTGCGGCTCGGGTTGACGCCAGCCCGCCGACGTCTGACTCTCGACGAGTTCCAAGCGACCGGCTTCGTGCTACTCGCGGACCAACCAGCCGTGGAAATGGTCCTTGGTGTGATAGGGCGATTCTGGACGGTGCGAGGCGAGTTGCTGCCGATTGGCGCCGCAGAGTTTGCGGCGTTCGGCCAACCCGGGTACGCCAAGGCCGCACTCAACTTTGCGATCTTCCCGCTCGCGGGCGACCGCACGCGCCTCGCGACCGAGACGCGAGTGCATTGCCTGGACGCAGCCAGCAGACGACAGTTTCGAGGGTACTGGACCCTCATAGGCCCTTTCAGCGGATTCGTACGTCGGGAGTGGCTCCGCCTCGTCCGGGACACCGCCGAGCACTCATGAGCGGAGCTGATCTGGTTTTGGTGATCTGGGGATTGGCCTTCCGCTAAGATGCGCGCAACCTACGGAAAACGGGGGACGAATTGATCGAGCTGGACTTTCGGAAGAGCGTCGCCGATAGAGGCATCGACACGAAGAAGGACGGCGCCATCCCTTTCGCAGAGGAGATCGAGCGCCTGGGTTACGGTGGACTTTGGCACGGCCATTTCATGGTCGGCGATCTGCCCGGCTTCGACACACTGCAAGTGCTGACCGCTGTCGCCGCGCGCACGTCCCGCATCATGCTCGGCACGGCCGTGCTTCAAGTCCCCATCTACCATCCGGTCGACCTGGCGCGACGGATCGTCACCCTCGACAACCTCTCGGACGGGCGATTCCTCTTCGGGATCGGCAGCGGGGGCGACGAGTGGGAGTACGAGACGCTGGGTCTTCCGTTCAATCGGCGTGTGAGCCGCTGCAATGAGATTCTGGACGTCATGAAGCGGCTGTGGACCACCGATGAGCCAATCACCTACGAGGGGCAACACTTCAACTTCACCCATCCGATTCAGGTTCTCCCCAAGCCAGTCACAAAGCCACATCCCAAGCTAGTGATCGCCGGCACCTGGCGTGGGATGCTGAAGGGCCGGCAGCGGGCCGGCCAGCCAAGGATCGACGACTGGAGCCCCGCCGCTATCACACGCATCGCCACCTACGGCGACGGCTGGATCACCAACTCCTCGATCCCACCGGCCAGGGCCACTGAAGTGGTCAAAGACGGCATGGATCGCATCCGGGCACGCGCCAAAGAGTTGGGGCGCACCATCAACCACGATGAGTTCGAGCTGGTGGCAGAGACGGGCGCGGTGAACATCAACCCCAAGAACAAGGCATTGGAAGAGGGCGAGAACTTCTGGTCAGCGCGCGTAGCCCGCGGCTACCACCAGACGCGAGGAAACCCGTCCCTCGAATCGCACCTGACGACCGGCGTCTACGGCGACGCCCAGGAAGTTGCCGACTTCATGCTGCAGTGGATCGAGGTGAAGAAGACGGTCCCCGCGCTGAAGCGCATCCAGATCAACCTTGGAACGATGGACTTGGTCGCCCAGCTCCACCGTTTCCACGACGAGGTCTACCCGCTGATCGAGAAGGATCTGAAGGCGGCGTAAGGATCCTATTGCAATGAAGAGCCACAACCGCTGACCAGAATTGGGGGGTACCAGGCATGTATCCGGAGACAAGGAGCGTTTTTGAAGCCGTGAAGGCATTTGACCAGTCGCGGCAAACTCCCACCTATGGAGATGTCGCGAAGAGGGTAGGGATATATCACCGCCACGTCCAGCGCCACCTATATCTGATCTGGACTTGGTGTGACGGGAGGGGAATTCCGCGTCTAAATGCCATTGTGGTCAACGCTCAAACCCGACTGCCGGGCGGCAGCTACACGCCTGATAACCGCCCTCTTAGCCGTGAACGGTTTGAGAAGGAGAAGTTACGCGTCTTTGACTTCGACTGGAATTCAGTGGAATTCCCAGGGAGACCGGTCTGAGTCCGCGCGATCGGGTACCTCGGGGTTGCTCCTCCTCCGCTAGAGCAGTCGCTCGTCGAAGGGTATGCCGGTGCCCAACACCTCGGCGGCGCCATCCGTCACGAGGATCTGCTCCTCGAGTTTGACCGCGACCGGGCTGCCCTCCTCGCGGAAATAGCAGTCGATGGCGTAGACCTGGTTCGCGCGGAGCACGCCATCGCTCTTCGAACGCCCGGGGCTCGATCAGCGATGCTGTGCGTTCAAGCGCTACCTGGCGGTGATGTTCAGCCGATGGGCGGCTCGTCGAGCACGTGGCGGTTGATCAGGATCCGCACGTATGTCGTGTAGCCAATCCCCAGATGCGCGGCTCGTCGTTTCAGTTCGTCGACCTCTCGCCGTGAAACTCGGACGGCAATAGTCTCGAGGGCCGGCTGGGGAGTCGCGACGCCATTCTCATCTGGCGGAAGGATCTCAAGGGGAAGCTCAGACGTGTCCTGGGTGTCGAACCAGTTCGCCGCATCCTCCTCCGTCTTGAACAGGGGAACAGAGGTTGCTGGCAACAGTGGCTTCCTTCTGGATGTCGCGTTCCGTCCCGTCCTAGCGAAAATATCTTCTCCCTTCAGCATCGCTAAAGCAGTCGCTCGTCGAAGGGAATGGCGGTGCCCAGAACCTCGGCGGCGCCATCGGTTACCAGGATCTGCTCCTCGAGCTTGACCGCGACGGG
>JAERMM010000340.1 GCA_016844585.1 Chloroflexota bacterium | reverse complement strand
TGAGGCCGCCGACGATGTGGAGGAGGGTGCTCTTGCCGGAGCCGCTGGGGCCCATGACGGCGACGAACTCGCCCTGGTCGATGTGGAAGTCGACCTGGTAGAGGGCGTCGACGAAGCCCTGGCCAAAGGGATAGCGTTTGCTGATGCCCCTGGCTTCGAGAACGACGCGGGAGTCCAGCGTTCGCTCCCTAATCCAGACCGGGGATGTTGAGCGATCTTCCGACGACGCTGTTGACGGTAAAGTCCACAGCGCCTGCTTGCCCGACCGAGGACGCGGCGCCGCCCGCCAGAGCCGGTGGGACGAAGGAGTCAGCAGCCGACGGACGCATGAAGAGCACCGTGTACATCACTTTGCCGGTGCCAGGGATTGCCCCGGCTCCGACACGCGTGTAGACGTCCCTCAGCAGGTTCGCACGATGGGTGGGGCTATTCATGAAGTCTTTCTGGGCGAATTGAACGCTTCCCTCGCGTGGGGACGTGTTGAACTCGAGGTTCTCGCCTGCCGATCGGAACAGAATGCTTGCGCGATCCAAGAGGTCGAAGACCTTTTCGCCGTTGGGTGGGATGTCGTGGCTGAAGTAGTTGCGCACCAGCATGTCGTCGCTGCGGACTCTGGCGACGTCGACGAGACGGGGGTCTTCAACCAGAGCTGAGAGGCCGTTCGAGGTGCGATCCACGTTTGTGAGAGCGACCAGGTCGCGCTCCAGACCCGTGTCTGGGTCAGCAGCGAAGGATGGCGCCGCAAGCAGGAGCGTGGCGCAAAGGAGCAGGACGAGTCCGACCGTGGGGACAAGCGTGACTGGCCGGGGAAGATTGGTCGTCATTTCTATTGGCTCCGGGTTGGATCTTTCTTATCGACGATTCGTTACGGGCGTCCGCGTTAGCGGGCTGATCGTAGCACAATCACTCCCTTACCTTAGGAATTACCTTAGGAATCGTAAGAGAATGACTCCTTGGAGCGGACGAATGGCCATGGTCGATACACGGGTGCCCCACTGGTCGGATCAGGTCGTCGGGGCGAGGAGGGGAACGATCTGGGCGCAGAACTGTGTCGCGGTCTCCTCTTCCTCTGGAGTGAAGGGGCCGCTGGCCTTGTTGATGAGCTGGATGGCGCCGAGCACGTTCCCCTGGGTGTCGACGGCTGGCACACAGAGCATACTCTTGGTTCGGTAGCCGGTTCGCTGGTCTGTCGAGGGATCGAAGCGCGGGTCGTTATACACGTCGCGAAGACGCAGGGTGCGGCCAGTGCGGGCGACGAACCCGATGACGCCGCGCGAGGTGGGGAGCCGAATCTCCTCACCCACGGCCAGGCCCTGTGCGACGCGGCTGAACACTTCGTTCCTGGCTCGATCGAACTGGAAGATCGTGCAACGGTCGGCGCCAGCGGTCGCACGGGCCTGCTCGGCGATCGCAGCAAGGGCTGTGTTCTGCTCTTCAGGTGTCATTGCCTGCCTCATCTGCTAATCGCTCCCATCATCACATCTATCATTCCTGTTCGGCCAGGCGGGCCGCTCGCATGGCGGGCCCGACACCCGCGAGCGTTGCCGCCAGGACAGCGACCAGTACGCCGATCGCCGCCGACGAGAAGGGGAACGCGTATTCAGGCTCGAATCCGGGAGTAGGCGCGAGACGCACGAGTACCCAGGAGAGGGCAACGCCGACCAGGGTTCCGAGGATGCCCCCCATCAGGCCCATCATGGCGGCCTCGGCCAGGGTCATGGACTGGAGCTGAGCGCGGGACATGCCGGAGGACCAGAGGATCGCCAGCTCGCGGGTGCGCTCCGTAATATTGATCAGCATCGTGTTCGCCGCGCCGAAGGCGCCGACGAGAAGCCCGATCCCGACGAGCCCGCCCATCAAGGCGAGCAGGCGCGAAAGCGCCTGAGTTACCTGGGACGAAATCTCCTCGGCAGTGGTGGCCGACATCCCGTAGCGCTCGGCGAGCTCGGCGACCCGCTCGGTTGCGCTCGCCGGCGGTGTGGACTGCACCATCAGGAGGCGAAACGACTGTTGTCCGAAGTAGCGCTCTGCATCGGCATGACTCATGAGGAGCGTTCCGCCGCCGTCTGGCGAAGGGAACCCGTGCGCGATGATCCCGCTGACCTGGAATGGCGTGGAGCCGGTCGTGGTCAGAAGTGGAATCGAGTCGCCGACGCTGATCCCGCGGGCTCGAGCCACGCCTCTTGGCACGAGCAACGCTCTGCCGCTCTCCATGGCTGCGATGGCGCTCGGGCGCGAGCCATCGACAAAATCGAGGGTTGGCCCAAAGATGGACGGCTCGATCGCGGCGACAGGCACCAGGCTGCTGCCGGTCTGGACGGGGAAGAACGAAACCGGGCTGGCGTACCGAACGCCTGGAATGGCTCGGAACTGGTCGACGAAGAGCGGCGGCTGATCGACCGGGGAAACGACGACCAGGTCGCTGGGGATCAACGACTGGGTGAAGCGCTCGCCGGCACGGGTTGAGCTGCTGACGACCGCGGCGAGCCCGATGAGGAGCGAAACGCTGACGGTGAAGCCGGCGACGGTCACGGCGGTGCGTCCGACATGGCGGGTGAGGTTTCGAGCGGCCAGCCGGATGGCCGGGGAGCCGAACCTGCGGAAGGGGGCGGCAACGATGTTGCTCAGGGCAGGGATCGCGCCCTGGGAGGCGAGGATCACGCCGGTGAGGAGCGGCAAGAGGAGCGCAGCCTGGACGAGGCGCCAGCCGTCTCCCTGCAGCGGCAGCGCGATGGCGGCGCCCGAGACCACGATTAGCGTGGCTCCCATACCCACGATGGCCCACGGCACGCGCGCGTCCATCAGGGCGCCCGCCTGGAACATCTCCATCGGATTGATTCGACCTGCTTGAAGCGCCGGCAGTGTTGTGGATACGGAAGCGGCGACAATTCCGATGATGACGCTGGCCACGAAGATAGAAAACGAGAACTCGACGGCTGCGATGGGCACGTCCTGGGTTCGTTCAATCCACAGGGCCAGGCCCCTGGCGACGCCAACGCCGAGGATGGCCCCGGCAAGAGAGCCGACGACGCCCGGCACGAGGCCGTGCTCGAAGAAGTAGAGGGAGATCTGTGACCCTGCCGCGCCGGCGGCGCGCAGCCGTCCAGTCTGCTGGGCTTGCATGAAGACGGTCATCTGGACCGTGTTGAAGATCAAGAAGATGGCGGCGAACAGGGTTGCCGCGCCGAAGATTGTGAGGGTTGACTGGAACTGATCCGCCGAGCGTTCGAGCTGCGCGCGGACGTCCTCGGAGCGCTCGACCACGTGTCCTTCGGGAATGGCCGCGGAGATCGCGGAAGCGGTCTGCGCCGCGCTGTCCGGATCCCGAAGCACTACCGAGATGCCCGTCACGCGATCCCGCATACCGAATGACTCGCGGGCGGTGCCGACGCTGACCATGACGAGTGACCCGTAGTTCGCCAGCCCGGCCTCGTCCGGCGCGATGAGGCCGGCGATCCGGAACGTAGTGAGGCCGTCCTGGGTAATCAGCTCCAACGAGCTGCCCAGAGCGAGGCCGTGCTCGTCGGCCCAGGAGGCCTGGGTGATGATCTCATTGCCAGGACCCGGGGCCAGGAAGCTACCGGCCTTCATTCGATAGCTCCGCACCTGAGTTTCGATGGTCGGCTCGACCGCGACCAGGTCCACGAAGCCACGATCTTCCGCGGTCCGGAAGAAAATACGCTTGCGCGCGACAGGCGCGGCGAGGGCGACCTGTGGGAGGGCCTGGATGCGCGCGAGGGTGGCCTCGGGGAATCCGGGGCCGCCGACGGTGCGGACCTGGAGGTGGGACTTGCCGACGGCGGTGACCCAGGCATGGTCGAGACCGCGGGCCAGGCCGTCATTGGTGGTCTGCACGGCGCTGACGGCGGAGACGCCGAGGACGACGGAGGCGAGGATGATGCCGGTGCGGAACCGGCTAGAT
>JAERMM010000339.1 GCA_016844585.1 Chloroflexota bacterium | reverse complement strand
CGGGTTCGCACCCCCACGGCTACAACACTTGGACCATAATAGACGCGCCCTGAAACACACGATTTGCCGTGGAGGAAGAACATTGCGAGAAAGGCCCAAGTTCATTGCGCCCGTTGCCACGCGGTCTAGGCTGGTCCTGGAGATGGCGTATGAGATGGTTGGCGATTGGGGATTCAAGCACAAGCAGGCGCGCATAACACTTCGCGAGCAGGGGGACCAGAACCCCTGGGCTCTGGCCATCGACGGAAGCGACACCCCAGCGGCCATCGACGAGGTGGCCCGCGGCGACGCGCAGATCGCGATCATCAACCCATCTGATCCTCTCCAGGTAGCCCTTCGCGGAAAAGGTAGATGGAAGGAGCCGGTCCCGGTCCGCATCCTGACCGTTATCCCCTCCCTTGACCAGATCATCTTCGCCGTCCATCCACGAACCGGTATCAAAACGTTGGCCGACATTCGGGACAAGAAGTACCCACTCAAGGTTTCCATGCGCCGCCAACCCGGCCACTCGACCTACTTCATCGTGGGGGAGGCCCTCAAGGCGCTCGGTTTCTCGCTGGATGACATCATGAGCTGGGGTGGCGCTATGCACTACCACCGGTTCCCACCAGACGTCGAGGCCGTGGTCAGGGGTGATGCCGACGCGATCTTCGATGAGGCCGTTGACGAGTGGATCGATCACGCAACCGACGCGGGCCTCCACATCATCTCGCTGGACGAGGGGCACCTGCAACAGCTCGAGGCGCTTGGCCTGCGCCGACACGTCGTCACCAAGGCGCAGTACCCAGCCCTCCCGGCCGATGTCCCGACGCTTGATTTCAGCGGCTGGCCGGTGTTCACTCGCGCCGACGTTCCGGATGACTTTATCCGTGCCGCCTGCATCGCCCTCGAGGCGTGCAAGGATCGAATCCCGTGGCAGGGAGTCGGCCCACTGCCACTCGAGCGCATGTGTATTGGCACGGTGGATGCGCCGCTGACGGCACCGCTCCATCCGGCGGCGGAGAAGTTCTGGCGGGAGCAGGGCTATATCCAGTAGTGGGTCAAATGCGATGTGTCTAGCCTTTGCGTGGCGTAGAGGTCAGGCATGCCTGACCCGCGTGCCCCCAAACCTTGGGCGATCGAGGCGTGCCTCCCGCGTCCGACAACCGAACAACTCGCGCTCTATGGAAATGGAGGTCCAATGCAAATCTGTTTGTCACCCGGCGGCCCGAGCGTCTTCAATACCGACGAGCCAGCCAGCGAGCTTCTGGTTGCGACAATGGACGGCCTCGTCGCCTTGCGCCGGTCCGATGACCGTGGCGCGTGGGACCTGACCGGGCGAGCGCTCGAAGGGCGTCACGTCGATGCGCTCCTCCATGAGCCCGCTAGCGGCATGCTGTTCGTGGGTACCTTCGGGGACTCGCTGCACGCAAGCGAGGACGGTGGCGCAACCTGGGAGCGTCGTGACAGCGGCATCGATTCGGATCAGATCTACTCGTTGAACGCGGTGCGAGTAGGCGATTCGGTCCGCGTCTATGCCGGCACGCAGCCAGCGCGCCTATACGTCAGCGAGGACCTCGGAGCGCACTGGCGCGAGCTGTCATCATTCCCAACCGTGGCGAGCGTGCATGACTGGGACTTCCCTTCGCCTCCTCACGTCGCTCACCTCAAGGGCATCGCGTTCGATCCACATCAACCGACGACAATCTACGTTGGGGTCGAGGTCGGCGGACTCTTCCGCAGCCTGGACAGCGGCGACACATGGACCGAGGTTCTGGGCTTCGACGAAGAGTGGAACGGCGACTATCACCGGCTCTCGATTCGCCCCAATCGACCGGATGAGCTGTTCCTCAGCAGCGGACCGGGAATGTGGCGCAGTCGCGACGGTGGGCGGAGCTGGGCGCACCTCTCGGATCGCACAGAGAGAATCGGCTACCCGGACGGCGTCATCGCCCACCCCGACCGCGATGACCTCCTCTTCGTGGCCGGCGCCGCGAGCAACCCTGGGACCTGGCGCAAGCTCGGGACTGCGGACGCTCGCGTCGCTCGCAGCCACGACGGTGGCGACTCCTGGGAGGTTCTCTCCAGCGGGCTGCCGGACGAGATCCACGGAAACCTCGAGGCCATGTGCATGAACGTCTACCCCGGTGGCTTCGAGTTGTTCGTGGGCGGGATCGACGGCGACGTGTTCTCGAGCGTTGACGAGGGCGATACCTGGCAGCAGGTTGCAACCGGGCTGCCGTCAGTGTCAAAGGGAGTCGTGGGCCGCACCAGGGCGGGCGTAATAGCCGGTTGGAAGTAGGTAGTTGCCTGTCGAAAAGGCGGCCGGCGATTCCTGGTGAGCCTGTACAACCGCTACTACAGCGCGAAAGAGCGCGGTCGGTTGGGTCTGCCCCTCTCCTGCCGCAGCGGGCGGGGGTGAGGGTCACCCGTTCCGAATCCAGGCGACGGCGGGGTGCCGGAAGGGTGCCCTCACCTAACCTCTCCCATTGCGATGGGAGAGGGACAAAAACGAACCCGAGCACGTTGGGCACAGTCCATGGCTCGCTCCGCCTAGTTGTACTAGGCGTGCCGGTTCGCGACGCGCTATGATTGGGCACCGCTAACTATGCTGCGCCCTGGACGAGGAGGCATACCTTGAGCAATGAAGTTCGTGTGCTCGTCGGCGACGATCGCGGTGGGCTGACACTCCTGCAAAGCCACGATAGCGGGCAGTCGTGGGGCGATCCCGAGGTTGTCCTTCCCGATGTCGAGCCGTGCGCGTTTCATCAGCGGCCAGACGGGACGGTGTACGTTGGCACCCGTGGTGAGGGTCTTTACTGTAGTCGCGACGGTCTGAAGAACTGGGAGCATCTCGACACGCCCGCCGGTGCGAAGAGAATCCGCTCCTTCTATTCGGCGGGCGATCGCATGCTCGTCGGCGCCGAGCCAGCGACCGTCTTCGCCCGTTCCGACAATGGCCACTGGGAGCAGTTGGGCGATATGTGGACCGCTCCCGGATCTCGCCAATGGGCCTACCCGGT
>JAERMM010000104.1 GCA_016844585.1 Chloroflexota bacterium | reverse complement strand
TTCCATCTGCAGGACGGTGGGCGTTCGGACGCGACGCTCCCTTGGCGGCCCGGAAGGTTGCTGCGGAAGGGGCGGTTGGCTCACGACGACTCAGCTCACCGGGCGACGGGCAGCACCAGGCTGATTGGCCGCTGCTCGCTCAAGACAATCTCCGCCTGCGACAACGTACCGCTGGCGACCGCTGGCGGGGAGCCGGCGGAGGCGGACCACTTGAACCCGCTCGGGTTTGTCTCGTCCCGCAGCAGCTCCACCTGCACTTCGACGGGCGCTCCGCCCGTCGATGACCGGAACAGGTCCACCAGACTATCGTTCTGGAGCAAGGCGGTGAGCCCTCTGCGCGTTGATGGAAACTGCGCGACCGATCGAACTCTTCCGAGCATGAAACCCGACTCCTGTCGCTTCGCCGAGGACGGAACCATCCGAACTTCCATGCCCGGACGGACCTGTGCCGCGAGGCTGGCCGGCAAGTAGAACAGGCCCACAATCTCTTCGTCTAAAAGCTCTACGCCGACGACCGTCGCATCGGCTCCTATCGGATCCTCCTGGCTCACCAACACCTCAGTAACGCGCGCTAACCGAAACGGGTTGTTGATCTGGCCCGTGGTCCCGTCAGCGAGTCTGACGCGGGCGATTTGTTGTCCGCCTCTCAGGACATCCCCGCGCTGCACGAACACTTCGCTGACGTTGCCCACACTGCTGGAGCCTACGTTGTAGGTGCCGCCCGACCGAATCACCACACCCTGGGCAGCAACGATAGTCGGGATGCTGCCAAACACGGTCCAGAGCAGGACGCTCAGCGTGAGGGCGCCCAGCGCCGTGAGGGCGATCCACGTCCTGGGGCCGGTGATCCGCATCAGGCGATCGAGCTGATCCGGTGAGGACGGCCGCTCCATCGCCACAGGCCGAAAGATGCCTGGTTGCATGTTACGCCTCTACGCTGCTCGCGGGAGCAGACATTCTAGGCGTAAGGCAAGAGAGGCGTCCATCACATTGGGCGATCCACAGGGGTTCGTCATCGAATGGTGTCCGGCCGTACACTGGCCGACGGTCGCGACGGCCGACGAATGCGCCGCGATGTCTTTCGGCGGAGCATGCTGTGGCCGACAAATGCCAACACGAGCAGGCTGGCTAGCCTGGGTTGGGACACTCCGCGCTTCGCGAGAACCTCATCCTCGGCGCGATGTCGGGGCCATCCAGCACCATGGTGCTGCTCGTCCCGCTGTATATGGGGCACCTCGGTTACGAAGTTCAGCTCATCGGCTTCATCCTCGCCATAACGTCGGCCGCTACGCTCGCCGCACGCTTCGCAGTCCCCCGCCTCTATCGGCCCGAACGGTCCCGGATACTGCTCATCGTCATGCTGACCGTGGGTGGAGTCACCTTCGGCACGCTGCCCTATATGCCGGGCCTGCTGACCTTCGTGATGGTGATGGTCGTAAACCGCGCCGCGTATGGGATCGCGACCACTTGTTTTCTGGCCCGCTATCTTGATGCCCTCTCCGAGGGAACCAACCGGCGCGCGGCAATGGGCTACTTCGGGGGCGTGCAGGCGGCCGGCTACACGACGTCAAACGCGCTCGTCGGGCTGCTGGCCGACTTCATCAGCTTCGAGGCGGCCTTTCTTTATGGAACTGTGTTCTCGCTATTCGCCGTCGCCCTGCTTTTCGGGGCCCGCGCACTCCCCCCGAGACAACTCGCCTCGACCCCGGCGCATCCGACCGGCCCGCGCGCCTGGCTGCGGGAGATCCGCGATCCCGGGCTCTGGGGCGTGCTGAACGGCAATTTCTGGAACACGGTTTTTCATACCGTCTTGATCTCGTTCTTCCCCGTCTATGCCGTCGGCATAGGAATGGGGCCTGCCCAGGTCGGTCTGGCGAGGGCGATCTATTCGACGGTTAACGCAGTGGCGCGACCCATCGCCGGTCTTGTGATGGGTCGCTTCTCGCTCATGCACACGACGGTCGGCGGCCTGGTCGTGCAAGCAATCATCCTCGCATCCGTCGGCTTCGTCGACTCGTTTGGCGTCATCGCCGCGCTGTTCCTCGTCGGCGGAACCGGCCGCGCCGTCGTGCTGGTCGCAAACAGCGCCGCCCTGGCCGAGGACGTCGACGAAACCCACGTGAGCCGCGGCAGCGCGACCAGCACGTACACCGCTACTCAGGACGTGGCAGGAATCAGCTCGCCTGCCGCCGGCGGGCTGATGGCCGGCGCCATTGGCACCGGAGGAATGTTCGTGGCCGTGGGCAGCATCTCGTTGGTGGCCTATTTGGCCGGGTGCGCGGTGGTGGCAAGGTGGCGCGCTCAGGTCCGCAACACCCGCGTCAAGCCCTTCTAGCGGACGATTCTGCCGCCGCCTGCCGAGGAGACGAAAACGCCGGCGCGCTGCCTGACGGCACGCCATCGTGTACTTGATCGCCCAGAAATCGTGGTCGGCGGCGTCACGATCGCCGGCGCCGCGTTCAGGGCACTCCAGCCGGGGCTAACCCGCTGCTGCGTCGCTGATCTTGCTTGTCTCTACCACCCGATCGCTGCGGGTCAGCAAGATGGGCGACTTCCCCTGCGTGATCGTGTCCGCGTTGATCACGCACTTCTTCACGTCACCGCGGGACGGAATCTCGTACATCACCTCGAGGAGAACCTCCTCGATGAGAGTCCGGAGCCCACGGGCACCGGTCCGATAGACCAGCGCGCGCTCGGCCGCCGCCTCGAGGGCGTCCGGCGTAAAGACCAACTCGACCCTGTCGAGCGCCAGAAACTTAGCGTACTGCTTGGTAAGCGCATTCTTGGGCTCGATGAGGATGCGCATGAGCGCGTCCTTGTCGAGCTGGTCCAGGCTAACGACAACGGGCAGGCGACCGACGAACTCGGGGATGAGCCCATACTTGAGCAGGTCGTCCGAGCTCAGCTCTCTTAGCAAGTTGGCGGAGTTCTCCTGTCGCTTGTTGACGGACTGGAACCCAAGCTGTCGCTTGGCTCCAATCCTTCCCGCCACAACGTTGTCCAGGTTCTCGAAGGCGCCGCCGCATATGAACAGGATGTTGGTCGTGTTGATCTGGATGAAGTCCTGGTGCGGGTGCTTGCGGCCACCCTGGGGCGGCACGTTGGCGACTGTTCCTTCGAGGATCTTGAGGAGCGCCTGCTGAACACCCTCGCCTGATACATCTCGCGTTATGGACGGATTATCCGCCTTCCGAGCGATCTTGTCGATCTCATCGATGTAGACGATGCCTCGCTCGGCCCGAGATACATCGAAGTCCGCGGCTTGAATCAAGCGGAGAAGTATGTTCTCCACGTCCTCACCCACATAGCCAGCCTCGGTGAGTGCCGTGGCGTCTGCGATGCAAAATGGAACGTCCAGAATCCTGGCGAGGGTCTGCGCGAGGAGGGTCTTGCCACAGCCAGTCGGGCCGACCATAAGGATGTTGCTCTTCTGAAGCTCGACGTCGTCGATCTCCATCCCGGCGTTAACGCGCTTGTAGTGGTTGTAGACGGCTACGGACAGGACCTTCTTCGCCCTGTCTTGCCCGATGACGTACTGGTTCAGGAGATCGCAGATCTTCTTCGGCGTTGGAAGCTTAGAGCTTGGCAGCTTCGGCCGCGCGGCTGGAGCGCTCTCCTCACTGATGATCTCGCGACAGAGCTCCACACATTCATCGCAGATATATACCGATCCTGGACCCGCGATGAGCCGCCTCACCTGGTCCTGGGACTTCCCACAAAACGAGCAATGGTATGGACCGCGACTGCCTCGTGAAGTAACCATCGCCGAGTTCTCCTGACGCCCATATAAGTCTACGTTAATTGCTGAGCAGACTCTCTAACGAAGGCGTGGGCGCTGTTGCCGCGCCATCCGGCGCGGCCTTGGCGGGGTCGGTGCGCCCGATTATGGCGTCCACGATGCCGTATTCAACCGCCTGATCTGGCGTCATGAAAAAGTCACGGTCTGAATCATGGACAATCCGCTCCATAGGCTGGCCGGTATGCAACTGGACAATCTCACGAATCCGAGTCTGAAGCCTCAAAATCTCCCGCGCGCGAATCTCGATGTCCGCGGCTGTTCCCTCGAACCCTCCCGCGGCCTGGTGCAGCATGACCGTCGCATTTGGGAGGGCGAAGCGTTTACCCGTTGCCCCTCCAACCAGCAGAACCGCGCCCATGCTCGCCGCCATTCCAACGCAAATGGTCGACACGTCGGGGCGAATGAGCTGCATCGTGTCGTACACGGCAAGCCCCGCCGTGATTACTCCACCCGGGGAATGGATGTACATCTGGATGTCGCGGTCCGGGTCTTCGCGGTCGAGGAAACGCTCTTTCAGGAGGAGAGAGTAGATATCGTACGCCCGCTCGCCCCGATTGGTGCTTTCGACTACCATCGGAACGTGGTTAAGGGCGTCAACAGCCCGTCCTACTGCTCCGTTAGTTAGAAGGTGCGTTCAGGACCTCCGTCTCCGGGACGGCGCCCCGAACACCAACCGCGTTCGATACCAGCCACTTCAGTGCCCCCTGCTCCATTAGCGACTTTTGCATCCGCTGCCGAACTTCGGGCTGCTTTATGGCTCTGTCGATGGTACGGCGATCCGCGTCTTCAGACTCCAGTGCCAACCTGATTGCCGCGTCGATCTCGTCGTCACTTATAACGATCTCTTCGCTGGCGGCGATTGCTTGCAGTATGAAACTTCGGCGAAGCGTCCGTTCTGCGTCCGACCGTCGCTCGGCATCGAAATCGCTCTCACTCTTTCGCAGAACGCGTAAGTATTGTTCTAGGCTCAGTCCGCGGCTGTCAAGGTCATGAACCAGGCGATCGCGCGACCGGTGCGCCTGGTGGTCAACGAGCCTGTCCGGAATGGAGAGTGTTGCAGCCTCCAAGGCCTCGTCGAGGACCTCAGCCTCGATCTTAAGGTCTGCGTTCATCTGTGCCCGCTCGCGAAGCTCGGCCTCGATCTTTCCCTTCAGGTCGGCCAAATCGGCATACTGACCGACTGTCGTCGCGAAGTAGTCGTCGAGCTCAGGCAGCTCCTTTACCTTTACGTCCTTGACGCTCACCTGAAAGCCGATGCTCTTGCCCGCTAGCGACCCTTCCTCCTCCTCGTTCGGCGCCGTGAGGTCGAAAGCGAGAGAATCACCCGCGCTGGCGCTCACGAGGTGCTCTGCAAATCCGGGAAAGGGCGCTTTGCGCCCCGGATCGACGAGATACTCGATCTCTTCCTGATTGATGATTCGCTCTTCAGCAACCGTCCCAACCACATCGATTGTGACCCGGTTCCCAACCTCCACCGGCTGCTCCACCGGGACCCATTCGGCGTGGCTCTCGCGCAACTGCTGAACGACGCGATCTACCTCTTCCTCTGCGACCGCGACGTCGGGAGCAGCACGGTGGATCGCACGGTACTCACCCAAATCGACGGGAGGGGGGACGACAACTCTTGCCTTGGCACGCAATGGGGCCAAGCTCTCAACGTCGAACTCGGGTTCAGTCAGGGCCACCAGGCTAGTCTCCCGAAGAGCCTCTTCGAAGACTTCCGGGAGCAGATGGTTAAGCGCCTCCTCCATGAGCGACTCGTGGCCAACCACCCGCTCCACGAGTTGTCTGGGGGCCTTTCCTCGCCGAAAACCCGCGATGTTGACGCGCCCGGCGATGCGCCGATACGCCGCGTCCATCGCTCGCTCCACGCGGTCATCGTCCACTTCGAACGACAGCGCGACTTCGCTGTCTGGCAGTTCTTCAGTCTGAACCTTCATCGAGCCAACCACCTCAGTGGACTGTACGGCCCCAAAATGCGGCCCGACGGCCTTAATAGACGAATACGAAGATGGGCTCCGTCTCACGAGACGGGCCCATCTCAAACACCTGGAGCGGAAGACGGGATTCGAACCCGCGACCCTCACCTTGGCAAGGTGATGCTCTACCACTGAGCCACTTCCGCGAGGTCACTGACCCATTGTACCAAGCTGCCGTCGCCCCGCCAATTCTATCCGCGCCACGATACCGATGGTGATCTCGGTCAGGTTGTGACGCGAGCCCGATACCTCAACTCACGCGAAATTGCGGAGGGTTTCGCTGCTGGCTATGATAGCCCGAGCGACCAGCCTGCCCGCTTACGAGGCTCCGATTGAATTTCTGTCCGCAATGCGCGACTCCGGTGCTGTGGCGCTTTGAAGCCGGCCGCCAGCGCGCGACGTGCCCCGGATGCGGATGGATCCAGTACGACGACCCCAAGCTGGTAGCAGTAGCAGTCATTCCAGTCGAAGGAAAGCTTATCCTCGGAAAACGGGCTATCAATCCACGGATTGGCTACTGGTCGTTCCCATCGGGCTACGTGAACCGAGGTGAGGCAGTTCCCGACGCGATGGTGCGCGAGGTTCAAGAGGAAACCTGTATCGAGGTTGAGGTCGAACAGCTGCTGGGCCTCTACTCCGAGACCGCGAACCCTATCGTGCTCGCGGTCTACGTCGCGCGGTGGGTGGCGGGTTCGCTGGCGGCGGGCGACGAAGTCAGTGAGGTTGGGCTCTTCGCTCCGTGGTGCTTGCCAGACCTTGCATTCCCGAACGACCAGCGCATCGTGCGTGACTGGCTCAGCTACGCGCAGACACGGGCTCTATGAAGACATCCATGACTCCACCGCAGACGTCGCCGCTCTCTTCAGCCTCGTCCGCCGTCAAGTCGACGTGGAAGTGACTCGGTTCACCGGTCTCGATCACGCGCAGCGCCTCTTGAAGGACGTCTGACTCTCCGCATCCCCCGCCGACGGTTCCCATGAAAAGCCCGTCCTCGAAGACCAGCATCCGCGCCCCGACCTTGCGCGGGGTGGACCCGCGAGTGCGCATGATCGTCGCGAGAGCGGATCGCTCGCCATCGGCCGCATGTCGCTTGGCCTCCGCCAGCATTTTCCCTAGATCGACGGACCCTGTCATTTAGCTACCTCCGAGACGGCAATGGGCCTGAATCGGCTCGGGCTCGAAAGGGGCTCGCCGGACCCGCCCCGACGGACGGCCACCACCTCAGCCATGATCGACAGGGCGATCTCCTCCGGCGTTTCTGAGGCCAGGTCAAGCCCAATTGGAGCTCGAATCATGCGAAGCCTCTCCTCATCGAAACCCTCGGCGCCCAGGATACGGAGCACGGTCTGAACGCGCCGACGGCTGCCAATCATTCCCAAGTATGCCCACTGCCTATCCAGAATGATGCGCAATGATTCCTCATCGTACGTGTGAGCACGCGTGATGATCACGACATAGCTCGATCGCGTGAGGGGAAAGCCCTGGAGCGTCTTTCCGAAGTCGGCCGCTATTACTCGGTCGGCGGTCGGGAATCGTTCCACGCTGGCGTACTTGTCTCGGTCGTCGAGAACCACCACTTCGAAGCCGAGGATCTTGCCATAGGTCGCGAGGGGAACCGCAATGTGGCCAGCGCCGATAATCACCAGTTGTGGGGTCGGCTCCAGCACGTCGAAGAAGATCTCGACGTTCGAGCCTTCGGGGCCTCCGGGCACGTCGTAGACGGTAACCCGGCTCTTACGCTCGTCCATCGCCACCCGCGCCTCGGCAGCCACCAGCAGGTCAAGAGGCCCGTCGCCCAGAGAACCGATCGTTTCGTCCTCATCAACGATCAGCTTCTGCCCGACCGCGATGCCCGATGCCCGCGGTGCATCGACGACGGTGGCCACCGTCACCAACCGTCGCGCCTGGGCGGCCGCCGCCAGCGCATCCAGCTCCGGCCCTAGCGAAACCTCGTGCACCCACGACCTCCAGAGCACAAGGACCCACCCGATCCCCGCGCCCAACGCCCTTCATCTTGGAAAGAAGGGGGAGCCCTATTCTACCCAGGGCACCGGGTGTCGCTACAATCTCGAAGTCTCGTTGGTGCGTGGGGGAAACGTGGTTCTTTGCCCGGGCTGCGGCGGCAGAAATGAGCCAAACGCTCGGGTCTGCGAGTGGTGTGGGCGTCCATTTTTCGCTGAGGGGCGCCAGATCGAAGCACCCTGGCTGATTCCAGCAACCGCTGCGTTCATCGCCGTCATCGCCGTACTGAGCATCGTCCTTGCCATCGTCGGTCCGCGACTGATGTCGCCACGAGAGGCCGAGCCTACACCGACGGTCAGCGAGACTCCCCGTGGCGAGCCTCCAAGGCGTCCTCTACAGACGCCAGAGACCTCATCTGTCGCCGAACCCGAATCGCCGACGATCCCCCAATTCGTTGCAATCACAAACACTTCTGGCGCCGGGGCTTTCATCCGAGGTGAACCACGCCCTGACGCTCGGGGGCTCGTCGCGTATCGGGACGGAACAATCCTCCGAGTCACGGGATTGCCGCTTACGGTGGACGGGCGCGACTGGATGCCCGTGGAGGACCAGCGCGGTGTAGCAGGATGGACGCCCAGCGAGTTCTTGACTGCTTCCGGGTCTGGGTTCTAATGGGTCAGATGTTACGAATATCGCCATTGCACCGCGGTAGGGGTCAGGCATGCCTGACCTGCGTGCTCCCAACGTTGGGCCGGCGAGGCATGCCTCGCCCCTACGAATCCCTGTTTCTAGCCCGTGCGCGCTGGCCGCTCGACCCTATGCGTTGCGCTCTACGACAGTGGTGGTCAACTCGATGAGCAGGTCACGCTGCTCTCCCCGTGGTACAACGTCGAGCGCCCCCGCAGCGTCCGCCACCAACTCTCGGGCCTCACGGTATGCACGGTCGACAGCGCGGCTCGTCGGCGCAAGCGCCGTAATGGTCTGGATCGCCTCTTCTCGGGCTCCATCGGAGGCAAATACGTTGCGCATGGTTTCGGCGGGGATCTCGTCACGCAGGTAGATGATGGGGAGTGTCACCACGCCATGGCGCAGATCAGTTCCGGCCGGCTTGCCCATGGTTTGCTCGTCACCAATGAGGTCAAGAATATCGTCCACGATCTGAAAAGCCAGCCCAAGCGACCGGCCGTAGCGCTTGAGCGCATCGGTGGCCTCCGCCGACGCCTCCCCGAGGATGCTCCCGGCATGGCAGGCAAGGACAAACAATGCGGCCGTCTTGGCGTCGATGGTCCGGTAGTACATCTCCCGGTCAACCCAGGCGCTTCCGTCGCCGTTTCTCGAGTTCTCATCAATCTGGCCCGAACAGAGCGTCATGACCGACTCCGCGAAGAGCCGCATTATCCGGAGGTTGTTCGTCTCGCTCGCGGTCGCCGCTGCCTGCGCGAACAAATAGTCGCCCACCAGCACTGCAACGGAGTTGCCGAACAGGCTGTATAAGGCTGCGCCTCCACGCCGCTCACCAGTCTGGTCGACAACATCGTCATGGATGAGTGTCGCCGTGTGCAGGAACTCGACCGCTGCGGCCATCGCATGGAGGCCGGCCGTCGGCTCACGAAACAGCCGTCCGCTCGCGATGGTGAGCGCAGGGCGGATTCGCTTGCCGGGGGCGAGCAGCACTTGCTCGAGAATTCCACGGAGCAGGGGCTGCCCCAGACTGGCAGCCTCGCGCAGACGTCGATTGACCACGACAAGGTCTGAATCGATGGGGCTGAACATCGCGGCCACGCTGCTACGCACCGTCAGCCTCGCCCAGGCGCGGGAAAACGCGGTGCGCGTTCTTCCAGGTCAATTGCTCGACGTACTCCACTGACTTTCCCCGTAGATCCGCGATTCGCGCGGCCACTGCAGCGACAAACGCTGGCTCGTTACGCCTACCGCGATGTGGCTCCGGTGCAAGGTAGGGACAGTCGGTCTCAATCAGAATTGAGGTCTCCGGCGCATACTGCGCCACCGCGGCGAGGGACTGCAGGGACTTGTTCCGGAAGGTAAGCATCCCTGAGAAAGAGATCGCAAAACCCGCCGCCACACACCGCTCCATCATCTCCATCGGTCCGCAAAACGAGTGCAGCACGCCGGGCGCGCCGACACCTGGTCGCGACGACATCCATCGCAGCAAGACGTCCGCCACATCGTCATCCGCATAACGATTGTGAACGATGACTGGCAATTCCAGCCGATCGCACAGCTCAAGGTGCCAACGAAAGGCGTCACGTTGCGCCTCCGGTGGCGTCCAATCCCGATAGTAATCCAGCCCAGTCTCACCGACCGCGACGACGCGAGGGTGCCGAGCCAACACCTCCAGGCGCGTTCGCCAGTCGCCAGGCGCTTCGGCAACAGAGTTCGGATGGAGGCCGGCCGCGGCGAATACACGTGAATCCTGTTCCGCCAGCTCGATGGCCGCCTCCGTGGTGGGCAGATCGTAACCGACACAGATAACCCGCTTCACGCCGGCCGCTGCCGCTCTGTCGAGAACAGAAGCAGCGTCCTCGCGGAACTCCGGGGCATTTACGTGGGCATGCGTATCGATCAGCAACCTGCCTCCGCCGATGGATTCTAGCATCGCCCCTGTGCACAGACGGGCAACCGCTCGTAGACTCCTTGCGAGATGGCAGCGGCTTCGATGAAACCCGATGTGTCTGCGGTCATCGTTACGTTTCAGTCCGAGGGCTGGATCGGACGTTGTCTGTCAGCGGTCCAGACGAACGCGAGGGCCGGCGTTGAGATTGTGGTTGTCGACAACGCTTCGACTGACCGAACCATCGACGTGGTTCGCACCTCAGCCCCCCATGCAACTCTGATCTCACTGGATCGCAATCGCGGATTCGCGGCCGCGGCAAACATAGGCGCCGCCTCGTCCACGGCCGGGCGGCTGCTGTTTCTCAACCCTGACGCGGAGATCCAGGGCGGCGCCATTGACGCACTCGGGACATTCTTGAACGCGAACCCGACCGCCGCTGCTGCTGGCCCGCGCTTCCTGTCCCCGGATGGCTCGCCGCAGGACAGCGCATTTACGTATCCGACCCTGCTGATGACCTGGCTCGAGTTTTTTCACCGTCCTGCGCGGCTACTCCGGACGCGCTGGAACGGGCGCCTGGCATCACCTAACGGTCAGCCGATCTTCGTCGACTACCCGCTGGGCGCCTGCATGCTGGTAAAGCACGCCGCGTGGGAAGACGTAGGGCCCTTTGATGAGCGGTTCGTTCTGTATTGCGAGGAAGTGGATTGGTGCGTCCGCGCGAAGCAGAAAGGATGGGACATCGCGCACGTGCCGTCCGCTGTCGTCATCCATGAGGGTGGGGCCAGCGCGGCGTCGGCTCGCGCGTCCAGCCTTGCCCACCTGTACGCGAGCCGCCGTTACCTGCACCGCAAGCACCGCGGCAACCTGTATCGCGCTGCTGACGCCGTCATCATGCGTATCGGCCTCAACCATGAGCGACGCCGCCTGTCGCGGCTGCTCGCGACTCACGCAGACGACGACGTGGCCGAGCGACTCCGGGGCATCGAGCTTGCCCTCCAGCGAGTCCCTTGACATGCGATCTGAGCGGAGAGCAGGAAACGCACCCTCCGTAACCGCGGCCGTGATCGCCCGCGACGAGGCTCGGAACCTCGTCGACCTTCTGCCCTCGCTGCGATGGGCGGATGAGATCCTAGTCGTGGTGGACGACGCCACGAGCGATGAGTCGGTCGCCGTCTCCGAGCAATTGGCTGACCACGTCGTCCTCGAGCCGTTCACGTCCTTTCCGTCGTTCCGCAATCGGGCACTGGAGATCGCGACAGGCCAATGGGTCTTTTTCATTGACGCCGACGAGCGCGTCTCCGACCGTTTGATCGACGAAGTCCTTCAAAGAGTGGCCGCGAGCGAAGCAGGACTCACCTCGGGAGATTCTCGGGCGCCAGTCGGCTACTGGGTGCCGCGAAACAACCTCATGTTCGGGAGGTTGATCAGGGGCGGTGGTTGGTCACCTGACTATCAGATGCGGCTGTTCCGGCGCGGGTCGGCCCGATACGATCCGACGCGCCACGTTCACGAAAAAGTGCAGCTCGGCGGCCCGGAGGGCTTCCTGTCTGAAAGACTGCTCCACTTCAACTACGCGACACTCGGGCAATTCTTCGCTAAGCAAGAGGTGTACACCAGCATGGAAGCCGCCGCCCTCCGCGCGCAGGGATATCAGGCGCGGGCGCGATCGCTGATTGGCGAGCCAGTCCGCGAGTTCCTTCGACGTTACGTCATTCTGGGAGGGTGGCGCGACGGGCCCGTCGGGCTTTTTCTGAGCATAGCCATGGCCTATTTCGCGCTGCGACGGACGATCACGCTGCGGTCGCGCGACACGGCTCAGTCGTAGGCTGCCCTGCGGAGCTCCTCCGCCGACGTGATCTTTCCGACTCGCCTCACAAAATCACCCAGCGACGTGCTTCGGGCGCGCAACACCCGCAGCCCGTCGGGAATCTCCGTGGAGCGCACCGGCCCCTGCACGTAGTTGCCGTTGAATGCGAAGTACGCCTGATTGAGTCGTCGAATGGTGAATCCTTGCTCGACCAAGGAGCGACGCTCGGCCTCCATGAACGCTTCAGCCCCTTCCACCTCACCCCTGGCGAGCATCTGATCCGCGACCGTACGTATGCGCTGGAGAGCCTCCCTGAGCTGCCGAGCCCGCCCACCGCCCCCGACGGGCCGCGGGGCGATCTCGAATTGGGAGGCGATTGCGGATGCAATCTCACTTCCAACGAGGTCAGCGGTCGTCTCGTTGATAGCGCGAGCCTCGGTGCTCCGCTCATAGGCGAGGCCCAGAGGTGTCAAGAAGAGAGCGTTGTGTGTCCACTCGTGAGCCGCGGTTTCTATTGCCGCAAGCGGCGGCAGGTCGCGAGGGATCAGCGGCGGGTAGGTCGCAATCCCGCCAATGTCGACGACGAGCGCGGACAGGTTGAGCTGCTCGACGCTTCGCTCGAGCGCTTCGGCTGTGGCCAAATCCAGATCCGAGCTGAGGAGAACGAAGGAGGGTGACAGGCGGGAACACGACAGGCCCCAAGGTGGCAACATCCTGGCTGCGAAGCTGCGCCGAGATAGCCGAGACCACGAGGAGAGCCCACGTCTCATCGTCTCGGACCACGGAGGGGTTTGAAAGGAGTGATTCGAGCCGGCTGGCAAGCCCGCTCTGTGGGCCAGTCGTCGCCTCGAGTCCCAGGAGGCGTAGACCCTGGACGACGTTCTGTGCTTCCCAGGACCAGATGCTCCACGCGGAGGGGGCCACGATCTGGCCGATCCGCTCCTCCTCGATGTTTGGAGCGCTGCCAAGGACAATGGCGAGAATCGGGGCGAGGCAAATGTGGAAGGATCGCCGTATGCGACGGGCCAGCCGGGCGCCTCCAAGGGCTTCCGACACGCTCATGCTGGCACACGACGGGAAGCGCTCCGATAATAGCCAACAGTGGACGATTTGCAGATGGCCCTCGCCCAGCCCCCAACACCCAGCTTCTCACTGCACGAGCGAGATCGGCGGTGGCATCTGGTCCGTACGTTGATGGAGTCCGCGGGCATTGAGATCCTTGTGGTCACCGGCGAACCGGATAGTCGCTATCTCACGCAGATGGCGTTCGACGTTGGCCCCACGATTTTCCCACTCGACGGGGCCGTGACAGCGCTAAGTGGCGAAGGTCGCGTCGGAAGCGCAGCCTTTCACTGGGTGGACGATGTGCGACCCCGCGGGGGCCGGTGGACCGAAGCAATCGTCGCGCGGCTCGAAGAGCTTGGCGCAGATCGCAGGATCGTCGGCGTCGTCGGACTGGATCGCACCCCCCACCACCCCAGCGGCGATCTCAACTATCACACCTTCATTGCACTTCGTGAGGTCTTTTCACACACGCGATGGGTTGGAGCGAGCGAACTGATGCAGGATGCGCGATATGTAAAGAGCGACGAGGAGATACGCTGCATCGAGGAGGCAGCGAGAGCCGTCGACGCGGGACTGGCCGCGGCCCAGACTCACGCGAGGCCGGGCGCGACCGACCGGGAGATTTACGGTGAGGTGGTCCTTGCGGTATCCCGAGCCGGAGGGGATCGCCCGTCGATGCCACTTCTCGGAGTCACGAGTCTGAACGACCCTGGCGACCTGCCCCCTGAGCCCATCGGAAGAAAGCTCGGGACGGGGGGGCTGTGCACTGTCGACGTCGCCGCGCATTGCAGGGGTTATCAAGCGAGAGCGATTCAACCGATCGTCACGGAACCAATTCCACCGGATTGGAAGGTCGCCTGGAACGCGATCGAGGAGGGCTGGGAGCAGAGCCAGAAGGACCTTCGACCCGGGGTGACACTGCGGCAGATCGCTGCTGAGTCGTCATCGTCGTGGGGCGGCAGCTATACCATCCGGCGCGAGCTAGTCGGCCAGGGGCTCGGAGACGATCCGCCACTTGTCACCGTAGGAGTGACGGACCGCGAGATCGGCGACCGAACAGTTCAAGAGGGCAACTGCTTTATGCTAAAGCTGACGGTCGAGTGGGAGGAAGCTCGCCCGCAAGGGACAAGGGACAAGGGACAAGGGACAAGGGACAAGGGACAAGGGAGCGTGCCGGCACAGACTACGGTCGTTACAGGGGATAAGTACAGGTTACGGAGAGCGTGCGGGCAAAGAAAAAGGGGTGTGTGACAGCAGGACACCTGTGACACCTGGGCGTGGTGAACGAACAAACGATGCTGGTCCCTTCTTGTCGGCGCACGAAAAATCGCGGGAATGATCCATTTGTTTAGAGGAGACAAGAGCATGATCGGCAACAAGATCTCCAGCCGAACATGGGCAGCAATAACGACGCTGACCTGGGTTTCAGTCTTGGCAGCCTGGCAGATCGGCGCGGCGTTCGCCGCGCCCTCGGGTCAGGGATCGTCGACCGACCAGAAGCCAAGCATCAACGTGACAGGAGACGGTGAGTTTCGCGCCGAGCCGGACATGGCAGTCGTCACCGTGGGCGCCACCGCGCTTGCGCCCGCGTCTCAGGACGCGATGAACGAGGTCAGCAGGCGACTGGCGGCGGTTATTGCCGCGGCCAAGGGCCTGGGCATTGAGGACCGAGACGTCCAGACGACGGGCCTCTCGCTGCAGCCGATCTATCGAGCCCGACCACGGGGCGACGACGGTCCCCAGGAGATCGAGTCCTACCGCGCCAGCAACAACGTTTCTCTTACCGTAAAGGACATTTCGCGCGCGAGCGCCGTCCTCGACGCCGCATCCAACAGCGGCGCGAACGTGATTGGCGGCCTGCGCTTCGGGCTCCAGAATCAAGAGCAGCTTCGGCTCCAGGCGCTCGCCGCGGCCACGACCGACGCGGATCGAAAGGCCCGCGCCATCGCATCCGCCGCCGGGTTGAGCCTGAAGGGTGTCATCTCAATAACCGAGGATTCAATTCAGGCGCCTCGGCCATTCGCGGAGGGCGTCCGCGCAGCGCCGGCCATTGGTGGTGATTCACCCGCACCACCGGTTGAAAGCGGCGAACTGGTCATCCGCGCACGCATCCGCTCCAGCTACGGAATCTAGCAGCCTCAGAGTTTTCGAGCGGCAGGAGGAGCATAAGTGCCGATCATCAGTGCTCAAGACCGAACGACGATCACGAAGATCTTCGACGAGAACCTCGTCAATCCAGTGCGCTTGAAGTTATTCACGACACCGAAGTCGCTCCTCTACGTGCCTGGCCGCGCATCGTGCGAGACGTGCGACGACGTCCAAGAGTTACTCCAGGACGTCGTGGAGATCTCGGACAAACTGACACTCGAAGTCCACAACGTCGGAACCGACCGCGAGATCGCTCGACAGTTCGCGGTGGAGCGAGTTCCTACACTCGTCATCATGGGTCCGGATGATGGACGCGTCCGCTACGTCGGCGCGCCCACTGGCTACGAATTCGCGACCCTGCTGGGCGATATTCAGTCGGCATCCAGAGGCGGAGCAGAGCTCGCGGCCGAAACCCGCGAGGCCCTCGAAGCCATTGATGAGCCAATTCATATCCAGGTCTTCGTCACACCCACCTGCCCGTGGTGTCCAACGCTGGCCGGCCTCGCCCATCGAATGGCGATGGAGTTCGACAACGTCCGGGCGGACATCGTCGAGGCAAATGAGTTCCCCGACCTGTCAGGCCGTTACGCCGTGAGTGGTGTCCCGAAGACGATCATCAACGACAAGGTCGAGTTCGTGGGCGCGATGCCTGAAGCGCAGTTCGTCGCAGCGATCCAGCAGGCCGTCGGAATCGTGCCTGCCAGCCAAGAGACATCGCCAACGGCCTGAGTCCCGAGTCCGGGCCGTCTCCGGGGGCCGCCCTCACCCTATCCCTCTCTGGGAGAGGGATAGGGAACCAACCCGCCCGTCCTGCGGTGGGTCCCACGGTCAGCCCACCGACATACGACGGGCCGCTCGCGCTCGATCGACAATAGCGGGCAGGACCTCGATGAGGCGGTCCACATCTTCGTGAGCGGTATCCATCCCGACCGTGAGCCGCAGGCTGCCGCCGCCCAGATCGTCGTCGATCCCCATTGACCGCAGCACGTGAGACACGTCTAGCGTGCCCGACGTACAAGCGCTGCCCGCGGACGCCGCGATGCCTTCCGCGTCGAGTGCCATCAGCAGCGCTTCACCATCGGCCCCTCGGAAAGCGAAGCTTGCGTTGTTTGCAAGTCGCTCCGTCGGATGTCCGGTGAGAACCGCGTCTTCGATGTGTGTCAGGACCGATTCGACGATGCGATCGCGCAGCGTTGAGCAGTGGGCAACATATGCGTCAAGCTCGTCTCGGGCAATACGCAGCGCAGCAATGGCGCCAACGATTCCTGCCGTGTTCTCTGTTCCGGCCCGCATTCCGCGCTCCTGGCCGCCTCCCCGCTGTTGAGGAAGGATCGGCGTACCGCGCCTCACGTACAGCAGACCGACTCCCTTCGGTCCACTGAACTTATGCGCGGAGAGTGAGAGGAGATCCACGCCGAGCCGGTCGACGTCCAGGTCCAGGCTGGCGGCGCCCTGCACTGCATCGGTGTGTACAGGCACACCGCGGTGGTGCGCTGCCGATGCGATGGCGGCCAGTGGCTGGATCGTCCCAACCTCGTTGTTTGCAAGCATGATGCTGACCAGAATCGTGTCCGGACGAATCGCCCTCTCGATGTCGGCAGGATCCACACATCCCATTGCGTCCACCGGGACGACGGTTACGTCGAACCCGAGGTACCGCTCGAGATACTCACAGGTGTGAATTACAGCATGGTGTTCGACCGCAGACGTCACGATGTGCCGGCCTCTGTCACGGCTGGCGAACGCGACGCCATTGATGGCGAGATTGTCGCTCTCACTTCCACCGCTGGTGAAGATGATCTCTGTGTTCCGACAACCAAGCAACTCCGCGGCGTCGTCTCGAGCACGATCGAGCGCCTTCCGCGCCTCCCGTGCAAGCGCATACGAGCCTGACGGGTTCCCGTAGCTCGCGGTGAAATAGGGGAGCATTGCCTCTACCACCCCTGGGTGGACAGCAGTTGTGGCAGCATGATCCAGGTAGATCGTTCGTGGTTCGGCCATCGGCAACCTCGGAAAGCTGGCTCTTTCTGTCACTATAGCATCGCCCCGACAGCCGCCTGGACCGGC
This sequence comes from Chloroflexota bacterium, assembly GCA_016844585.1. Taxonomy (GTDB): domain Bacteria; phylum Chloroflexota; class UBA6077; order UBA6077; family SHYK01; genus JAERMM01. The sequence goes on along the minus strand of JAERMM010000104.1, from coordinate 2,456 downwards.
GAAACGCGACCCACAGGCAAGACTCGCAGGACGGCGGCCACGTCGTCGTAGACCACAAATGACGCCTCGCCGCGACCTGGCAGAGGCAAGCCCGTCGTTCCGACGTTCACGACGTAGCAGTTCCCGGGATCGAGACGGACCTCAGACCCATTCAAAGCGACTGCATCGCCGCCGTGCAGTCGCCAGATCCTGGCTCGATGCGTATGGCCGAAGAACCAGACCCGGGCAGCACGCTCCGACATGTAGGCGCACGCGCGACGGAACCCATCCTTCTCTCCTGATGAGTTGAGAAAGCGATGCAAGCGCGGGTCACCGTGACTGACCACGAAGTCGGACGCGGTCGCCTCGTTTGGCCACGACAGGACCAACCGTTGCAGCTCAGGGTGAATTCGATCGAGATAGTCGATATCGCGGTTTCCGACGATAGCAATCACGGTGCGGTCCCGTACCCAGGAAACACAGCCGGACGGATCGCCTCGCCCGATGACGTCACCCAGGCAAGCGAAGGCATCAGCGCCCACCGAGAGCGCACGCTTCTCGGCTCGGAGCAGGGCCGGAAGGTTGCCGTGCACATCCGAGACGAATGCCCAGGAGGTCACGCTCCTACCTACTCCGCGCGAGTGGCTCCAGCCGTCTGGTTCGCTCGGACGGGCTCCGGCGTCAGTGTGGAAGGCATCCATACATGTGTCGTGATCGCCGTGCAGCCGAGGGTACGGTGCTCCCGCATGATCCGTTCGTTGTCGCGCGAGCTGACGTAACGCTGCCAGGCAGCCATGTCCTCGAAGGAGATGACCACCAGTACCTGGGGCGTGCTCTCCAGCGGATTGCGGTAGGTCGCAACCTCTTTTACTCCCTCGAACGCAATGGTGGTCGGAATCCAGTCGTTCCGCGCCTTGTTTGCGTACACGCGCAACGTCTCCGTGTGGGTCGGCAGATCCCACGCCATGGTGTAGATGACCACGATTGCCTCCCGGCGCAGCGGCGCCCTTCAGACAGCGTACGGGCCGCCAGGCGAGAGCGTCAATGCCCGTATCATCAACGTGCAGACGACGAGAGGTGACCGGTTGAAGGCGCTGGCGGCTCGAATTCTCATCTGGACCGCTCTGGTCGCGGTTGCCCCCCTTCTCGCCGCCTGCGAGACCCCGACCCTCGCCAGCGAACGAGCCGCGATTGTAGACATGCTGGGTGCGCCTGCCGCTCCGCATTTGGAGGGCGCGGCCACTTCTGGCGGACGAAGGCAGGCGGCCACCGAGCTCGATCAAGACGAGGCCCGCCAGTTCTGGGTCGCAAACCACACGCAGGCAGCCCTGTGGGACAGCCCGGACACGGACGCAGACAGCCTCGGACGCCTACCCCCGGGATCCTATTTCCTGGTCATCGGCAGTGGGGAGGCTGAACGCTTGCCCGTGACCTTTTCGGGCAACAGCACAACACGCTCAGCCGATGGCTGGATTGACGTTGCGGCCATCGGTCCAATCAGTAAGCCGGATGCGACGTGGACACAGCCAGACTGGCCGCCTCGGCGGCTCGTGCTGGGCCAGCGCGGCGAGCTGATTCGTGGCGACCCGGCGCTACCGCTCATCGCCCTGACCTTTGACGCTGGCGCGGGCGCTGGTACCGTGGGAGAGTTGCTCAACGCCCTTCGCGACCGCTCGGTTCGCGCCACATTCTTCGTGGCTGGAGCGTTCGCCGATCGCTATCCTGACGTGATCCGACGCATAGCCACCGAGGGCCACGAACTGGCGAACCACAGCTACAGCCACCCGGACTTCCGCTCGCTGACAGAAGAGCAAATGCGGGTCGAGCTGCGCCGAGCTACGATCTCCATCGAGAGCGCGGCGGGAACGGGTATTGCTCCTCTGTGGCGACCGCCGTTCGGCTCCCGCGACGAGCGGATCCTACGTGTCGTGGAAGAAGAGGGGTTCCGTTCAGTCTTCTGGACGTTTGACTCAGGCGACTGGCTCGAGACGGCGACGACCGAGGGCGTCCTCGCGACGGACCTCAGCAAATCGGTTCCAGGCGCCGTGGTAGTGCACCACGTGTCGCCAACCGCGACGGCACGAGCCATGCCGCGCATCATCGACGGGCTGCTTACTCGCGGCTACGAGCTAGTCACCGTCAGCCAACTGATTGGGCCGTAGGCGATGAACCGGGCGTTCGGAGCAATCTGCCTTGCGGCTCTTGCCGTCAACATGATCGCCGCGCCGTTGGCCCATGCCACGGAGACAGCAGCGGCCACGCTTGGCGCCGGGCTCTCGATCCTGGACTCCGAATCGGTGATTGGCTACAGCCAGGACGGCCGGCCCCTGGTGGTTCAGCATCTGGGCGACGGCGGAGCGTCTGTTTTCGTCATGGGGGGCCAGCACGGCGGCCCCGAACGGAACACGGTTCAGCTGGCGCGCTTGCTTTTCGACCACCTCGCGAAGAATCCCGACCTGATCCCGCAAGGGCTGCGC
>JAERMM010000338.1 GCA_016844585.1 Chloroflexota bacterium | reverse complement strand
TGGGAACAGCCCGATCCGGCCGAGATCGTCGCGCTCCGCTCATCCGCTGATTGGGATGCGCTGCGGAATAGGTACGCTGCTCCTGGCCGCGACCGTCCCTTCGGGCGGTGTCTCGAAGTAGCCAGATTGGGCGGCGCGACGACTGCCGTCATCGAGACACGGTATATCGATTCCGATTACCGTAGCGAATTCTCTGTGTTCCACTCGAAGACGTTTGCGCCGGTGCCAGACACGACCCACCGCCTGCATTTCTTCACGCAGGCGATCGGCGCCGAGCATCTCGGGCGCCTCCCCGATGATCCTGGCTATGTTGGCTATGTGGTCGTCCGGTCCACTTCCTCCACCCTCGGACCTACCTTGAGCAGGCTCGGCACTGTCGGTCGAACAATGCTTCAACCACCCCCCGAAATGCATTCGGCTGTGAGGACACTTGTCAAGGGTCGAGTCAATTTCTTTGGTGAAGCCCTTGAAGTTGAAGCAGCGCCGTTCATGGAGCAGGACACCAGGCTGTTGAGATGCGCGCATGTGGCAGCCTGGATGTATCACCGCCCGCGCCGCCGCCAGCGGCCGCCGCGCCCACCACAGATGTAACGTGCTCGGATGCCCGTGGCGGATCGATTTTTTCGCGCGCTGATGCGACGTTGATGGCGTCGAGGGGCAGGGCGACTTCAATGAGTTTCTTGTGCGCCACCGTGTCAATCCTTCCTGGGCTTGGCCTGCTCAGCCGCCTGCGCGATCAGGTCCAGCTTCTGGCCGATCTCTTGGTCGAGTGCGCTCTCAGGCACAAAGGGCGCGAGGGTGTGGTAGTCGCTCTTGCGCATGAGATTGGGCAGCCCCAACCGTTCGTAGAACCGTCTAAACACCGGATCCAAGAACTCATCGCTGGCCTTCAGGTCAGGTCCCCACGGGGAGGGCTTGCCAAGGGCGGAAAGAGCCGACTCGATCTCGGCTATGGATGAATCCATCGCGTTGCGCCACTCCCAGCCGAAGAGGGGCCCGTGCTGTTCTCGACCCTGGTCCTCGGCGAACGAGAGAAGGGTATCTCTGGTGCAGAGGTAGCTCTCCAATTCGCGCCGCCGCCACATCGCGTGCCTTAGCACGGAGTCGGCAGGGGGCAGTTGCTCCAGACGGTCGTAGATGGCGACTCCGACGAGGTCACCCTTGGCCTCCCGGAGACCATAGAAGTGGTCCTGTGCCTTCCGCGGCTGGTTGGCAACGTAGTGCACGAACGGCCGCTCGAGGGCCGACGCCGCGGGATGATCCAGCCGCTCTGCGAAGGCGCGAAGGCAAGCGAGATCGGTAGACCCCTCTAGGTAGAGTACCCAGCCCGTCTCCTCCGCCTGGTAGTACTGGTCAAATCCGATCTCCCTCAATGACTTCAGGAGTTGGCTGCCGCGGTCGTCGATACGATGAGGCAGGCCGACGAACGCGATGACCACGTCTCGGTCGGCTGCCTCGTTCAGGATGACCTCTGAATGACTCGCCGCAACGATCTGGTTGCCGTTTCGGCGGGCCCAGTCCGCTAGCACGTTGTAGATTTGCCGTTGCCTCAAGATCTCAAGGTGGGCGTCGGGCTCGTCGAGCAGGAGAATGGATCCATGATTGATCGCCAAATAAGTGAGCAGCAGTAGGGTCTGCTGGAGTCCACGGCCGGCCGATGAGAGGTCAAGCCGTGTTCCGGATGAGCTTCGATAGGACATGAGAATCTCGCCACGCTCTGGGACGAAGACAGGCTCTTCGAGATTGATCCCGAATAGCTCCCGCATCTGACCCTCTAGCTCGCGCCAGATCGGGGGCCCGCCCTGCTCATCGGTGATAAACACCTCATAACACAGGTTTCGGAGGACCTCCGCGGTCCTGCCCTGACCGATGAGAAACGCAATCTCGCCTGGTAGCTTGGCGAATTCTCGGTCGGCGATGCCGGACATCGGCGGCAGGAAGTTCGTCTGAATCTGGCGCGCCTGCTCGGGGACAGGCAGCCGTCCGTCGTCGAGGCTTTCCGACACGCGCATTGGTCGGCAGTAGAAGGACTCATCGTTGGCGTAGTCGAATTCGAGCCCGCAGGACCACTCCGCGCTGTCCGTTACGCCATCAACCCTGATGTCGATGCGCACGTTGGTCGTGCGCTGCCTCCCGCCGGCCTTGCTGACGTCGCGCACGTGCAGATCGCGCCACAGCAGATTCGCGTCCGGTACAGGAACTGCCACGAGGTCGCGCCGGTTGATGGTTACGCCGGGCCGTTTTTCGGGAGCCACTCGGCCTCCTCGTTTCTCCAGCCAGCGGCGAAGGCCGAGGTCCCAGAGAGCCAGCGCTTGGAGGGCCGTACTTTTGCCTGAGTCGTTAGGGCCGATAAAGACAACGGGGTTGCCCAACTCGATGTCGACTTCCCCGAACCGCTTGAAGTTGCGGATGAACAGGCGGGTCAGCATCTGGCCCAGCCCACGCGAATCCGCACTGGTTGATCAAGGCCACGCGCCACGTCCAGTGCGCCGGGGGGCCCGTGGCCGATGGATTTTTCCCGCGCCGACGCGACGTTGATCGCGTCGAGGGGGAGAGCGACTTCGAAGAGCTTTTTGTGGGTCTTGGTCATCCGTGCACTTCCTATGCGTAGGCTCTACGCGAGCTTGAGTAGAAGGGGTCGGCCGGTGGCCGTCTGGATGATGCCCGCGTCAGCAAGGACCGCCGCGATGTAGTGCGCGGTGTCCCGCTTGATGCACTGCTTCAAGTATTCGTCCAGCGTCCCCGGTTCTCCTTCGATGTTTCTCCCCCCGCCTGCACGAATCCAATCACGTCCTCGGAGGAATGAAAGAATCCCTTCCAGGCAGGCCCAGGAGATACGCGTCTGAGCGCGTTTCACGCCCAACTCCAAGACGATGCCCTGAGCGTCGATCAGGCGGAGCATGAAGGGTCGGCACTGGTCGAGCGTGTGCAACACGACGGGTGCACTGAATTGATTCCGAACGGCCGTCTCCACTGGTCCCAATGCGTTCATGACGGGTCACCCGACCGC
>JAERMM010000103.1 GCA_016844585.1 Chloroflexota bacterium | reverse complement strand
GTGGGACGCCTTTGCAGCGCATGCCTACTGGACACGTGAGTTCATCGGTCTGGGGCCCTTTCGGCTCGAGCGCTGGGAGCCAGGTAGCTCCATCGAAGGGGTGGCCTTCGATGCGCACGTCTGGGGCCGCCCGAAGATAGACCGGCTGCGCATTGCCTTCATCCCCGACGCGAACGCGGCGCTGGCAAACCTGCTCTCCGGCGCGATTCACCTGGCCGGGGATAATGCCCTGGGCTTCCAGCAGGGGATTATCGCCAAACGCGAGTGGGCGGCCACTAACGGGGGGACGCTGCTCGTAGCGCCGGATCTGTATCGCGCGGCGTATGCGCAGCTCAACCCCGACCTGGGCGGCCCACGCGGAATCAGAGACGCGCGAGTGCGCCGTGCCCTGGCTCACGCGACGGATAAGTCCGCGTTGAACGACGTTCTCTACGAGGGCGAGGGCATCATGACTGAGACGATTCTGCCTCCGGCCGTAGACTACTATCCCCTCGTGGACCGCGCGATCGTCAAATATCCGCTGGACCTGCAACGCGCTGAACAACTGATGGCTGATGCTGGGTTCGCCAGGGGGCCAGACGGCTTCTTCGCTAGCCTCACCGATGGACGACTCAGCATCGAGCTGAAAGTGAACGCGTCGCCTCAATATGAAAACGAGCGATCGATCATGGCCGGTCAGTGGCGGACGGCGGGATTCGACATTCAGGAGGCCGTGCTTCCGGCCGCTCAAGCGCAGGACGGCCAGGCGAGGGCCTCGTATCCCGGGTACTACAGCTTCAGTACCGGTCTTGGCGAGAACGCGCTGCGCAATTTCACCACGGCGTCGATTCCCCGGCCCGAGGTGCGCTGGAGCGGAAACAACCGAGGCTCGTGGTCCAACACGGAGTATGACCGCATGCTGGACAGGTTCAACGCGACCCTGGATCGTGATCAGCGGATCCAGCAAATCGTTGAGATGACGCGCCTGCTCAGCGAGGAGCTTCCCGCCATCTCCCTCTATTACGACCTGGGCGCCGTCGCGCACGTATCTGCGCTGAAGGGTCCGGGCGCGATCGGGCCAGACACCAGCGGCGGCATGACGTGGAACGTCCACGAATGGGAGCTTCAGTGATTCGGTGGCCAGGCTTGATTGAATCTCTTCAGATTCAAAGGACCGAGGCCGAAACGCCGCGTACTACGCCCTGACCAGCTCCTGATCGACGGACTCGTCGTCCCAGTAGTTGTGCCAGTCGACAGTATTCGGGATCAGCACGTCGTTACGAACGACGACGTTTGGCACTTCCGCGGCCTGCGCGCCGCGGAAGACCATCGGTGGGTCCTGACCGGCCTGCACCTGGCGAATGACCCGTAAGAGCACGCTGCGGGCGGCCATAATGCCGCGGTCAGTAGCGCCCAGATGCTCCTCGGTTCGGTCCTGAACGGGGCCTTCCCCCTCCGTCGCACAAGAGTCGTGCGGCAGGAAGTTCCTCCCCAGACCGGTGAACGTTTCGGTTTTCATCGTTGCGCGGTCCTGCCGATAGCGGTTGGCGCGGTTTCGGACTTTTCGATAGTCGGGCCCAACCTCCTCGCGGCGCCCCGTGTTCCAGCGCGGGCTGTCGTCTTTCGACGCCAGGCGGCTGAAGCGGATCTGCCAGTACCAATGGTGCTCGTCGTCGATCGGCACGTGCCAGTTCACCGTGTAGCCCTCGGCGCTGCCACTCACCATGCTGAAATTCGGCAGGCAGTAGTTTGTGACTCGCACGTAGTTCTGGTCGGGCGGCGCCTTGCGAATCGAGTAGATACGCACGCCCCATTCAGTCTCTTCGGCCTCGATCGTCGGAGCGGTATCGGCCGCGTTGAGGCCTTGCTGGCCTCGGGTTTCACGCGCGAAGATCCGGTGCAAGAACGAAAGATGCACCGGGTCGAGGTTGCCCTCGTTCGCTTGAAGGTAGTTGCACTCCTGGAACACCTTGCTGTTGGAGCGGTGCGTCTCTGGCGCCGTGATGAACTCGTACGGTGGAAGCGCTGGCGGTTCGCCCGGGCCCATGTACGCAAATATGATGCCGCCGACCTCGCGGCACGGATAAGCGCGCTTCCGCACTCGCTCGTGGAATGTGCTGCCGGCCGGCTCGCCGGGCTGCTCCAGGCAGCGCCCGGACACGTCGTAGAGCCAGCCATGGTAGATGCAACGTAGCCCGCCATCCTCGATGCGACCGTAACTCAGGTCAGCGCCACGGTGTGCACAGTGGATGCCCAGCAAGCCGGGTCGCCCCTGATCGTCGCGGAAAAGGACGAGGTCCTCGCTGAAAAGCCGCAGTGGAACAGGCGCTCCGCCCAAAGGCAACTCCTCTGAGAGAGCGGCCGGCTGCCAGTAGCAGCGCATGACCTCGCCACACGGCGTTCCGGGCCCCGTCTCCGTGAGCAGCACGTTCTCTTCTATCGTCGTCATGGACCACCTCCTAGAGCGGACAGCCAGGTTCGCTCGAAAAAAGACCCCTGTGACAACCGTGACAAGTGTGACAGCCTCCGGCACGTCGGCTCGAATCCGCGTAACCCACGCCAGCGGCGGCTGCCGCCGGTGGTTGCCCATCCATCCCTACGAACGGCCCGTCACACGCGTCCAGCCGCGCGAAGCGCTCTGAACGGCGACACTACTCCTGCCTCCTGGCTGCTCTCCCAGAAGTTGTACCAGTCTCGATCACCCGGTATGACCGCTGTGACCACGCGGATGTCGTGGTGGTTCGAGGTCTCATCCCTCACGACGTGCGGCGGGTCGCGGCCGGCCAGAACGTCTTGTATCGCCCGCAACAGCCGATCGCGCGCCAGAAGCACGCCCTGATCCGTGGTTCCGAGATGCTCTTCAGTGCGGTCCTCGATAGCGCCCATGCCCTCCTGCACGCAGGCATCCTGAGGGCCATTGCTCGTACCGATGCCGCTGTAGCTCCAAGTCTTCATGGCCTCGCGATCTTGCAGGTAGCGGTTCGCGCGGTTCCGCACGTGTCGGTACCCGTCGGCTATCTCACTCACCGACTCGGTCCGCGCCAGCTCGTCCATAGGCGCTGTCCTGCGGAAGCCAACGGAGTAGCGCCAGTGGCTGAAATCATCGATCGGCACGTGCCAACCCATCTGGAAGCCGCCATGGTCGGGGCCGGTGGCGTTGATGTTCGGCATCACGAAACAGGTCGTCTTGACGAATCTCATGCCATCAGGCGCTGGGCGAATGGAATACACGCGACCACCGAAGGGTGTCTCTTCGGTCCGCACGATCGGGGGAGCGCTATAGAAATTGCCCTCGCGCCGCGGCAGGCCGTGGTGCAGGAAGGACAGATGCTCCGGATCGAGGTTGCCCTCGTGCGACTGCAGGTAGTTACAGTCGGACAGACGCTTCTTGGATACCCGATATCCCTCATCCGCCAGGAGCGGCTCGTAGGCGGGGAACAGTGGTGGCTCGCCCGGGCCCATGTACGCGAAGATGATGCCTCCGACCTCTCGGCACGGATAGGCGCGATGACGCAGCCGCTCGTGGAACGTGCTGCCGGCCGGCTCGCCCGGCTGCTCCAGGCAGCGGCCACTCACGTCGTATAGCCAGCCATGGTAGATGCAGCGCAGGCCGCCATCCTCGAGTCGTCCGTACGAAAGGTCGGCGCCGCGGTGAGCGCAGTGCAAGCCGAGCAGCCCCAGTCGATCCCCGTCATCCCGAAAGAGGACGAGATCCTCACTCATGATGCGTACCGGCCGGGGCGCGCCACTGGGCGGCAACTCCTCGGAGAGGGCAACCGGCTGCCAGTAACGACGCAGCAGCTCGCCGCCGGGTGTCCCCGGGCCCGTCTGGGTCAAGAGATCGTTCTCCTCTCGCGTTAGCGGTCGGGACTCATCCACCTGTGTCATCCACTCCTCCTTCACGGAAGGTCCTCAATCAACGGAACTCCCACGTTTCGACATTCCAGGCGCCGCCGCCGCTACACCTCGATGGGCCAGACGTAGTTAGGGTCGCTATAGGCATCGGCAGGCATGCGGCTCTCCAGGCCGCGCTTGGCCAGGTCCGCCTCGAAGCGCTCCCGGATCCACGGTTCCTGGTCGGTGTAGGCGATCTGCGGGTAGTTCACCTGGCGATAGCCCACCGCCAGGGGCGAATCCTCCACCATCTCGCCGACCGCAATCACGCTGGCCGGTGGATGGAGCGCCAGGTAGCGCGCCGGAGCGGCCCCGACGTTGAAGTGCTGGTGCCACCAACGAGTGGGTGGCACGAACACGCTGCCCTCGTGCCACTCGATGGTTTGTTTCTCGTTCTTCTCCGGGCCTTCTGGCTCCTGGCCCTCCGGCCACATCAGCGAGAAGCCTTCCCCTGTCAAGACGACGATTACGTAGCCGGCGCCGTGCCAGTGGGCCGTCTTGTGGCGAAGCGGCGGGAAGTAGGTCATGTGGCAGCTCATCGGCGAGTGGGCGAAGTGGATCGCGACTGACTTGGCGCTGGCTCCGCGCCGCTTCGAGGGGGTGAGCTTGTCCCAGTCAAGCATGCTGGGGAAGAAGTTCCCCCGCCAGAAGGCGCCGCGCGCACGCCGACCGTCCGTGGGCGGGTCGATCAGCTTCGCCTCGGAGTAAAAGTCCTCAGTATCATCGGCCGCGTCACGGCCGACGTACGGGTTGTTGAAGAAGAAGGCCACGTCGCCGGTGATGGGCGCCACGTAGGGCAGGTAGTTGCAGTGCAGCAGCCGCACCCTCTGGGCACCCTGGGTATTGGCAAGCTGGTACGCCTGGTTTCGGGGCAGCAGAAAGAGGCTGTGCCGTCCCCACTCGAATACCTTGCTCGGCTTGCCAGACGCGTCGAGCAGCGTCGTCAGCCCGCGGCCTTCCGCCACGTAGACCACCTCGTCCAGCGCGAAGCGCAGCGCTGGCAAGGTCTTGCCCGGCGCGATCTCCGATGCGCGCAGCTCAGATACGCCCTCCTGGCCGGCGAGCTGGATGAAGGCGGCGTTGCACTCACGCTCCGCCCAGGGCCCAAGCTCCATGGTGCGCAGGTCGGGAATGTAGAACCCTCGATGAATCGGGATGCCCACCGTCTCGATCCATTGGTCGTATGGAGAGACGCGGTCGTTGATCGGATCCATGCCGTTGGCCTGCGTCTTGCGCTCGGTCGGCTCCCACGCCTTGTTGGCATCAATCATCCTCTTCCTCCTAAGGAAACTGTCATTCTGAGCCCGCAGGCGAAGAATCCGTAGCCCGCTGCACGACAGCGAACGGACCCTTCGCCTTGCTCAGAATGACAAGGCACTCTCCGTCCACGTCTCTAAACCAGCTCACCGCGGGCGACGCGAGCGTATGTGTCGGCAAGGCGATACTCTTCGGTATTGAGCTGGATGGTCAGTCCGATCTTGGCCAGCTCCGCCTCGTACTCCTCACGAATCGCCGGGTCCTCTTCCTGGTACTCGATCTGGTTCACCGCGCGTTGGTCCTCGTGGCGCTGATGGCGCGCCGCGCCAAACTCCGGGTGCCCGCCCGGACGGAGGGCGAGGTAGCGCGCCGGGCCCCGACCGGTATTGAAGTGCTGGTGGTACATCCCGTCAGATGGCGACAGCACTGACCCATCGCGCCAGTCTACCCGCATCGACTCGGCGTCGCCCTCGAACCACAGCCGCGAGTAACCCTCGCCGCCGAGAATGATGACGTAGGCGCCGGGGCCGTGGCGATGCGCCTTCTTGTAGGTGGCGATGGGGAACTCGGAGACGTGCGCCACCATGCTGTTCTCTGCGAGCGCGAACTTCATGTTGAATCCCGGTCCGCGCTCCGGCTCCTCTTCGAGGGGGAAGCTGCGCACGTCCGGCACGAAGTTGGTTCGCCAGCACAGCCGCATCAGACGACGTCCGGGATCCTTGAAGTAGTCTTCCTCGCCGCCGAATCGATCCCGGAACGTCCAGTCACACCCGTAGATGAACTCCGGGCTGCGATAGGTTTCGAACGCCTTGGGCTGACCGGTGACGGCCAGGAGTCGCGCAGGCTCGGACCCGCTGGCATTGAAGTGCTGGTACCAGCAGTTGAGCGGTGGCGAGAAGAGACTGCCGGCCTGCCACTCGACTGTCCTCCGTTCGGCGCCGTTCGCCCATACAGAGGTCGCGCCTCGTCCGCTCAGCACAAAGAGCAGCGCCTCGAAGAGATGGTGCTCGGGAATCAGCTCCCCGCCCGGCGGAATCTCCACCACGTAGGCGTCGTCTTCCTCCTGTTTGCCTAGGTTGAGGTACGCGCCAGACCCGCCTTTGCGGGCCCAGGGCCCCAGATCGAGCGTGTAGAGGCTCTCGACGTAGTAGGCGTGGTGGATCGGCACGCCCTCCTGTCGCTGCCAGCGCTCGTAGGCGGTCAGGGGCAATGGCTTCGTGAGCGAGTCAGTCACCGTACGTCCCACTCGAACACGTTCAAGCGGCTCGTTGTCGCACCCTGCACGCGGTTGGAAACGAGCGTCGGAGTCGCATTGTAGAAGAGAGGCAGGGGGATCACCGCCTCGCTCAAGTGCCCCAGCACCTGGCCGAGTGCCTGTGTGCGCTCCGGGCTGGGAATCGTCACGATGTACTTGTCGAGGAGCGCGTCTAGCTCCGCGTTGCTATAGCGCGCCTTATTGTCGCCGGTGAACCTATTTTCCGGCAGCGGGATCTCGCGACTGTGGAAGCGGACCAGCGCCGACGTGTCCGTTCCCTGCAGTTGAAGCGTGAAGCCGGGCGCCGTCGAGCGAAACTCCAGATCGCGCGACTGCTGGAGAGAGAGGACGGTCGACTCGACCTCGACGCCGGCCCGACGCCAGTAGCTCGCGATTGATTCGAGGCCCGTCGTGTGGATGTCGAAGCCAGGGGTGGTGCGCATCTCCACTGACAGTGGCCGACCGACGGAGTCACGATAGGCGCCGCCACCGCTCCGCGCGTAGCCGAACTCCTCGATCGTTTGCGCCGCTCGGCGGGGGTCGAAGTCGTACTTCGCGAGCCGGGGCGCGATCTCTCGGTACTTCTCGTCGGTCGGAAGCAGCAGGCTATCCGCGATCGGCACGGTGCCCCACATGAGGGTGTCGACCATCTCCTTCCGATCGATCGCATGCAACAGCGCCCTGCGGAAGCGGACGTCGGCGATGGGCGTCGGGGTGGGGTTGATGAGTTGCGGGAAGATCACCAGCCAGCCGGACAGGGCAATGCTGAGCTTGCCGTCCTGCCACTGGTCGCGGAGCTGGACCGCCTGGTCGAGCGACACGCCGCGCCCCATCGTCATCAGCGCGGCGCCCGAGAGCACGTTCGCCACCACGGCATTGTGGTCGGTGACGAAGCGAATCTCAACCTCATCAAGCTTTGGCCGGCCCAGCACATAGCCGTCCTGCGCGGTCAGGATCACATGGCTGTCTGGAGCGAACTCCCGCAAACGGAAGGGACCGGAGCCGACGAACTCGTCTGTCCAGTAGCTGAGACTCACAACCCCCGCCTTGTCCGCCGTGTACGGCGCCTCGAGGATGTGTCGAGGCAGGGGAAGCACGCGGATGTGTGTGAAGAGGGTATCGGCCTCGATGAAGAGGCTCGTCCAGGTAACGGTCACGGTGCGCGGATCAGGAGTGTCGATGGACTCGACGAGGTCAAGCGTGCGGTTCCTGAACAGGGGCATCTCGGAGTCACGGGCAACGGCGTAGGTGAAGGCGAGGTCGCCGGAGGTGAATGGCGTGCCATCGTGCCAGCGCGCTCCCTCGCGGATCTTCCAGGTCGTTTCCATCTTGCCGTCTGGCAGCAGCCTCCACAGACCGTTCGCTATGCTGGGCACCGCCTCGGCAAGCTGTGGACGCAGCGTGCCCAGATCGTCGAGCTTTGTCAGCCCCGCGGTGATGAAGTCTTCAATCACGTTGGCGTCGGCAGCCCCGCCCGTGCCGCCATTCACCTGTGTGCTCAACGTACGCGGGTTTCCAGCGATAATCGCCACGAGCTGCTTCTTCTGCGCGGGGGCCGTCTGGGCCTCCACGGCCGCGCCCTGCTGTTGCTGAGGAGCAGCAGTTGGCGCGCACGCTGCCAGCAGCAGGAGGGCCGCAAGCAGCCCCGTCGAGTTGGACCAATGCCACGGGTAGCGCGCGGTACAGCGCGCAGGAAAAGAGGTCACGTTGCGGCTCCTCATGCGACCTCCCATTGGTGCGCATTCCATGTCGGATCTGGGCCGACGTTTCCCATCCTGTTGTGGACCATGGTGGTCTCCAAGTAATAGAAGAGATCAATGCGGAGCGCGAGGTCCGTTGAGTAGTGGACGATCTCTCGCAGAACTCCTGCTCGCTCAGTCCGCGGAATGGTGACGAAGTAGCGGTCGAGCAGTGAGTCGAAGTCCGGGCTCATGAAGCGGGTGCGGTTGTTGCCGACGTAGTTGTTCTCTGGCAGCGGGGTCTGGCTGCCATGGAAGTTGGCGAGCTGGCGGACGCTTCCCACCTGGTAGAGCAAGGTGTACCCCCTGCGCGTGGCGCGGTATTCGCGGTCCCCAACCCGCTGGGGCGGCAACACCTCCTGGTTTGTGCCTACGCCAATCCGCTGCCAGTTGTCGGCCAGCGCGAGCGTCGACTTCAGCTGGATGTCGTACGCGGCTGTCGTCTGGATGTCGACGACGAGCTTCTGGCCGGTTACGTCGGCGAAGGCGCCGTCCACGCCACGCGCGAAACCGAGGCGCTCGACGAGC
>JAERMM010000337.1 GCA_016844585.1 Chloroflexota bacterium | reverse complement strand
TACTACAACTCGGAACACACCGCCGTCCGCCGGGGAGTAAGAGCGCTCGACGACTTCGCGGGCACCGGCCCCTCCTCGCAGTATGGGAGCTACGGAAGAAACGCCTACCTCTGGGACGTGGAGTGAGTCAGTGCTGCACCCGAGGAGCGCCGGGACCCCGTCCTAGGGATCGCGGTCCCACATATAGGCGTTTCTCGACATGAGGCCTGGACCGATGGACGGCCCTCGAGTCCCGGGATAATCCTCCATGAGGCCACGCACGCCGCTCTTGGCCGCCACGAAAGTCATACGAAAGTAGACCGGCAAGATGGGTAGGTCGGTGGCGACGATCTCGCCGATCTGCCTCAGGATTGCGCCTCGCCCCTGGGGGTCGAGTGTGGGGTCTAAACGATCGAGCAGTTGGTCCAACGCCGGATTGGCGTAGTGGCTGACGTTCTTCCCGCGCCACTGGTTTTGCGGAGCTGCGTGCTCGCGCCCGTCCAGCGCTGCGAAGATGATCTCCCCGGTACCGCGCGCCGACATGGATGCTCCGGGGAACGTCGCCCGCCATTCGAGATTCTGGCTGACCCTTGGGGGTGGAACCAGCTCCGCGACGTCGAGCCCGAGTCGGCGCCAGTAATCGGCGATCACGGCAACGTCGCGGGCGGGTGGCGCGGGGATCACGCTTCAGTACGAAGGTATCGGCGCTCGTGTCAAGAAACCCGGGCAGCGCGAGATTGCGCAGCGCATCGCGATCGATGGCGAGAAGAAGCCCGCGCCGAATTCGTAAGTCGCGCCCGATCTCGCTTGCCTGTGCAAGAGCTGGATCGAACTGAAACTGGATGAAGGGCCAGGCATCCTGCCGCCCAACTACCGTTCCGCCGCTGTTGCGGACCCACTCATCGCGCAACGTCACCGCGACGTCGGTAGGGAGCGTCTTCTCAGCGGCGACGTCGACCGCGCCAGCCCTCACGTTGGTGAGCACGATGTTCGGGTCGGCTATGCTGCGCAGGATGACGCGATCGAGCTTTGGCCGCCCACGGAAATAGCCGTCAAAGCGCTCGAATACTTGGTGCTCACCAAGCCCAAAGTCCACGAGGCGGAAGGGCCCAAGATGGACGTACTCCGATGTGAAGTACGGCAGCGCGAGGAACGCTTGCTTATCCCCTTCAAACGCTGTCGCCAGCAGATGGCTCGGCAAGAGCCAGAGGTTCCGGACTCCCAGCTCGACTGCCTGGTAGAACGTTGTTTTCCAAATGATCGTCACAGTCAGCGGGTCCTCCACCGCTACAGAGTCAATCTGCTGGATCAGGGCCGCCGGCGCCCCCGCGACCGGGATGTCCGGGTCGCGAGCAACACGCCAGGTGAATGCCACGTCGGCGGCGGTGAGCGGGGCGCCGTCCTGCCACGTGACCGCCGGTCTCAAGGCCCACGTGGTGCGCATGCGTCCGTCCGGCTGGATGCTGATGGTTTGATCTTCGAGAGACGGTATCCAGAGGGCGAGTCGGGGGGTGGGGTTGCCGTCCCCGTCCCCGGAGACGAGTCCTTCGGTGTGCACTTCGACGAGGGCCGCCCCTCCCCCGGTCGTGTTTGAGAAGTCCCATGACGTGTAAGTCTTGACAGCATTGAGCTGGGCGATGGTGACCGATTTTTCGACCGTCGCGCCTCGCCCCGCTTGGGCCTGGAGATTGGGTGAAGCGCGATCTGGCCCGGGGGCCGTGCAGCCGAGAACCAGCGGGATCGCGAGCACCACCACTGAGTACGGAGCTTTCATGATTGAAGCGCAGCTGCGGAGACGATCTCCCGTCCGCCGCGTAGGGCGCGCAGCACAGTCTCGGGCGTGAGGTGCGAATCGGTGATTCGCCCGCCCAGATGATAGATGGCGTCCTCGACAGCATTCGCAATGCAGGCCGGCGGCGGCGCGGAGCCACTCTCGGCCATGCCCTTCGCTCCCAACGGGCTGAATGGCGTCGGGGTTTCCATCAAACTGATCTCGAGCGGGGGCACGTCGCTGAAGCGCGTTGGGAGATAGTCCATGAACGTGCCGGTGAGGAGTTGGCCGGCGTCGTCGTAGACCAGGCGCTCGTTGAGCGCCCACCCCAGTCCGTGGACGAAGGCGCCCATGGTCTGACCATGGACAATCGTCGGGTTGATCACGCGGCCGCAATCTTCGGTGGAGACGTACTTGAGGACCGTTACGACCCCTGTCTCCGGGTCAATCTCGACCAGCGCACCGTGGCAGATCAGGGCAAACGTCGTCGCCCCACGGCTGCGAGCGCCTGGCTTGTCGTCAGGCCAAGCCCAAAGGTAGGTGGCTTGGAGCGACACGTCCGCCCCCCGGCCAAACGAGCCAGGTGACCGATAGCCTTGCTCTGCCAGCTTGCGAAGGCTGAGACTGCGCTCCGGCTTATCGGCGGCAACAATCGTGCCGTCGCGGAACTCTATGTCCTTGGGGTTCGCGTCGAGCACGTTTGCCGCGAGCGCGGCCAACTGATCGGCGAGCTTTTGCGCGGCGCCGTACACGGCCGGGCCCCCCGAGGAAGAGAACTTCGACGCGAACGTTCCTGATGCTGGCGTATAGGGCATCGTGCGCGAATCAAGTTGCACGGTCACGTGGATAGAGTCCGGATCGACGTCGAACCGATCTCCAACGATCTGTGCGATGGTCGTCTCGTGGCCCTGCCCCTGAGCGAGCGTCGGGGTCTGGACCATGAGGCGGCCGTCCGGGTCGAGAAGCACCGTGGCGATGTCCATCCGAGTCGGGCCACCCGACTCAACGGACAGGGCGCAGCCGATGCCGAGGAGCCTTCCCCGATCGCGTTCATCGGCCTGCAGCCGACGCAGGCTGTCGTAGTCCAGAATCTCCTTCGTCTTCCGCAGCAGCGCCCCGGGATCGCCGCTGTCGTACTGTACGCCGGACGGTGTCGTGTACGGATAGGCCTCCGGAGGAATCACGTTCTTCAGCCGAACGTCTGTAGGATCCATATCGATGGCGCGGGCGAATCGGTCCACGATGCGCTCGAGCGAGAACACAGCTTGGACCTTGCCATAGCTGCGGTTGGAATACACCAGGCACTTGTTGGTCAGCACACACTGTGCCTCGACGCGGGCGTTGCCGAACGTGTAGCAGCTCGCGATGCCCGAGCTAAACATGTTGTTCGGTCCGTAAGGCTCATGGAGAACGACGTAAGCCCCCTGGTCGTCGATGAAGCGGATCTTCCTGCCAAGAATCGTCCCGTCGCGCTTGCCCGCGAGCTCGGCGTACGCGATGCGCGATGTGGCGTGGTGGCTGGCGCCAAGATGCTCGAGGCGGTCCTCGGTCCACTTCACCGGCCGCCCGACCTTTCGCGAAAGAACTGCGAGAAGCACCGCCCGTTGATGGACCAGGGCTTTGACTCCGAAGCTGCCCCCGACGTCGGGCACGATGAGACGAAGATCAGCGTGGTCGAGTTTGAGGGCCCTCGCCGCCGCGGTGAATCGACCGAGATTACCGATGTTCGCCCAGAAGGTCGTCTGGCCGGTCGTCGGCTCGTAGCTGGCAATCGCCGCGAGCCCTTCCAACGGCGTCGCACTGTGTCGATGCACCACAAAGCGCTCATGCACCACAACGTCGGCTTCGGCGAACGCTGCGTCGACGTCGCCGTAGTCCTGCACACGATGGTAAACCTCATTGCCACCCGGCGCCTCGGGG
>JAERMM010000102.1 GCA_016844585.1 Chloroflexota bacterium | reverse complement strand
TGGCGCGATCGAGTCCCATCCCCGCCTCCATACTGAGGGCCAACATATCCATGACGGTGGTTAGCGACCGCCCCACGTCGCGCCGATAGGCGTCACGGCAACGGAAGAGGGTCAACTGCGGCCCGAACCAGCCGAGCAGAACGAAAGCGGGCACAGTAACCCACGCGCGGGAACCGAACAATAAGACGACGATTCCGCCCGCGGCGAGACCGAAGGACGCTGCGCAGGCTCTCCAACCCATCATTTCGGCGACCGTGATCTTACCTGTCAATCCGCTTCCATCGATGAGTCGAGCGGTTGACTTCCCTTCCAATGGCCAGCGCTGCAGGATTCTCGCCCCGACATGCTGCACCAATGCGCGCGGCCGGGGATGATCCTTTCCCCCGTCGGTCGGAGAGTCCAAACCCAGACGATCCCGGCGGTCACGCTGGTGACCTCGTGCAGTCAAGCGTAGCGCCGCCCAGAATGCGACGCCGACGCCGACAGCCCACAAGGTTGCCAAACCCAAGACGATATCCACCTTCATGCCCCCACGCGGCCCAACCGTTTCATCGCAAGCCAGGCGACAACAATCATCGCCACGGCGAGCCCAAGGAGGGCTCGCCCGGCAGCTGTCGACAACAACGGTTCGATGAACGGCCGGTCCACGAGGAACATGAAAACGAAAAGCCCGACGGGCAAACTGGTGAGCACGATCGACGACAATCGCTGTTGGGCCGTCAGCGCCGACACCTGCTGACGCAGCTCTGCGCGCTCACGCACCGTCTGTCCGACCGAGTCCAGTGCCTGCGCTAGGTTGCCACCAACCTCATGCTGTACCGCGATGATGATGGCCACGAGTTCGTAATCCGCGTTGCCCGTGCGCTTCTCCAACTCCTCCAGCGCTACTTCAAGCGCTTGCCCAACCTCGATCTCTCGAGCGACGGAACGGAAATGCGACGCTGTCGGCTCTGGCGACTCCCGTGAGACGAGAGCGATAGCCTGGGAGACGCTATACCCAGCGCGCAAACCCGAGGCAAGGAGCGCGAGCGCGTCAGGCGTCTGGCGAATGGCCAGATCTCGAGTGCG
This sequence comes from Chloroflexota bacterium, assembly GCA_016844585.1. GTDB lineage: Bacteria > Chloroflexota > UBA6077 > UBA6077 > SHYK01 > JAERMM01. Next base: position 11,665 of record JAERMM010000102.1, on the reverse strand, counting down.
CTGCCCACCCGAGAAGCGGAAAAAGCCCACTACCAGCAGCGATGCTGCGAGCAGCCCAAGCAGTGGCCCAGCAAGGACGCCAACGACGAGGAGGGCCGCCAAGACCAGAACGATGACCACCCGCGTTGTGCGCGGGTGCCGCTGGACGAATGCACGCGCGGAGCGCAGATCGACGAGTGGAACCTCCCGCGGCTCACTGACGGCGCCACCCGCGCCGATAGCTATGGCCAGACGGCGACTCACCCGTTGGCGGGTCGAAAGGAGGACTCCGTGGGCTGCAACGCCTACACCCACAGCCCAAAGTGCCCCGACCGCCGCCGCCGCGGGATCAATGGGCTCCATTAGGGCCTCCGTCCGGAAGGCACCCGCCTCAACCAGTCTGGGAGATCCTGGTCTCCAAAGGCAGTCATGTTGGCGTCAGATGAAGCGCCCTGCGATGGTCGAAGGACCACGAACGGCTTCGCACCGGATTGGATGGCTTCCTGGGCGAGGAGTGCTCGATCGTCGGGAATCGCCAGAGTCAACGCCTGAAGCTCGCCTTCTCGCGCTACCCCATAAACAGGCACATCCGATAGAAGGAGGCGCGTGTCGACCTTTCCGCCCTCCGTCTGGGCTGGCATGAGCGCGTACAGGTCTACTCGATCGCCACGACGAAGTACGCCACCCAACCCAGCCACGGATTCGACCCGGACGGCAACGGCAACCTGATTCGGTCCGAGCTGCGACGCCAGGCCCTCGGGGGTGTCGATGGGAGTCGCAATAGGAACAGATGTGGACCGACTGGTCGCCAGCAACGCAATCGAGCTGAGCAGTGCAAGAGCCATCAACCCAATACCAGCAATTAGTGGTACTCGGTTGGCCAACATACACCTCCAAGTGGCGGTGCCTCTAAGGCATTGTCACTCCAAGGCTGCAACTGCATCAAGGGTTCCTGTCTGTGACGACGAAAGAATGCGCCTCAGCCGTGTTACTATTGAGCTCCACCTCGCGCGCTAAGGAGTGGGCAAGAGAGTGCGCGACGCGAGCCGAGCCCAGGCGCTGGTGGAACTGGCGCTCATTGCGCCCGTTCTGCTCTTGCTGCTCGTCCTCGTCGTCGATGTCGGGCGCGCATTCTCGACCTGGATTGCGCTGAAGAACGCGGCACGCGAGGGTGCGTTCCTCGCAGCTACGCACATGACAGGCGACACGCCTGACGCCGCCGTCCGCGCGGCCGCCGCCGCCGAGTCCGCCGGTACCTATCTGCTCGCCGATCCAACCCACGTTTTCATAGCGTATCCGTCACCGGGCATCGTGAATGTGACTGCTCGGTCGGAGTTCGTGCCCCTGGCGCCTTTTGTCGCCACGTTCTGGGGCAACGGCCCGATCTGGATCTCGGCTAGCGCCGCCTTCTCGGTCTCCGTGCAAACTCCCACGCCGCTGCCGATCACGCCGACGAGTCCGACTCCAACGGCGGCGAGCTCGGCAACTCCAACCGCCACGATCACGGTCACTCCCACAGAGACGAGTACGGCCACGGCGACGAGCACGAGCACTTCGGCGCCGTCACCAAGCGCGACTGCTACAGCAACACCAGCCGCGACGGCATCGCTGACGGCAACCTCGACTTCCACAGCTAGCGCGACACCGACGACCACGGCGACGGCAACTCCCACTCCAACGGGTACCGCCACCGCTACCGTCACTGCGACACGGTCTCCCACCACAACCATCACTTCATCGCCCACGGCGACAGCCACGGCCACTCCGACGCGCACTTCAACCGCGACAAGCACGGCCACCGCGACACGGACGCCCACGGCGACGGCGACTCGCACACCGACCGTGACCGCGACAAGCACAGCCACGCCGGGCCCGTGTACCGTTTCATTCTCGATTCCGACGTTGAACGGGGATGAGGGCTACTACTACACATTCACAACCGCCGGCGCCGGCAGCATCACCATGACCTGGACCACCAGGTCCAGGAACAACCGCGAGCTTTACATCTACCTCGCTAACAGGTTCTTCGGCGAGCCCAATCCGACCAATCTAAATCCACCGCCCGGCTCCTTGGCCTCAACGAAGGACAATGAAACGTTTCTGTCGGCCTCCACAGGTTCCGTCTCCCCCGGCACGTATTCGGTCTATTTCTGGAACAACGGCAACAACCTGAGGACCACCTCAACTGGCACGGTCCGATATGTAAAGACCACCTGTCCCTAGAAGGATCTTCTCGTCGGACGTCGTTGTTGCCCACCCTTCCGGACGCTTCGTATACTCACCTTGGGCAGAGGCTCAGTGGAGCAGTCAATGGTGGCGTCCTTCGGCCCAATTGCAATGGCCGTCGTCATCGCCACCATCTTTGGACTGCTTCCCCTCGGAATCTCGCGCTTGGTGGCGCCGAGAAAGCCCGACTCCGTGAAGAACGCCCCGTACGAGTGCGGGGTCGAGACCATCGGCCCCACGATGATCCAGTTCAAGAACCACTTTTATCTGTATGCCCTCATCTTCGTGATCTTCGACGTCGAGGCAGTCTTCCTCTTTCCGTGGGCCGTGATCTTCAGCCAGCTCGGAACCCTCGCGCTGGTCGAGATGTTCGTCTTCGTCGGTCTGCTGCTGGTTGGATACGCCTATGCCTGGCGCAAGGGAGCCCTCGATTGGGTGTGAAAGGCCGCCACCATGTCGATGGCTGAGGATCCATCATCGGTACGCGCCCGCCAGGTACGGCCAATCACCCTCCTGGAACGGCCGGGCCACCCTGGTTTCAACGGACCCGAGGCGGAGATGGGCCTGCCAATGGAGCTCCGCCAGAACGTGTTGATTACCAGCGTGGACAAGTTGGTGAACTGGGCGCGCGGCGCATCCCTGTGGCCGGTGGCTTTCGGCCTCGCCTGCTGCGCCATCGAGATGATGGCCGCGGGGACGAGCCGGTTCGACCTTTCGCGATTTGGCGCGGAGGTCTTTCGCCCATCACCGCGACAGGCCGACCTGATGATCGTCGCGGGAACCGTCACAACAAAGATGGCGCCGGCGGTCCGCCGCATCTACGACCAGATGGCGGAACCGAAGTACGTCATCGCGATGGGCGCCTGCACGATCGCTGGCGGCCCATTTCAGGGCTCGTACAGCACCGTGCCGGGCATCGACAACTTCGTGCCGGTGGACGTCCACGTGCCTGGTTGCCCGCCGCGGCCCGACGCTCTCCTCTGGGGTATCATGAAACTCCAGGAAAAGATCAGGACGCAGTCTATTGCCGACCAGCGGCGGTAGAACCCATCAACGAGCCTCAGTAGCGTTCAAGAGCCGCTCCAGTCCGCGCAAGTGGGCCGGAGCGGCCGCTTTGTGGAGTGAGAGTGGAGGAGCAGTCCACCGCCTCGCAGCCCAGCCCCGTTGACCTGGCGGTTTCCCGCGTGGCCGGTGCCCTCCAGGCGCTCGGTCCCGACTGCTCGGTCCAGGCACACGCGGCTTATGTCGAGGCTGTCGTTCCTGTCAGCACACTGGAGGAAGCTGCACGAATTCTCAAAACAGATCTCGGCTATGTACTCCTATCCATGGTCACAGCCATCGACCTTCCAGAGTCTATCGAGGTCGTGTATCTCGCCTATGCTCTGGATCATGCGAACGGCGTCCTGCTTAAGACGAGCCTCCCCCGCGAGGAGCTTCCGGGCTGCCCAACTCTTACAGGAGTGTGGCGCGGCGCCGAATTCCAGGAACGTGAGGTCTACGACCTGATGGGGGTCAACTTCCTTGGACACCCTGACATGACACGCATCCTCACGGAGGACGACTTTCCCGGTCACCCATTGCGAAAGGACTTCTCCATCGAGCCGGACTACGTGCTCATGCGCCATCTACGCTTCGGAGTAGAGGGCCAACTGACGCCGGATGCTGAATCCGAACCAGCGAACGAAGGCCATAGGCCTCGATGAACTGTCCGACGGACAACTTCATCTGCAATCCGTTTCTCTATTTCCACCTGGCAGCCAATGCCATATTCCGTGACCACCTTCCTGAGCCGCTCGGGACAATCATCGTGCTTGCCCTTACGGTCGCGATGGTGACCACGCTTATCGCGCTCATCGTCATGAGCCAGGTCTGGGCGGAGCGCCGCATCGTGGGCTTCATGCAAGGGCGACTCGGTCCGAACCGGGTGGGGCCCGCGGGGCTGCTTCAGTCGGTCGCAGACGCCGTGAAGCTCCTTCTGAAAGAGATCATCATCCCGACGCAAGCGGACAAGATCCCTTTCATGCTCGCGCCTCTTCTGGTGTTGGTCCCCTCCCTGGTTGTGTGGAGCATCATCCCATGGGGGCCCGGCCTGAGCGTAACCGACCTCAACATCGGCGTGCTGTTCGTCCTCGGCCTGGGGGGCATTCCGACGATTGGCATTCTGACCGCGGGTTGGGCGTCGAGCAACAAATACGCCTTGCTTGGCGGCATGCGGGCCGCGGCCCAGCTCATCGCCTACGAGATCCCCCTGGTTATCGTGGTGCTGGTTCCCGTGCTCCTGGCCGGCACGATGTCGCTCGGCGGAATCGTCGAAGCTCAGTCAAATCTCTGGTTCCTCTTCTTCTTGCCCGTCGGCCCGGTTGCTTTTCTCCTCTTCCTGGTGGCCGGGATCGCCGAAGTGAACCGCTCACCGTTCGACCTTCCAGAGGCCGAATCGGAGATCGTGGCCGGCTTCCACACTGAGTACAGTGGGATGCCGTTCGCACTGTTCTTCCTCGCCGAATATGCGAATTCTTTCGCGGTGTCTGCGATGACCACAACCCTCTTCCTGGGGGGGTGGGGCGGCCCGATCCTCCCTCCGTTCATCTGGTTCTTCCTGAAGACTTACGCGGTGTTTTTCGTCCTTGTTTGGATTCGTGGAACACTCCCCAGACTACGCTACGACCAACTGATGCGCACGGCATGGAAGGTTGCCCTTCCACTGGCGCTGGTGACGCTGGGCGTGGCGGCAATCGAGCTTTCACTCATTCGATCACTACTGGGCTAGAGGATCAGGCGTTGGACCATTGCTGGGCTACTGAGAAGGATCGGGCATTCGATCACTGCTGGGCTAGAGAGGATCAGGCGTGTGATTGCACCGACTGAAGCGCTGGTCGCAGGCAGTTTCTACACGTTCGCCGCCATCGCTCTTGCGGGAGCCATTGGCGTCGTTCTCGCTCGCAAGGTGTTCCACAGCGCGCTTTTCCTGGTACTCACCCTCGCCAGTCTGGCAGCGACGTTCGTCATTCTCGGCGCCGACTTCCTCGGCGCCGTCCAAATCGTGATCTACGTCGGGGCCATCACGGTCCTGATTCTGTTCGGAATCATGCTGACCCCGCGGAACGTGGAGCTACCAGAATCCAGCGGCGTCGGACGCTCGACAGCGGGGGTCTTTGTTGCCGCGGCCGTCTTTATCGTGTCAACCACAGTCATTGTAACGAGCCAGTGGCCGCGGTCAATGTCGACGCCGATACCCGATCGACCGACTACCGAAGCCATCGGACAAGGACTATTCACGACCTATGCCCTGCCATTCGAGATGGCGTCGATCCTTCTCCTGATCGCGATGATCGGCGCCATTGTGATCGCCAGGGAGGAGCAGTGACGATTTGTCATCCTGAGCGGAGCGAAGGATCCGTATCTGTGATCTTGGGGCACGGATTCTTCGGGCTGCGGCCCTCAGAATGACAGGTGGGACCCACTAATGCCCCAGGAGCTACCCCCGCTCTATCCGATCTCGCTGCAGCACGGACTGCTGCTAGGCGCTGCGCTCTTCTCTATTGGGATCGCTGGCGCGCTGACGCGGCGAAACGCAATCACAATCCTTATGTCTATCGAAGTCATGCTGAATGGCACGATCGTGACGTTTGTGACCTTCGCCCGTTATGCCCCGACCGCTGACCTGGCGGGGCAGATATTCTCGATCTTCATCATGACCGTTGCTGCCGCGGAGGCAGCGGTCGGCCTGGCCATCGTCATCGCGGTTTACCGACTCCGCCACACCGTCAGTGTCGACGCTGTCGACACGCTGCAGGGATAGCATGTCGCAGGTCGCCTGGATCATTCCCGCATTTCCGTTCGTTGCTTTCGTGCTGATCGCGTTCGGAGCACGCCGCTCCCCACGCCTCAGCGGACGACTGACGATCGCGGGCGTGCTGGCAGCATTCGTCGCCTCTATTCTGGTGCTCCGGGAGACTGCCGCTGGCAACGCTGTGGACCAAACACTCCCATGGCTTCGCATCGGCTCCGAAATGACTCTTCCGCTCGGATTCCAGGTGGACCCGTTGACGGCAATCATGCTCATTGTCGTCACATCCGTAAGTCTGCTCGTCCAGATCTACTCGACGGCCTATATGCACGGTGAGCCAGGATACGCGCGTTACTACGCAGTCATGGCGCTGTTTACGACGGCCATGCTGGGGGTAGTTCTCGCAAACAATCTGCTGACCATTTACATGTTCTGGGAGCTGGTGGGGTTGTGCTCGTATCTGCTGGTGGGTCACTGGCACGAGCGCCCCGAAGCGGCCACCGCGGCGAAGAAGGCCTTCCTCGTCACCCGCGTAGGCGACTTCGGGTTCCTTCTTGGAATTCTTCTGCTATTCAACGCGACCGGAACCCTGAAATTCACCGATATCGCGTCGATGGCGGCAAGCGGTCGGTTAGCCGAGGCGCCACTGACGGTCGGCATCCTGCTCGTATTCTGTGGAGCTGTGGGTAAGTCGGCCCAATTCCCCTTGCACGTGTGGCTGCCGGACGCGATGGAAGGCCCAACTCCGGTCAGCGCTCTGATCCACGCGGCAACGATGGTGGCCGCGGGTGTGTATCTGATGGCTCGGACGTTTCCAATCCTCGAGCATTCGACGACAGCGCTGGCCGTCGTCGCTGCTGTCGGTGGATTCACAGCCTTCTTCGCCGCCACCATGGGACTCGTTTCGTCCGACATCAAGCGCGTTCTGGCTTACTCAACCGTCAGTCAGCTCGGCTACATGATGCTCGCGATCGGCGCCGGCGCGATGGGGGCGGGCATGGTCCATTTATTCAACCACGCGTTCTTCAAGGCGTTGCTCTTCCTGGGCGCTGGAAGCGTGATCCACCTCGTTCACACCAACAACATGTTCGAGATGGGCGGGCTGCGCCACTGGCGCCCACTGACGTTCCTCGCGATGACGGTAGCGGGGGCGTCCCTGGCGGGAATCTTCCCGCTGAGCGGCTTCTGGAGCAAAGACGAGGTCCTGTTGGCGGTCTTGAACGCGGATTGGATGAACGGGACACTGCGCGCCGCATTGTTGGTTCTGGCTCTGGTGACTGTGCTCATGACCGCCTTCTACATTTTCCGCCTGATCTTCCTCACGTTCAGCGGCGCCAATCGCGGACACGTAGATGCGCACGTGCCAGAGTCGTCGGCCATGACCGCTCCTCTGCTCATTCTGCTCGTCCCCAGCATCGCCAGCGGCTTGCTGGGAGCGCCCATGATCGGCAACCCGCTCGGCACGTTTTTCGACTCCTCGTTCCCCCAGATGCACTCGCCACACATGGAGTTCCAACCTGCTCTGGCGCTCCTATCAGTTGCCCTGGCGATTGCTGGAATCATCATCGCGTGGGCCATGTATGGCCGCGGCAAACTGACCGCGGGAGCAGCCATGACGTCGCTACTTCATAGACGATTTCTACGAGCGCTGGGTCGTGCGTGGCGTGGTGCTCAGTCTCGGCCACGCAGCGGCCTACTTTGACGCTCGTGTCATCGACGATGCAGTAAATGGCATCGGTGGGCTGGCAGTCGGGATTGGGGCAACCGTTCGCCGCGCCCAATCGGGGCAAGTGCAAACCTACGCCTTGGTGCTCTTCGCCGGCGTCGTCGTGCTCGCCCTCATCGTTGCCCTGCCGAGCCTGGCCGGCGGAGGAGCATAGCGGTGGATCTGGTCCTGAACCTGGCCATCTGGCTGCCGCTGGCCGCGGCCGTGCCCATCGCCGTACTGCCGGGAAACGGACGCCGACCGCGATGGATCGCGTTGGCCGCTTCGGGCGCCGTGTTGCTTCTGTCGCTCGTGCTCGCGGTCAACTTCCAGCGAGCCGGTGTGGCAGGCTTGCAGTTCGGGACCCACATCCCCTGGATTGACCTGATGGGCGTCAGCTACAGCGTTGGCCTGGATGGACTGAGCCTGCCGATGTTCTTACTCAACTCCCTGCTCGTGTTCCTCGCGGTTCTTATCTCCTGGAACGAGTCGAGACGGACGCGCGAGTATTTCGCGCTTGTCCTCGTCCTGGAGACCGCTGTGGCCGGCGTCTTCGCGGCGCAGGACTTCCTGCTCTTCTTCCTCTTCTGGGAGCTCGAGCTTGCGCCAATGTTTCTGCTCATTGGCATCTGGGGCGGCGCCCGCCGAGAGTACGCAGCGATGAAATTCATCCTCTATACGGTGGCGGGCAGCGCGTTCATGCTGCTCGGCATCCTGATGCTCTATTTCGCGGCTCCGGCGCCGCGATCGTTCAGCATGTTGTACCTGGCAGCCCAGCAGTACGCTCCGGCGGTGCAGTCGCTGGCATGGTTACTGCTCTTCCTCGGTTTTGCCGTCAAGGTTCCAATCTTCCCCTTCCATACCTGGTTGCCCGACGCCCACACCGAAGCCCCCACAGCCATCAGCGTCCTCCTTGCTGGCGTGCTTCTCAAGATGGGAGCCTACGGCCTCCTGCGCGTCAACGTTGGGATGCTGCCCGAGGCGACGCAGCAGGCTGCGAGCACACTCGCTGCCCTGGCGGTGATCAACATCGTTTACGGCGCATTCGTTGCGATGATGCAGACGGACTTGAAGCGTGTGATCGCGAACTCGAGCATCTCTCACATGGGCTACGCTGTGCTGGGAGCAGCGGCTCTGACGCCCGCGGGGATTGAGGGCGCCGTCTTTCAGATGTTCACACATGGAACGATCACGGGCCTGCTCTTCATGATGGTTGGGCTGGTCTACGACCGCACCCACACTCGAGATATCCGCGTGCTCGGGGGATTGGCGCGACGCATGCCGTTCATCGCAGTCGTATTCATCATCGCTGGCCTCGCCTCGCTCGGTCTGCCCGGCCTTAGCGGCTTCGTCTCCGAGTTCCTTATATTCGTCGGAGCATTCCCGGTCTGGCAGCCGGCAACGATCCTGGCCATAGCGACTATCGTGCTGACGGCCGGCTACATACTGTGGCTCATCGAGAGAGTCTTTTTTGGTCCTGAGCGGCCTGACTGGCAAGGCCTGCGAGATGCCTCACGCCTCGAGGCAGTAACAGTGAGCCTCCTTGTCTTGGTGATTGTTCTGGTCGGCGTCCTACCGTCAGTGCTGGCTGACATCGTCATCCCCGGAGTCGCGCCGCTCGCGGCGCGCTACTCGGGCTGACAGGAAGCACGTTTGATGAACTTCAATCTAGTCCTCCTAATGCCCGAGATCGCCCTGACGAGCGCGGCAGGACTCGCGATCCTTGTGGACGCATTCTCACCGCGTGGCCTATCGCGGAGGTTCTTGCTGTGGATCGCGGGCGGTGGGATTGCGATCTCCGCCGCGCTCGCCTTGCGTCTGCTGGGGACCAACACCTCCGCATTCAATGGGGCAATCGCCGTCGACGACTACGCCGTGTTTTTCAAGCTCCTTTTCCTGGCAGCGACGCTTCTCGTGTTGCTGGCGGCCGATACCTTCATGGAGGAAACCCGTCATCGCGCGGAGTTCGTGGGCCTCTTGCTGCTCGCCACCACGGGGTTGATGCTCCTCGCGGCGGCAATGGACCTGATAACTCTGTACATCTCGATCGAGATCTCGAGCCTCTCAATCGCGTTTCTGTCCGCATGGGACAAACGGGGGTTACGATCCACCGAGGCCGGACTGAAGTACTTTCTATTGAGCGCCATGTCCTCGGCCGTATTGCTCTACGGGATGGCGCTGCTGTACGGGCTCACCGGGCACACCCGGCTTGATCTGATCGCCACGCAGATCGGCCAGGGGCCCAACGCCGCGCTGTTCCTGGCGCTCGCAATGCTGCTGGCCGGATTTGGGTTCAAAGTCTCGGCGGTGCCATTCCAGATGTGGACGCCTGATGTGTACGAAGGCGCCCCACTACCGATCACCGCCTTCCTTTCCGTTGCGTCCAAGGCTGCCGGATTCGCCGCAACGGTTCGCGTGCTCCAGATCGCACTGCCGACATCGCAGACCGATTGGACGGTCCTCGTTGCGGCCCTGGCGGCCGCGACCATGACCGTGGGCAACATCGTCGCGTTGGTGCAGACGAACATGAAGCGGATGCTCGCTTATTCGAGCATTGCTCAGGCAGGCTACGTCCTCGTCGGAGTCGCCGCCGCCTCGCAGCTCGGCGTCTCGGCAGTCATGTTCTATCTGCTAGCCTATACGGCAACCAATCTCGCGGCGTTCATCGCGTGTATCGCAATCTTCAACCTTACTGACTCGGAGCAGATCGGGGACCTCAGAGGGCTGCGGTGGCGATCTCCCTGGCTCGCGTTTGCCCTCGCGGTGAGCCTGCTGTCACTAGCCGGGCTACCCCCGTTCGTCGGCTTCTTCGCGAAGCTGTACGTGTTCTGGGCAGCCGCCGACCGAGGCCTGCTCTGGCTCGTCCTAGTCGGTGTGGTGAACTCCGCCGTGTCGCTCTACTACTACGCGCAGGTGATCCACGACATGTACATTACCGGCATCGGGGGGGGCGAACCCGGCGTGGGCGATCCCGTAACGACGCTGGGTCCACGGAGGCCATCCCCCGGTCTCTCGACCGCTCTGACCCTTGCAGTCATCGGTGTACTCGTGTTCGGAGTTCTGTCGGGGTTCTTTTTTGGTATTGGGGACGTGGCAGCCCGCACGGTTGCGCGGTAGAATCGCGAGCCAGTCATGGACATTGATCGCGGACGTCTGATTCAAGAACGCTGGTTGTCACTGTTCAGGTGGCTGCTTATCGAAGCATGCCTGGTTCAGGGGCAACTGCTCCAAGACCCGCGCCAGATTCTCGATCAACCGCTTGTCCAACTCGTCGTGGCATTCATGGTCTACACGCTGCTCGTCACGTTGGCAGTCGCATTCCGCCGCACGTGGCCCGTTCCGCTTGCCTACACGACAGCCGCCATCGACAGCCTGGCGGCGGGAGTCATAACGGGCTGGTGGCCGGGTGAGTCCTTCGCGAATCCTGCGCTGCTTGGCACGGTGATGGCCGCGGTCGGCGTTGGGATTCGACGGTTCGTGGTGTTCGACACATTTGCCTTTAGCCTGCTGATAGCGGTCGCAATGTTTGCCACGAGGTTCATATCCACGTTTGAGCTTCCTCTCTCAGAGCGGGATTCCCTCGTCATCGCCGCGGTGGCTCTACTGCCGGTCCTTGCTCGCGCGGCCACGCTAGCGCCCAACCAGGGGACCCGGGATGATCCGATGGGACGGTTGCTGGGGAGCGGGCGGAAAGCCATGTCGGACCTTGATTCTGCCGGTCGCGTCGAGGCCGAACATCTCTACTACGGAGCTGCAAGCGCCCTGGCCGCATATGCGGACTGCTCCATCGCGGGCCTGATGATCCGTGAACCGAACGGCGGTGCGAGCCTGTACACAGTTGCCGGCGAAGGGCGACAGGTGGATCGCCTGCCGCCACCGTCCGACGAAACGCTCGTGGGTCGCCTGCTTGGCATTCGTGAAGCCAGGATTTTCGGCCGCCGTGACGACCTCGGGACGCGTGGTCTGCC
>JAERMM010000336.1 GCA_016844585.1 Chloroflexota bacterium | reverse complement strand
ATTGCGCCTTTTATCGCAAGACTTCGCGGGGCTCCGCAAAGATCGCTGCGTGACCTCAGTTAAGCCACGGCCTCGTCGGCTGCATCCATGTTACCGGATCGCGCGGTCGCGGCGCGGGGGCCTGGAGGGTATCCGCGGTGCGCCCATCGCATCGCACGCGTGGTGTCGCATTGCTGTACGCGCGATCTTCAAAGTATGATGGCGCCGCGTGGAATTGCCCGCACTTGGGCTGGCGAATTATCGTCACGCGGTGGCCTGTCTATGAAAGAGTGAATCCCCGATGGTCCGAGTTCCCGATATTCCGTTCGAGCAGTTGACGGACGCTCAACGCCGTGTTTTTCGTAAGATCGCGAAGACCCGCAATGGTCATGTGCGAGGCCCCTTCGGGCTTTGGATCAGGAACCCGGAATTGGCGGACCGGGCCAGCGAATTCGGCAACGCGTTGCGCGTGCACGGAAAACTGAACAAGCGCCTGTTCGAATTGACTGTCTTGCTCGTCGCTCGGCATTGGTCGGCGCAATATGAGTGGTCTGTTCATGAACATCCGGCGCTCGAAGCTGGTGTCTCTCGGGAGATCGTGGAGGCGATCCGCGCTGGCCGCGCTCCTTCGTTCGTCAAGCAGGACGAGAAACTTATATTCGATATCGTTTCCCAGATCAACGAGAAGTGCGAAGTGAATCAGGCGACCTACGACAGAGCGGTTGCCGAACTCGGGGTGGATCTATTGATCGAACTGGTTACCGCGGTCGGCTTTTATACGACGATCGCCATGGTCGTCACCATTTTTGACGCACCCGTCCCGGAGGGCGAACCTCCATTGCCTCAGATAGGGAATTAGGGTTGCGCGGAACTCACATCGGGCCTGGTACTAAGTTCGGGGACCGCTCACACGTTGGACGCTACGAACTGCCAACCGGTAGCGCTAGAGGGGGCAGGTCAGTTTCACGTGAGACGCGTTCACACCCGGCGTGGCACAGACTCACGCGGTGGGGTAATTGCGGGGAATTGAGGCCGCCTACGGATTGCCCAGGTAGTCGCGCTTACCTATCTCGACGCCGTTGTGGCGCAGGATGTTGTAGGTAGTAGTGGCATGAAAATAAATATTCGGCAGCGCACGATCGAGCAGGAATTGCATGCCCTTTAACGTCGTGTCCTTGCCGCCGATCTTGAGCGTGATGTCCTTGTCCTCGGTGCCGTCGAGCTGGGCGGGCTTTATGGATTGGACGAACTCGATGGTCTTGGCGATTCGCGCCTTCAACTCGGCGAACGTCTGCTCGGTGTCTTCGTGCTTCGGGATCTCCACCCCGGCTAGGCGTGCTACCGCTCCCTTGGCCGAATCGCAAGCGATCTGTACTTGGCGCGTCATGGGCAGCATGTCCGGGAACAGCCGGTACGTGGTCAGGGTTGAAGGGTCAATTTTCCTCTCTTCAATGTGGACCTGAGCCTTGTCGAGGATGGCGGAAAGGTTGGTCAGAATACTGACGAAGCGTGGAACACTCGCCTGATACATGGAAATGATCATGGAAATCCTTGAAGTGGAATGGTGCGGGCCTATTTTACCGAATTGCGCGGTGGGCTCTGCCTTGGCAACGGGCGAGCCGAAGTCACTCTCTGGCTTCGGGAGGTTTGAGAAGGACGCGTTCACGCCCAGCGTGGGGCTGACTCGGGCGATAAAGTAGTGGCGGGGAGTTGAGCGGCTCTCCGAATTGCCTCCCTGAAATGCAAAAAGGCCACCCCGTAGGATGGCCTAACCGGATGATTGCTTCGATCTCGGACCTTCAAGCGGTTTGCCCGAGGTGTCAATTAATTGGAACGCTTGCGCCCTGCTTGCGTTATTCACTCAGTATCCATTCGTAGGCGGGCATCACCCGCAGGCCGCCGCCCGCAAGCGCGACCCACGGACGGATCGAGTCAGGACGGTGGAACAGGTGGCGAGGATGCTGTCGTGCTGCCCGAGGACGAATCCGCCGATCCCACGCGCGCTTCCCGTCTGCGCAAAGCAATCACAGCCACGACGCAAACCGTCCATGTCGGCAGGTCATCCACGAGCGGAACCAACTCAATGATGAACGTGGGCAGCAGAAGCAGGTGAAAACCGATCACAATAATCACGACCACTGATGCGACGACGTCGATTACTTGAGGTGCGAGCGGGATTGCTTGCAGGAAGATCTGCAAGCCGTCGGCTGCGAGCGCCGCTATCAATGCAACTGCCATGCGTCCGTGGGTTACCTGTGCGGGGTGTAAGAGGGTGTTGAGCCTGGAGAGGATTGTCATTGGAGGAGAATGTGCCGGTAATGTATTTCAGTGTCGAGCCTTCGATTCGCGAATGACACCGCAATTAGCTCCATTTCCGACAATGCACGTATGGCCATGGCAAGAATTGGCGCAGGTTCACGAATAGATGCTGTCGGAGTTAGCAAATTCGGCATGATCGTCAATGCTCCAGCCGAACCCAGGCAGAGGCGGATCAATTGCAATCGTCGATGCTTATCTCTTGTATCGTATTGCCACTCGATGAGTAGGTAGCGATGCATGCAGAGCACAGCACTAATGCAGAGGCAGAGGCTAACCTCCGCGTGGTAGCGTCTAATGGGAGTAGGTCAGATGCATCAGGAGCGTCGCTAGACAGCTTTTCGTAAGTTCTTGAAGAGGGCCAACCATATGATAAAGAGGCGTAGCGGAACCGGCGCCTCTATCGGAAGTTCTGCTATGGCACGGCGAGTAAAGAATCCGGCCCTCTTGACGAATCCGAGTCGGCGACGCTCGTCTCGCAGCTGGTCATGGAAGCCCATCCCCAGAAACCCTAACCCCTCCAGAGCGTAGTTTAGATTTCCATACCTGATGGTTATGCCGCTCATATTCGGCTCGGCTCGCGCCACCATCAAGCCGTCTGACTCGAGAACGAACGAATCCGCTATTATCGTCTCCGCATACGCGTAATGGGTAGTCCGGCCAAGCTCAATCTCGGCGCGGTTTCTGATCCAGGACATGTTAATTCTGGCGACCAGTCCGCCGGAGGCAAAGATTCC
>JAERMM010000335.1 GCA_016844585.1 Chloroflexota bacterium | reverse complement strand
GGCGCAATGAACTGGGGCCTTTCTCGCAATGTTTTCCTCCAGGCGTTGCTTTGTGTTAGGGCGGGTCTATTATGGTCCAAGTGTTGTAGCCGTGGGGGTGCGAACCCGCCCGATTTAGAATGCAACACGTGAGAAGATGAGGAGGGGAGCGCCCATGAACGACGACGTGCGTGTGGCGGTGGAGCAGACGCTCTACCGTGAAGCCCGCCTGATCGATGAGCGACGATTCCACGAGTGGCTCCAGATGTTTACTGAAGATGTGCGTTACCGCATGCCACTACGCACGGTGCACTATGCCGCCGGATCGAAGGCGGTGAACGCCGGCCTCGACAACCCGCCTCCCCAGCTTCCGGACGCCACAGCAGAGGACGAGATCGCCGTGTTCGACGAGAATTTCGAATTCCTGTCGAAGCGCGTCGCTCGGCTGGAAACCGGTTCGGCCTGGGCGGAAGATCCGCCTTCTCGCACCGTCCACCTGGTGACCGCGGTTGAGGTGGAGCCGCGTTCCGACGGTGAGGTGACAGCATACTCGGCGGTCCTGGTGCACCGGGTGCGTCTGGAGGCGGACGAGGACACCGTCATCGCTCGCCGTGAGGATGTGCTCAGAAACGTCGAGGGTGCGTGGAAAATCGCCCGCCGCACGATCCTCATCGACCAGGCCGTGCTCACGACGCGCAGCATGAGCTTCTTTATCTAGGTTTAGGTTAAATGTTTGGGATCTGGGCCCAGCTATTGGCGTCCATCATCTGGGCCCAGCGCTTGTAAAAGCCGCGGATATGGGCCTCAGTGGGCGCCTTGTGAGGCCGACCCGCGTAGTCCTCATCGAGCGGTTCCCGTCCAATGCCCATCTGGTAGTTCATCGGATAGCGTCGAGCCACGGTTCCACGAGACGCGGCCGTGCATTGACTCCAGTTCAGCTCGTCGTCCACCTCGACCAGGCCACCGGGACCAAGGTTTCGCACGTAGCTCTGGCGGTGGAACTCACGCACCTCCGGCGGCGCCGCCTTGTCCACGAGGTTCCACATCCAAATCTCAACCTGGTCCGGTCCCTTCGGGTGCCAGACTCGGATGTTCCGCTGGATGTTGATGAACGAGAAGGTCGGAAAGATGTTGCCGTTGATCGGGTCGACGCCGCGAGCACGAAAGGCGCCCAGATGCTTCTCGACGTCGGGCATGATCTCATCGGAGTAGGCCTGCAGCTCAGGGAACTCAGATTGATTGATTCCCTTTAACCAGAGCGCGACGCCGTGGCCGTTACCCGCGTCAATGGAGCGGTTGTCGAACCGACCGATACCGCCAGCGCCGATCTGGAATGCCGACAGATGCGTGGCGATCACGTGATAGGCATCGCCGACGAAGTTCTCACAGCCGAACTTCCAGTTCGCTGAGGCTCGCCACTTCATCACACCGCCGATGACCTCCGTGCCTCCGCAGTCCAGATACCAGGTCGACTCACCAAGATAGTCGAGCAGCGGAGGCGCAGCGGGATCGAACGTGGCGAAGATGAGCCCCTTGTAATTGTCGATCTGCGCGACCGGCACGAGGCCCCATTCGTTCGGGTCCAGATTCTGGTCGTAAATCTCCCGCAATCGCGGGACACCGATGAGCTTGCCCTCATTAGAGTAGGTCCACCCGTGGTAGGTGCATGTCAACGTCGACGCGTTTCCCGCGTCCGCCTTGCAGACACGCATGCCGCGATGCCGACAGACGTTCAGGAATGCATTGACCTTCCCCGAGCTCCCGCGAATGACGACGACGGGGTCCTCGCCCATATAGGTTGAGAAGTAATCGCCCGGATTGGGAATCTGGCTCTCATGAGCGAGGAACAGCCAGCAGCGCGCGAAAATGCGTTCCAGCTCCTGCTCGTAG
Organism: Chloroflexota bacterium; assembly: GCA_016844585.1. Taxonomy (GTDB): domain Bacteria; phylum Chloroflexota; class UBA6077; order UBA6077; family SHYK01; genus JAERMM01. The sequence continues at coordinate 4,206 of JAERMM010000335.1, read as the reverse complement.
ATGTCTGGGTCCGTGAAGATTCTGCGATTGATGAGCCCTCGCTCAGTATCGACCAGACCAGCTACTTCGGTCATCACGTGCCGCACCCCTCGGCCCAATTTTCCAGTCGCGGCCCTCGTCGCGCCGCGAGACTATACGATTTCAATCGATTGCGTCAGAAAAGAGGGAGGGGACAAGACGGAGGAGCAAACCCTCCGTTGTCCGCTTAGAGATTTTCGTTTATAAACCGCATACTCGCCGGCGGGTCAGGCCGCCCACATCCGATTGAGGCATTCGTGCGATGAGGGCTCCGACGGCTAGCAGTGAAGGAACGAGTGTTTCTGCTAATCCAATGAGCACCTATGAACGCTGGATCAGGGACGAAGGTGTTCCGGTCATTCGCGGTCATGGGATACAGGACCTGCGAGACGTCGAGCTCGGCGAGTGGAAACGGCTTGGGGGCAAGGGCGCCTACATTCAACTGCAGGGCCAGGAAGGGTTCTCTGGACTCTATACCGTCGAGATCCCACCGGGCGGCTCGCTGAATGTCGAGAAGCACATGTACGACGAATTGATTTACGTGCTCCGCGGCACCGGCACGACGGAGATCTGGAGCGATAAGGACGGCCCCCGCAAGACATTCGAGTGGCAGACAGGAACGCTGTTCGCCCCGCCGATGAACACCTACCACAAACTCTACAACGCCTCGGGAACCGAGACGGCGCGGCTGCTGGGCGCAACCAGCGCACCGCTCATCATGGACGTCTTCCATAACACTGACTTCATCTTCAACTCGGACTTCGTGTTTACGGATCGCTACAACGGTCGTGACGACTATTTCAACGTCGGGCCCCGCCATCAGCACACATCGTCTTGGGGCGAGATCACGACCTGGGAGACTAACTACATCCCGGACGTTCGTGGAACGAGCCTCAACTCGTCCGAGCACTTTGGTGAAGGCAACACGGCCGTGAACTACGACATGTCCGGCAACGTCTACGTCGGGCACATGGCGGAGTGGCCGGTGGGGAAGTACCGGAAGGCCCACCATCACGGCGGCGGCGCGATCCTGATCATCGTTCGCTCAGAGGGATATACGCTGCTGTGGCCACCATCCTGTGGGCTGCATCCGTTCCAGGGCGGCCATGAGGACGAGGTGGTCCGCGTCGATTGGCGTGAGGGCGGAGTCCGTCGGGGGGTTGGTTTCACCAGCACTTCAACACCGGACCAGTCCCAGCGCGACAGCTCGCCTTCCGCTACGGAAGTCACAAGTTTGGTGTTACATTCAACGACCTACAGGCAGCCGAGGGCGCCGGCCTCAGCGTGAAGCTCGGTGGCACGCTCATCGAATACGAGGACGAAGACCCGGAGATCCGGCGTCTTTACAAGGAGGAGCTCGCGAAGACCGGCGTCGCGTATCAGATGGTCTGACAAAGCAATCGCACAATCCCATCAGGAAGTTGAGATGCTGAAAATCGAGGGCCTCACCAAACGCTACGGCAGCGTGGCCGCGGTTGATGGCCTGGACCTCGAGATCCTCGAAGGCGAATTCTTTACCCTCCTTGGCCCTAGCGGCTGTGGAAAAACCACGACGCTCCGATGCCTCGGTGGGCTTGAAAAGGCGGACGGCGGGGAGATCTTCCTCCGCGACCGCTGCCTGGTTTCGGTCCCGCAGCATCGTTTTGTGCCACCTGAGCGACGTGAGATGGGCATGGTGTTCCAGTCGTACGCTCTCTGGCCTCACATGTCGGTCTTCGAAAACGTCGCCTATCCGCTCAAGCTGCGGCACGCGTCGCGCGACGAGATCCGCCGACGTGTGGCCGATGCGCTTCGCCTCGTCGGCCTGGAGGCGTACAGCGAGCGCCAGGCCCCACTGCTCAGCGGCGGCCAGCAGCAACGTGTCGCCCTGGCCCGCGCGCTGGTTTTCTCCCCCCAGGTCTTGCTTCTCGACGAGCCACTCAGCAACCTGGACGCGTTGCTGCGCGATGAGATGCGGCACGAGCTGAAGGAGCTTCGAGATCGGGTCAATGTGACCATGATCTACGTGACACACGACCAGGTCGAGGCGTTGAGCCTCTCATCCCGCATCGCCATCATGAATCAGGGAAAGCTCGACCAGGTGGGAACGCCCCAGGAGGTCTACTCGCACCCTGCCACCCCATTCGCGCAGACCTTCCTCGGAAAGACGCTATCGGTCCCTGGACGTGTCGCCTCGAGTGGTAGCGGCTCGACGAAGATCATCATCGAGGGAGCGGACGATTTCCCGCTGCACGTCTCCAGCTCTGCTGAGCGCCTCCGTACGACGACGACGTTTGCGGTAGGTGACGCGGTTGACGTTGCCATCCGGCCGGAGCAGATTCGCGTTTGGCCTGAGCGCCCAGACGGGCAGCCGAATATCGTGGCAACGCGCGTCCGCTCGGCGCTGTTCGTCGGAGACCGCTACGAATACGTCATCGAGCTAGGGCACTCCACGCCGGTCCTCCCGCTTCCGTCGAACCAGGTCTACCAGGCGGACGAGTACCTTTATCTGGAATTTCCTGAGGCGGCAGTGACGATATGGCCGAAATAGCGCTCCCAACGCGACGCAGCCTGATCCCCGGCTTTCTCTGGCGTCTGTCCTGGGCCCAGATCGGCATGCTCCTGCTGATCGGGGCCTTCGGCTTCTATCTGCTGTACCCCTTGATCCTGATCCTCATCAACAGCTTCAACACGGCTCGCATCGGCCAACCGCCCGTTTACGGCATCGAGGGGTGGGTGAAGGCCTGGCAGACGCCGGGGATCTGGAACGCTCTGCGCAACACGCTGCTCCTCGCCGTCGCGTACCAGGTCATCTCCTTCCCCATCGGCATTCTCATCTCGTGGCTGCTCGCGCGCACGAATGTGCCCTGGGCTCACGGGCTCGAGTTCTTCTTCTGGTTGTCCTTCTTCCTGCCGTCGCTGTCTATAACGCTGGGATGGATGCTTCTGGCCGATCCACGCGCGGGGGTGCTGAACCACATCACCATCTACCTGGCCAACATGGTCGGCATGGACATCAAGCAGGGCCCGTTCAACGTCTACACCTTCTGGGGCATCGTCTGGGTCCACCTGATGGCGCACGCCATTTCAGGCAAGGTCATGCTGCTCACAACGGCGTTCCGCAACATGGACGCCTCGCTCGAGGAAGCGAGCCGCATGTCCGGAGCCTCGAATATCGGTACGTTCCTTCGCGTCACCCTCCCAGTGATGACTCCCGCGCTCGTCATCGTATTCATGCTGCAGCTCGTTCGAACCCTGGAGTCGTTCGAGATCGAGCTGCTGCTGGGCGTGCCGCAGGGCCTTTACGTTTACTCGACAGCTATCGTCGATATGGTGAAGAAGGAGCCGCCGCAGCTCGGGGGGGCGACGGCGCTGGGAAGCGTCACGCTGCTCTTCTTGATCATCGCCGTACCAGTACAGCGGTGGCTGACCACCAGGCGTGACTACACCACGATCACGGGCAAGATCCGGCCCACACTCATCGACCTGGGCCCGTGGCGCTGGGTGGTGTTCGCCGCGATCTTGCTGCTCGCCACTATGCTCGTGATCATTCCTCTGTTCAGCGTCGTCGTCGGGAGCTTCATGACGCGCTTCGGTTTCTTCAACCTGCCAACTACCTGGACGACAGGCAACTGGGCGCGGACGCTGAACGACACCTCCTTCACTAAGTCGTTGATCAATACGCTGATCATCGCGGGAGTGGCCGCGATCGTCGGCCCCATCATCCTCTCGCTTACCGCCTACGTGATCGTGCGCGCGAAAGTCTGGGGGAAAGGCGTGCTGGACTCGATTCTCTGGATACCGAGCGTGATCCCCGGCGCTCTGGCCAGCCTGGGATTGCTGTGGATGTTCCTGGGCACGCCGATCTTCAATCCGCTCTATGGCACGATCTTCCTGCTCATCATCGCCTCCGTCATGGGCGGTGTGACGATCTCGACGCAGATATTCAAGGCGGCGGTCCTCCAACTCGGCAAGGAGATGGAAGAGAGTTCACGCATGTCGGGCGGAGGGTCGATCGGTACCTACTTCCGCATCGTCGCGCCGCTCATGGTGCAGACGTTCGTTCTCATCGCGACCTTGAAGTTCATGTTCGCCGCGAACGCGACGTCGAGCGTCATCCTGCTAGCCACGTCGGACACTCGGACGATCTCCCTCCTAACCCTGGACTTCGTATTCGAGGGATTGCGGGAGTCGGCGGCCGTGTGCACG
>JAERMM010000101.1 GCA_016844585.1 Chloroflexota bacterium | reverse complement strand
GTGAATGGGTGCGTGACAACGAAGAGACCACGCTGGCGTTCCTTCGGTCCATGATCGATGCGACTCACTTCTTCAAGACCGAGAAATCGAAGACGTGTGAAATCCTCGAGCGCACGCACATGGAGGCGCTGCACCTCGAAGGGCCGGACGAGATCGAGTCGCTTTACAACACCTGGGCCGCGCTGCTCAGCCCGAAGCCGTACCCTCACCCGCTGGCAGTCTGGAACGTCTACGACCTGGACGTGGGCCACAATCCAGCGATCAACTTTGTCGGTCCGTTCGAGATCTGGGACACCAGCCTCCTCCGGCAGATTGACGATAGCCAGTACATCGACGAGCTATACGGGACGGCGCAGGGCGCCTCGAACCCAGCGGTAAACATCGCCATCTAGTGGGGCAGAGGTCAGCCCATGACCATTGTCATCCCTTGAACGGAGCGAAGGATCCGTAGCCGGTCGCTGGAGGAACAGATCCATCGCCACGGCTCAGGCTGACCAATTTCAACCTACTCCCAGGCGGCAGCGATCTCCAGAACGATGTGGACGTCGTCGGTCCAGGGCTCATCGCGCTCGGCGTCGATGCCGAAGTCGCTGCGCTTGACGACCGTCTCCGCGGAGAATCCCCGTGTGAGGCGTTCACTGCGGTTGCTGATGCCCTCGCCGTTGTAGCTCATGTCGAAGACGACTTCGCGGGTGACGCCGTGGACCGTCAAGTCGCCCACCAGGTCGTAGCGCCCGTCCCGGGAAACGACGCGTTTGCTGCGAAAGTTGATCATCGGATATCGCTCGACGTCCAGGTACTCCGGACCACGGCCCTTTCGATCGCGGCGCTCTTCGCGGGAATCGAGGCTGTCGGCGTGGACATCCGCGACAACGGTCCATCGTGTAGGGTCATCGCCCTCGAAATCGAATTCCACATCAGCTCTGCGAAACTCTCCGCGCACGGTGATGAACCGCAAAAACTTGACGTAAGCATCGATCCGTGTGTGCGCCCAGTCTATTCTCCAACCCATTCGCCCTCCGGTTTGGCGCATTGTACGCCAGACAGAGCCAACGCCTGAGGCCAAGCGGTGTCTGCCAACCCGCTTCGTCAGGCGAATGCGACTCGTCCCATCTGAGCTGGAGTTCCCGTTTCGTGAGGCTTCAGCCGCTGGCGGCCATAATAGTTCTTGAGCCGGATGCGCTGAGCGTCGAGCGGCTTGGAGGACGTCCTCTCGTTGGAGCTTGAAGCGCTCGGCTGGAACGATCTTTTCGCCGAGCATTTCCAGCCGTATGCGGACCGGGGCCTGATTCCGGCGCGGGTAGCCATCGTATTCAACCGCTACTTCCGCGTCTATACGACGGATGGCGAGTCGGTCGTTGTTGGAGGGAGCGGGCTTCACTACCGCGCCGAGACTCGGGCGGAGCTCCCGGTCGTCGGAGACTGGATAGCCGTCAATCCGAGCGCGCAGGGCGGAACGATTCAAGCGGTACTGCCGCGCAGGAGCCAGTTCTCGCGAAAGGTTGCCGGCCGCGTCGTTCACGAACAGATCGTGGCAGCGAACATCGACACCGTCTTCCTGGTTTCGGGCCTTGACCATGACTTCAACCTGCGGCGCATCGAGCGATACCTCATCATGGCCTGGGAGAGCGGCGCACAGCCGGTCGTCGTTCTGAACAAGGCCGATCTGGTCGACAACTCTGAAGAACTCGCCGGCCAGGTGGCGAACATCGCGAGCGGCGCGCCGGTCCACCTGACGAGCGCCAAACTCGACGAAGGGGTCGAGTTGATCCGAAGCTACCTCGCGCCGGGCCTGACCATGGCGCTCCTGGGCTCATCTGGAGTTGGGAAGTCGACGCTGATAAACCGCCTCATCGGGGAAGACCGTTTCCGAACGCAAGAGGTTCGCGTCAGTGACTCCAGAGGTAGGCACACCACCACGCACCGCGAGCTTGTGCTCCTAGAAGGCGGTGGATTGCTGATCGACACCCCGGGGATGCGTGAGCTTCAGCTATGGGACGCCGACGAGGGCTCCGACCAGAGTTTCGCAGACGTGCGCGACCTTGCGGCCGAGTGCCGTTTCAGCAACTGCAGCCATCAGAACGAGCCGGGCTGCGCCGTGCAGCGCGCAGTTGGCAGCGGCCTTCTCGACGCGGGCCGGGTGGAGAACTTCCTCAAGATTCAGGTCGAGCTGGACCACCTGGCGGACCAGCAGACGACTCGGAGCCAGATAGAGACAAGGCGCCGCACGAAGGTCGCAACCCGCTCCGTCGAGCGCCAGCAGCGGAGCCGGTAGACAGGCCCGTTAGCCAGCCGCCACCGCCGACGCCCAATGCGCCTGCGGCTGGCCCTCAGGAACGCCGAAGCCATCCTGCCAGCGGTACAGGTTGCCCCACTTGGCAAGCATGCGCTCGCGCTGCTCGATAACGTATGCCTTGTCCGTACTGCGCAAGTTCAACTCGAGATGATAGCCCGTCGGATCCGGGAGGTAGAGAGAAACCACCTCGTCTCCGGCGGGATGAATCTGCAGGTTGATGCCGCGGGCCCTCATGTGTTCAAACCAGGCGTCGGCGTCTTCCCAGCGAATATTGAAGGCGAAATGCTGAGCATAGGTGCCGGGGTACGGTTGCCAGTCGCCCTCGGCCTGGAACAGATCCATTCCGATTGGGCCCACGCGGATGCCGACAGGCGCCAGCCCCGCGGGCGATCCGCTTCCGGTGGCCGCCCGCTTGGGCCGATCCACTCTGGCGCCCATGACATCTTTGTACCACTCGATCGAGGCGTCAAGGTCCTTGCAAATGATGGTGAAGTGGTCGAAACCCACGATCTCGGGCATTTTGTGCTCCTTCTTTGAGTGCGACGTTATGGGCCGCGTTCACGAGGCTGCCCCATTATATGCACGATGCGCCCGCTGATTGACGCGGCCATCACCGCGTGGTATTCGTTTGGCGAACCAGTACGCAGAACCTTGTTGGCCGATCCACTTACCTGGATGGAAGGGGAATTTCTGAAAATAGGGTCCGTGACAACCGTGACAACCGTGACAACCTTTGGATCGCCCGACAGCACTGAAAAGGGGAGTGAGCAATGATCGAGACGCGACAGGCCGGGGTCGACGAGCGCTGGGGCTCGTACGAGGCTGACGAATGGTCCGACGCAGTCGTTCAGTCGATGAAGCTGGGCGGCGTCGATCGTCTCTACTTCGTCTCGGGGTCAGAGATCGGCTTCTACCAGGAGAGCATCGTGCGCGCGCACGATCGCGGCTGGCAGGCGCCAAGGCTCATCACGATGATCCACGAGAGCACCGCGCTGAACGCGGCTCTTGGCGACATTATGGTCTCAGGCCAGCCTGCCGCGACGGCGGCGCACGTTGACGTGGGCACATTGAACTATGGGGCGGCCATCAATACCGCCTGGGAAGGCCAGTACCCGGTGCTGATCACGGCGGGGACCGGGCCGCGCGCATACACCGGATCAATGCCGGGCTCGCGTGACAATTCGGTGCAATGGATCCAAGAGCCGCGCGACCAGGGCGGGATCATCCGCCAGTACACCAAGGTCGACCACCGAATGGAGCACCAGGACAACCCCGGACTCATCGTGAGCCGTCTCTTGCAGATCGCGATGAGCGAGTCGAAAGGGCCGGCCTACCTGGCGATTCCACGTGAGACGGCCATGGCTCGCCTGCCGGGGACCACCCGATTCCCGACTCGCGACGAGCTGGGTGTGGCGCGGCCGGTTCGACCCGAGCCCGAGGACGCGCGTAAGGTCGCCGAATGGCTCATCGGCGCGTCCAACCCTTGCTTCTATACGGCGCAAGGAGGTCGCAATCCTGAGTCGGTTGCCGAGCTGGTGCGCCTCGCGGAGCTGCTGGGCGTTCCCGTGATGGACACGTCGCGTGTGTGCCGACTCAACTTCCCCACTACTCATCCGCTGTTTGGAACCGGGCCTTCACCCAGCAACGCCGACGCAATCGTCGTCTTCGAGTCCCCTGGGCCCTTCATGCCGCCGAACGACACACCGCGTCCGGGGACCCGCGTTGTGGTCGTTGACTCCGATCCGGTGCAGTCGCGACACAAGACCCTTGACTTTCAGGCTGACCTCTGGCTCCCGACCGCGACGGCGGAAGCAGCGCGGGCCATCTACGAGGCCGCGACATCCATGCTATCCAAGTCGGACATGGACCGCATTGCAGATCGGCGAGCCCGCCTGGAAGACCGCAAGCGCGAGATGCTCGCAACAGCCGAGACCGCGGCCGAGCGCGCTGGGCAAAGGCGGCAGCTGCACCCCAGATGGGTGGCCTATCAGCTCGGCAAGCTCCTCGAGCCCGATGCCATCCTGCTCGACGACTCACTGAGCAACGCCGGGTTCGTACGCGCGCACCACGCGCGCAGCCAGGCGGGCACCTATTTCCAGAGCGCCAGCTCGGCAGGTGGTTGGGGGACCGGCGCTGCCTTCGGCGCTAAGCTCGCTGCGCCCGAACGAGACGTGGTTCTGGCGAGCGGTGACGGCTACTTCGTGTTCGGCACACCTCTCGCCGCGATCTGGGCCGCGGCGCATCACAAGGCGCCATTCCTCAGCGTCGTCTTCGTGAACCGCAGCTACACCACGGGCACGAGTGCGCTCGAGCGGACCTACCCTGAGGGCAACGTCGCGCGATCTGGGAACTACGAGGGAGGGTTGTTCGACCCGCCGCCCGACTTTGCCAAAGAGGCGGAGGCCGGCAACGGCTACGGTGAGACGGTGAGGGAACCCGAGGAGGTCGAGCCGGCGCTACGCCGCGCCATGCAGCACGTTCGGAACGGCACACCCGCCGTCATCGCCGCCTGGCTGCCGACGCTCGTCGAGGAGATGAAGCTCCGATGACCGTGCCCCGACAGCCGGGCCGCATCCGTCCGCCGGCCATGAGATCGATCCTGTTTTTCCAGGCGATCGGCCAGATGATGATCACGCCGGGATTCGCGATGCAAGAGGCGCGGATCCAGCTCCGCAAACAGGGTTCCCCGGATGAGTGGGCTACGCCCCTGCTGGCCAGCGGCTCGTTCGCTGCCATGTTCGATATCGCCAAGCGCGACGTCGACATGGCCGTCGTGAACCCGAGCGGAGCGCTCACCATGGGGTATCGCGGCAAGGGGCCGTTTGCCGAGCCGGTGCCGGTGCGTGTGGTCACGGTGATGCCATCCGAGGACTCGGCGGCGTTCGCCGTGACAGAGAAGACGGGAATCCGCTCGTTGGCCGACGTCAAGGAGCGACAGTACCCGCTGCGGCTCACGCTGCGGTTCCAGCGGGACCATGGCATCCAGTGGTATCTCGACGAGCTGTTGAAAGTCTACGGTTTCACGCTCGACGACATCATCCGCTGGGGCGGTACGGTTTCATATGACCCATGGCTGCCCATGGAGCCGCAGCGGCTGGAGCGTGTCAAGAACGACGAAGTGGACGCGATGTTCGAGGAGGCAACCGACAACTGGATCGAGAAAGCCATTAGCCTCGGCATGCGCATCCTTCCACTCGACGAGCCCGTTCTCAGTGCCCTCGAAGACGTCGGATTCCGCCGCTCCATGCTGCACAAGGCTCAGTTTCCGAGCCTGCCTGCCGACACGCCGACGCTCGACTTCAGCGGCTGGCCCGTCTACACTCACGCTGACGTCGACGAGGAGCTGATCTACTGCTTTTGCGAGGGCATGGACCGGGCAAGGGCTGTCATCCCATGGGAGGAGCCAGGGCAGCCCCTGCCCCTCGAGACGATGTGCAAAGACTCGCCCGCCACGCCGATGGATGTTCCGCTCCACCCAGGGGCGGAGCGCTACTGGCGAGAAGCTGGGTACCTGGAGTGATGCGGCGTTGTGGCCGCTGGTGCTCGTAGATGGAAGTGTGGATTCGGCCCAGCCACTACTACCTGTGCGAGAACGACGGCCCCATGCCTTTCCCTGTGCCCGGCTCGATGTGGGACCGGAAGCTGGGGGAGAAGCTGTACGCCGATTCCATGCGTTTCTTTCGACGCGTCGACGAGCTTGGCTTTGACGGCCTCCTGTTCACCGAGCATCACTACGGGCCGAACGGCGGCCTAACGCCGTCGCCGCTCATTCTTCTCGCGGCAGCCACTGGAGTCACCGAGCGGATCAAGCTGATCACGCTTGGCATCCCGCTGGCGATGTATCCGCACCCGATCCGCGTCGCCGAGGAGCTGGCGATGGTCGACAATCTGTCTCACGGCCGCGTGATCGCGGGGTTCATCAGCAGCGGCGCCCAGTCTCTGTTTGCCTACAACGTGCCAGCCTCGGAGGAGCGCTCGCGCTACCACGAGGCGCTCGACCTGGTCATCAGGGCATGGACCGAGCCCAGCCCGTTCGAATGGCATGGCCAGCACTTCGACTACCCATGCGTGTCGATACTGCCGAGGCCTTTGCAGGTACCGCACCCACAGCTGTGGACGACGGCCACTAGCACTGAGGGGGTGCAATGGGCAGCCAGCAAACGGATGGGATTCATCTCCAGCGGTTCGACTGCGGAGGCAATTGAGGCCCTTGCCTACTACCGCGGGTACGCCGAGTCTGAATGCGGGTGGGCGCCTCGGCCAGAGAAGCTCGGCATTGCCCGCGAGTTCTTTATCGCTTCGACCAAAGCGGAGGTTCGCGAGAAGTCCGAGCAGATGATGGAGAGCAGCGGCGACGCTGCCTTCGCCGGTCTGTTCCGCGATCCGAAGCTCGCTGCGGTCCGTGGCGAGACTGCATCCACGCGGTCCTATTCTCACGTTACAAAGCAAGAAGATCGAACCATGCACCGGACGAGGGATGGGGCGCTAAACGGCCACTTCATCATCGGCGATCCGAACCAGGTCGCCGAACAGATTCTGAGACAGCGCCATGCGACGGGCGCGGGCGTATTGATTATCCGCCCCGAGCTGGGATGTATTAGCATGGACCAGGCAGCCGACGGGCTTGAGCTATTCGCACGGGAGGTGCTTCCCACGGTGCACGCGTCATGACGCATTCTATGCAGCCAGGCCGGCGCCAACCGGCGCCGCGTCGATTCGCCAGCGCGTTCGCGCTGATAGCGTTGCTCCTTGCCGCCTGCGCACCGACCACGGCGCCCAGCCAGCCAGGCCCTTCCAGCTCTGCTCTGGCTGAGGTCCCACGCGCGCCCAAGACGCTGACAATCGCGGTGCTGGCCGAGCCGCAGAGCCTGCACCAGGACCTGTCGCCAGGTACCACGACGAGCGGCAACCGACAGGTGCATCTCATCACGCACAACTACCTTGTGGTGCGCGACGGAAACATGAAGCGCGTCCCGCAGCTCGCCCAGGAGCTGATCTCCGTCGACAGAGGGACGTGGAGGGTCAATCCAGACGGAACCATGGACACCACGTGGAAGATCCGACCGAATGTGAAGTGGCACGATGGCGCCCCGTTCACGTCGGCGGACCTGCTCTTCGCGTTCACGGTCTACAAGGACCGCGAGATACCTGCGAACATCAGCGCGTCCGTGCGTGCAATGGCATCTGCCGAGGCGCCTGACCCCATTACCTTCGTGGTGCACTGGTCGACGATCTTCGCTGATGCCGACGGCGCCATCGGGCTCATCCCGATGCCGCGGCACCTCCTCGAGGACACCTACCGCAATGACAAGGCGAACTTCCTGAACAGCCCACTACTCGGGCCCGAATTCGTGGGGCTGGGCGCCTACAAACTCGTGAAGTGGGACCAGGGACTGCAGATGGAGTTCGCGCGCTTCGACGACTATTTCCTGGGTCGCCCGCCGTTGGATACCGTGATTCTAAAGTTCCTGGGGGACTCGAACACGATGGTGGCCAGCATCCTGGCCGGAACGACCGACGTCCTGCTCCCTCAGGGCGTCGACGTCGAGATCGCGGCAGAGGTGCGGCAGCGGTGGGAAGGGACCGGGAACCAGGTGACCATTGCACCCTCTGGCTCGCTGCGATATCTGCAGATCCAGCACCGGGTGGAGTACTCGCGACCACGAAACGGGTTCACCGTCCGCACGGTCCGGCAGGCTTTCTACAACGCCACCGACCGGCAGGCAGTCGCGGACATCTCGACGGTTGGAACCGCGCCTATCTCCGACGGCTGGTTCCCGCCATCCCACGACCTGTACCCGACGCTGCGCGACGGGATCCCGCAGTTCCCGTACGACCTGGCTCTGGCACAGCAGCGGCTGTCCCAGGCAGGTTGGGTGCGCAATACAGAGGGCGACCTGATCCATCAACCCGACGGCGAGCGCTTCGACATCGAGCTACGAACCTCACCGGGCGCCGGCGCCGAGAAGCGGCTGGCGCCGATCGCGGACGGCTGGAAGGGTGTGGGCGCCACTGCGACGCTCAACATCGTGCCGGCCGCGCTCAGCACAAACGCCGAGTATCGGACCACGCTCCCCGGCGCCGGCATAACCGGCAACGTAATCGACATGTTCCACAGCGACGCCTTGGATTCACGGCAAATCGCGTCGCCAGCCAACCGCTGGACCGGAACCAACCGCTCGGGCTACGCCAGCCCGGCGGTCGACGCCATCTACGACAAGCTCATCATCACCATCGCGCCGGCCGAGCGGACGGCACTGCACAGGGCGCTGCTGCAGGAGGCGATGGGCGACGTAGCCATCATCCCGCTCTACTTCGAGGTGGCGCCCACGCTCATGCTCAAAGGCGTGCACGGCATCACCGGCTACGGGCGCGCGACGGACCAACTCCAGATCCCATGTCACCAGGGGCAGTCTGAATCGCGAGGCCACGGCCAGGTAAACCGCGTCCGCGCCGCGGAGCCGCTGATCGGCCGCAAGGCCGGCAGCCTCCTCCGCAAGCGCGTAGTCAAGATTGACAAAGCGAATTAAGGCACGATGCACGATCACCTTAGCGGCCCGCCTGCCCAGCGCCGGTGATCCAGTAATACGGACCACTGCGCCGGCCACCTCGGCGAGGGTGAGTGTCGGTGAAACAAAGGCAACACCCCGAACTCGCTGCTGAAGGAGCCAGGCGTTGCTGACTGAATGATTTCTGTCCCCTGCGAGGAGACTGCTTACCCAGACACTGGCATCAACAATCACCCAGGAACTCGCGTCGCTGTTCCCTCACCAGGTCCACCGCCGACACACCGCCGGCCGGCGACGCCTTCGCTATTTCGTCCACGAGCGCATCACACTCTGCCTCCCATTCGGCGTCGCTCATGGAGTCTCTGGCCTCGCCTTGAACTGGCACCAGACGTGCCACGACTCGCCCGTGATACGTGACCTCGTATGCAGCGCCGTCTTCACGCACGCGACGAACAATCTCGCTGCCCAGCGCCTTCAGCTCTCGCACCCCGATTTTTTCCATGACACCCTCGATCAAACAGACTCCAAATGTAGTCTGACTATAGATCGGCCGAGCGCTATGTGCAAGGGCAGAAACGGGGTTGGCGACTGCTCAATCCAATCGTGTCGTAGAGCTCAGTCGCCCTCGTCGTAGGCCCATTTGTAGTCGTGGTCTCGATAGGCTTCTTCTGGCATGAGGGTTGTGAGTCCGCGCTTGCCTAGCTCTTCCTCGAATTTATGGCGAATGAAGAGGTCCTCATCCGAGTACTCGATCTGGTCGCGTGCGAGATCCTCGACGCGCTCGGAGCGGCCCGAGACGGCGCGGGGCGTGTGGAACGCCAGGTACCGCGCGTATTCCGCCCCCAGGTTGAAATGCTGGTGGAACCAGCGATCGGGCGGAACGAAGACGCTCCCCTCGTGCCAGGGGATGACGACCTTGTCGCGACCTTCCGGCCACATGATCGAATAACCCTCTCCAGCGGGAATGATGATGACCACACCAGGGCCATGACGATGCCCCTTCTTGTACGTCCGCGTTGGGAAAGACGACATATGACTCCACATCGTCGAGTTGGCGAATTGCACGCCGACGCGGAATCCGCCCGCGCCACGCTCCTGATAGGTGTTCATGCGGTCCCAGGCCCGCATGTCGGGGAAGAAGTTTCCGTACCAGACGACCTGGTGTCCAGAGCGGGGGTTCTCCGGCACGATGGCCTTCGCCTCAGAATAGAAATCGGTCTCCAGCAGGCTGGCGTCGACGTAGGGGTGCTCGAAATAGAACTTCGGATCGGGGACGATCCCCATGCTGATGGGCAGATAGTTGTAATGCAGCAGCCGTGCTGGCTGACTCCCCTGCGTGCTGCTCAACTGACAGTAGTGGCCGCGCGGCAGGAGGAAAAGGCTGTGCTTCTGCCACTCGAAGGTCCGCTTCGGTCCAGCATCATTGGCCCAGATGGTGGTGAGGCCACGCCCCTCCGCGACGTACACGACTTCATCGAGCGCAAAGCGCGTTGGTGGGAGTGTCTTCCCTGGCGGAATCTCCGTGACCCGCGACTCACTGACGCCCTCCTGGCCCGCCAGGACAAGGAATGCGGCGTTGCACTGGCGCTCTTCCCACCACCCCAGCTCTACGGTCCGCACGTCCTCGACGTAGTAGCCACGATGGATCGGCACGCCAGTCGACTCGATGAACACCTCGTATGGCGATTTGCTGCGCGTATATTCCAGCGGTTGCTCCGCCGCTACGACCTCGTTCTCAATGGCCACAGGATTTCCTCCAAATCTGTTGTTTTCCAGGAGTCTCCGCCGAGTGTACGCCACGCCCTCGCGCACTTTCTTCTGAAGGCGCAGATCTCTTGACGGGGCCGGGCGCGACGGGTATCGTGCCCGCGTGAGCACGATGAGCGCGTCAGGATTGCCGGTTTTGATGGCCATCGCGTCGCATGCGAACGCACCGCGCTGGCTGGCTGCCTTGCTCCTCTCGGCGACCCTCCTGGCCGCGTGCGCGCCTGCGCCGTCCAGCGGCGGGCAGCGCGCGGAGCAAAGAGCCGCGCCCGCGGCACAGACGGCGCCGAAGAGCCTCGTCGTGGCCATAACGATCGAACCGAATGGCTTTGGTGAGATGTTCGCCGGCGGGACGAGCGGGCCCGAGCACGTCGAGGGCATGGTTACGCGGTTCCCGAGGTGGACGCGCTCCTGGCAGAATGGGCGCGCACACTGGACCCGACCCGAGGCGTCGCCATCGAGGCGGCGGTGATTCACCGCCTCAGCGAAGACCTACCAATCCTGCCGGTCAACTACCGTATCGAGGTGATCACGGTTGGCAAGGGCCTGCGCGGCGTTCCTCGCCGAACAGAGCTGTTGGGGAACAACAGCTCGTGGAACGTCGAGACCTGGGACCGGATCTGAGGATCAGTCTTGACGTTTCATCGGCGGTCTCGTTTAACGTTGTAAGACGTTGGGCCTCTGCCATACCATCTGTCCCCGTGGAGAGACCGTGCTGACCAAAGAGCACAACGAGCTGCCTTGTCGTGATCGGTCCGGGACACCCGTCGGCGCGAGTCTATGACGGTGCTGGAGGAAGCGTGGCCAGTACGCGGCCGAACGGGACGCTGATAATCGAGTACGAGGTCCGGTCAGGCGGTGACGTGGAACGGTTTGCGGCGCTCGGCGCCGCCTATATTGCCGCTGGCGAGCTGACAGGCTCACCAACGTGAGAGAGGCTCGATGGTAACCACCGAAGAGAACACACTTTTCACTCAGGTCGGCCCGGGTACGCCCTGCGGGACGTTGATGCGCCAGTACTGGCACCCGATCGCCGCGACCGCCCAGCTGATCGAGAACCCGGTCAAGAAGATCCGCATCCTGGGCGAGGACCTTGTGCTCTTCAAGGACCGCCAGGGCAAGCTCGGCCTGATCGGGCCTCGGTGTCTGCATCGATATGTGGATTTGCAGTATGGGATTCCCGAGGAGACGGGACTGCGCTGCCCGTACCACGGATGGCTCTACGATGCGGATGGCAAGATTCTCGAGACGCCGCTCGAGCCCGCGGACAGCCATATGAAAGACTTCCTGCAGCTCCGGTCGTGCCACGTCGAGGAGATG
>JAERMM010000334.1 GCA_016844585.1 Chloroflexota bacterium | reverse complement strand
GGCTGCCCAGACCCGGGTGGGCGGCATGAATGCGGAAGGCGAGATCGAGGCGGGAGCGCGCTTCTTCATCGAGGAGCCGTCGAAGAACGAGAAGCAGAAGTTCGAGGAATACCGGGACATGAGTGAAGGGCTTTTCCTCGAAGGGCTGAAACTGAGGCTCTTCACCGATGACGAGCGCTACTCGGTCGAGTTCCGTGGGTCGAAGTGGGGCCTGGAGGATCAGGAGTTCTCGCTTCTGGCCGGCCGGACCGGCCTCTGGCGATTCGAGTTCGACTGGGACCAGACGGTGCATGTGTTCTCGACGACGGCCCGCACGCTGGCGCACGAGGTGTCGCGCGGGGTGTGGCAGCTTCCCAAATTTAACTCCATGCGCGACTTCAACGCCGCGCCCGAGCTCCCCCCTGTGTCCGTCCGGTGGGACACCGGCCGGATCGGCCTGACGCTGACACCGACCCCGGATCTTGATCTGACGGCGGAGTACACGCGGATCCGGAAGGAAGGAGATCGGCCCTACAGCATGTCGTTCAGCGCGAACTTCTCGAATCTCAACTTCATAGAGCTTCTCGAGCCGATCGAGCAGACGATTCACGACCTCCGCCTGGGCGCGACGCTTGCCCGCGAGAACTGGCAGATCCAGGCCGGTTACAAGCTCTCGATTTTCTCGAACGACATAACGCGCGTGCGGTTCGACAACCCCTGCGCCCAGTCACCCATCGGTGGCAGCGTTGCGTACTGCACCGCGGGCGAATCGCCCACGGCCGCGCCCCAAATCACCCCGGGGTGGGGCCAGTCCTCGGTGCCGCCCAGCAACATGGCGCATGCGTGGGACCTCGCCGGCGGCGTCAACCTGCCGCTTCGAACCCGCGTCACCGTCGGTCTCGCCTACCTCCTGTTTCTGCAAAACGATGACTTCCTGCCGATGACGGTCAACCCGGCGCTCACCGGGGATGGGAGAACGGTGCTCCCTCAGGACAGCCTGAACGGATCCGTGTCGACCACGAACGTGGCCGTGGCAGTGACCTCGCGGCCCTTCCAGCTGCCGTTGTCGCTCTCGGCGAAGTACCGTCTGCACAACGTCACGAATAACAGCGATTCGATGACCTTCCAGGCCCGCGTCGTAAGCGACCGCGTCTTTACGACCGCCGTGATACGGAACCATCTGGAGCACTACACGCGCCAGAACTTCGACGCTGACGGCCGGTACCAGATCATGAGGCCCTTGGCCGGGACGCTGGGCTTCGGTTGGGAGGAATGGTATCGGGGCCCCGAGCGCCAGGCGCACCAGACCGACGAGTTTTTCGCCAAGGCCGCCCTCGACGCCACTGTGACGGACTGGCTGACCGCCAAGCTGACCTACAAGCCGTCGTTCCGCCGGGCCAACCAATATCAGCAGCGCCTCGGGGATTTCCCGTGGTTCACCCGGCAGTTCGACCAGGCCGACGTCGACCGGCAGCGCATGGATCTCATGCTCCAGTTCACGCCGCTCGACACCCTCTCGATCATGCCCACGGGCAGCTGGCGTCACGACGACTACGTCAAGTCGGCTTTCGGCGTCAACTGGGAGACCAGCTGGTCGGCCGGGATTGACCTCGGCTGGAACCCGTCGGAGCGCGTCTCGCTCTCCGGCGGCTACATGTATGAAGAGAAGGACAGCAACCTGACCTCCCGTGCCACGCAGGCGCTCGTGAACACCGACTGGACGTCGAACATGCTGGACCAGTTCAACACCTTTTACCTCGGCGCCAAGCTCGTTCTGATTCCCAAGGTGCTCGACTGGACCGCCAACGCCTACTACGCGACGTCGATCGGGACGATCGAGACGCGCAACCCGAATGCCCAGGCACCCGGCACCCCGGCCCTCGCCGTGGGCGCGCAGGCCCAGCGATTCCCGGCCTTCGTGGACGAGTCCGTCAGGGTCGACACCAAGCTCAGCTACCACTTCTCGAAGTCGTGGACGGCCTCGCTCATCTACGCTTTCGAGATGTTCTCGAAGAGCGACTGGCGCACCGACACCCTGCAGCCGTCCCCCGAGGTCTTGGCCGGCACGACCGGTTCCATCTACCTCGGCAGCGACACGAAGAACTACACCTCGCATATCGTGGGCGCCACGCTGAAGTACAAGTTCGATTAGCAACTCCGGGCCCGCCCCGCGGCGGGGTCCGGGTCCAGAGGAGGGCGGAGCCCGAGCGGCCGCCCTCCTTTCTGTTTCTCCGTCGCTCCGAGTAGGCCAGGCCCCAGGGGTCCCCGAGTTGCTGATGCCCCACTGGGGCATTGGCGTCCCACGTCGAAGCCGACCACCAGTCCCCGCCAGCCCGTAACCTAGCGAAAACACACTACGCCCCGTAGGCCGGACCTAGGCACGCGAATTGCGAGAGTCGAGGCAAGCATGGCCGTTCCAGACGCGTTCTTAAAAGGGGGGATAGCCGGATGAGCCAAGGCAGGATCCAGAACGAGGCTCTCGAGCAAGCGCTGGCCCGCGCGGGCGATGGGGCCTTCGCCATCGGATCGGACGGGCGGGTCGCCGTGTGGAACCGGGCCGCCGAGCGGATTCTGGGTTGGAGCGCGAAGGACGTGGTCAGGCACCCCTGCTGCGAGGTGTTGGCCGGCGGCGACGGTCACGGCAACAGCCTCTGCTACAACGGATGCGACGTCCTGGGGCGGGTCAGGCTGGGCGAGCCCGTGGAGCACTTCGAGATGAAGACCCGAACAAAAGCCGGTCGCCCCATCTGGCTCGATGTCAGCATTCTCGAGGCGCCGGCGACGAACGGCAGCCGCCCCGTGGCCGTCCACTTGTTCCGCGACATCACGGCCACCAAGAAGCTCCTGGAGATCGTCCAGGAGCGCATGGCCTCGGCCGCCCCATCCAACGGCAACGGGGCATCCAACGGCAATGGCAACGGCAATGGCAACGGCAATGGGGCGTCCGGCCTGACCAAGCGGGAGCTGGAGATCCTGCGGTTCATGGCCGCCGGCGCCAACACGAAGGTGCTGGCGGAGCGGTTGAACGTGAGCCCGGCCACGGTCCGCAACCACGCCCAGAACATCTTCGCCAAGCTCGACGTCCACAGCCGGCT
>JAERMM010000333.1 GCA_016844585.1 Chloroflexota bacterium | reverse complement strand
ACGCTGCGCCTCCCGAGGCGCGCGAGGGTTGGAAGCAGGCTCATCCCGTACAGCGAGCAGATGTTGGCCAGGAAGCTGATCAACGCATAGGCCGCGGCATACAATCCCACCGCCTCAGCCGATCGCATCACTCGCAGGAACACGACGCTCGAGTTGTAGATGAACAGGCCCGACAATATCTGACCCACGACCGGCAGGGCCCGCACGAAGA
Organism: Chloroflexota bacterium; assembly: GCA_016844585.1. Taxonomy (GTDB): domain Bacteria; phylum Chloroflexota; class UBA6077; order UBA6077; family SHYK01; genus JAERMM01. Next base: position 2,888 of record JAERMM010000333.1, on the reverse strand, counting down.
TCGGCACCGCGGTTTTCGGATCCCACCGTGGGCGCAATCCGTAGCCTTGACGCACGAGCAGCCAGCCGAGCATCCCCGTCATGAGGCTGTCGCCCACGAGAACAGCCGCCGGCACGCGCCACAGGTGAGTGGCATCCCGCACGAACCCGACAATCAACGCCAGCGTCAGCACCTCCCCGGCCACGCGCCACACCCCGATCGGCAGGGCGCCTTCCAGCCCCAGGTGAATCCACTTGGTACTGGCCGCAATGGGAAGGATCGTGAGCGCGAATACCGATAGCACGGTCCGTTCCGGTTCCGGCAACCAGATCTGCGCGCCACCGATCGCCGCCAGCGCGACCACGACGGCCAGCGTGCATCGCATGCCGAGGATGGCGGACCCGAGTCGCGGAATCTCGTCGCGGCGTTTCGCGATTTCAACTGCGCCGATCGTATCGATCCCGAAGTCCGCGATCTTGGCGAGATACAGCGTCAGGCCGCTCACGAACGCGATCGCGCCGTAGTTGGCGGCGCCCACACGACGCGCGACGTAGAGCATGCCGCCGAAGGCAATGATGCGCGCCACGGCTTCGCTGGAGCTCAGCGCGGCAAAGTTCAGGACGACCCTGCCGTTCACGCTCGGGTCGGCGAAGAGCCGCGCGTCACGTTCTTCACTCGGGGCGGATGGTGACATGTCTCCTGATCTTCCCCGTACTCTCATCGAGCGACCGGTCGTGAAGACAGACGTGCGCCCAGACGTCCAGGTGCAGCAGCCGCATGCGCAGATCCTGGTCCGCCTGTTCGACGACGCCTCGCATGTCGGCGCTGGACAGCTCGAACAGGTCGCGAACGAGAGAATCCTCGAAGTACGCGGGAGGCACCTCCATCCGCTGGAACACGGTGGTCCAGAAGCCGATTTTGATGCGCTGGCTCAGGTTGCGGGGAATCCAGCGATTCGCCACTTCCCGCACGACCCATTTGTCCCGCACGAAGGGGTGGGCCTTCTCGAAGACCCTCGGGGAGAACCGCAGCTTGTATCGCGAGGGCATATTGATGGCGGTGCGGGCCAGCGCATGATCCAGGAACGGAAAGCGGGCCTCGACGCTGGCCCCCATTCCCAGACAGTCGTTCCGGTGCAGCAGCGTTCGTAAATGATAGTTGAGATACCTGAGGCTGGTCAGTTGGGCGGAATCGACGTGAGGCGAGCCCAACTGCTCCGCAGCCTGACGGATCCGACGCTCATCGCCGGCCACTTCGCCGCGATTGAGGAGCGTCTGAACGACCTGCGCCCCGTGCCCGCTGTCCGGCCAGAGGATCTTCCCGACCGCCGGGATCTTCTGAATCAGCCTCCGGAGACGGGCTCCCTGGGCGTAATAGGCATCGACCATGCGCTGGCGCCCGAGCCACGGGTAGCCAAGGAAGAGCTCGTCGGAACCCTCCCCGCTCAGCATCCCCTTGACCTGATGCTCGCGGACCAGGCGGGCCACCATCATGAAGGGCACGCAGTTCGGATGGTACGTGTAGGGATGCTCGTACTGCCGCATGGCGTCCGGCAGCTTGTCGACAATGTCCTGCTCGTTGACCTCGACGACGTGCAGATCCAGCTTGAGATACTCGCTGAGCTGCCGGGCGGCCCGGTACTCGCTCCACGGTCCCACCACGTTGGCGTGAAAGACGGCAAGGTTGTTGTGCAGCTTCGCGGCCATGGCGACGAGCAGCGACGAGTCCACGCCTCCGCTGCAGAATGCGCCGACGCGTGCGTCGGCGAACATCTGTCGTTTGACGCTGGCGAACAGCTGCTCCTCCAGGCGGTCGGTCGCCTGCGCCGGCGTCAGCCCTCCGAGTGCCTGCATTGCTTCGCCATCCCAGAAGTCCGAGACTGAGAAGAAGGTCTCCCGCCGCGGGCGCTCCCCACGGCGCACCGTCATGAAGTCGCCCGGCGCCAGCGACCTGATCCGCCTGTAGAACGTGAACCCCTTCGTCGGTCCCCCAAAACCCAGGAGATACGACGAGATGGAGTACGGCTCGGGCTCGAAGCGGATCCACGGCCGTAACGCCTTCACTTCGGACGCACAGGCGAAGAAGCCGTCCTCGTCGCAGTAGTACAGCGGCTTCATGCCAAAGCGGTCGCGGGCCACCAGCAGCGTCTCGTCCCGCGTGTCGTAGAACGCGAAGGCGAACATCCCGTCCAGACGGGCGAGCGCGTCCTTCGGCCGGTCGTGAATCAGACATTGAAGCACGACCTCGGTGTCGCTCGTGGTGTGGAACTCGACACCACGGCGCTCGAGATCGGCCCGAAGCTCGCGGAAGTTGTAGACCTCTCCGTTGTAGACGAGCACGTAGCGGCCGCTGCGATCCCAGAACGGCTGATTGCTCCGTGGGTCGGGGTCCACGAGCGTCAGGCGGGTATGGGCGAAGCCGAAGCCCGGGCCTCTGTGGACGGCCTGGGCGTCGGGGCCCCGATGACCAAGCAGCTGGAGCGATGCGAGGAGGGAATCCTCGTCAGGCGTGCGTGTGACATCCCGATCGAGTATGCCGAACACTCCACACACGGGAATCAATATAGCGCCACTTGAGCGGCCGTGCGCACGCGCGTCACGCGCGCCGCCGACCCCAGGACAGCAGGTACCCGAGCACCGCCAGCCAGACCGTGAGCTGCACAATCACGTACACACCATTCCACGGTGGGCGCAGCAGAAACAGGCCGCCCGGGGCAAGGCTGGTGAGGACGGCGCAGGCCAGCAACCAGCCTGCCGGGGCTGTGCCTGGACCGGTATGGCCACGGGCCATGCGAACGAGCGCGAGCATGGGCAGCAGGATGACCAGATCGTCGTACCAGCGGTGATAGATCCATAGTCGGGCCGCGATGGCGGACACGCCGAGCAGGAGCCAGACATCGGCCCGGCGAT
>JAERMM010000332.1 GCA_016844585.1 Chloroflexota bacterium | reverse complement strand
CGGGCGACAGCGTCCAGCACCAGGCGTGGATTTCACGACCCGAGTCGGATGGCCGCTATCCTGCTCTGATCCTGCTGCACGCGGTGATGGGGCCGAACGAGGCGTTCCGCAACGTGTGCGTGCGATTCGCGGAGCATGGAATGGTGGCGGTCGCCTTCAACTGGATGACGAACGAGCGCGATCCGTCTGACGCCACCGTGATCGACGGCGTGCGGCGGTGCATCGAGCACCTGGTCAATCAGCCGTACGTCGACGCCGAACACGTCATGCTCGGCGGCTATTGCGGTGGTGGCAGCCATGCGCTGCAAGCGTTGGCGCAGCTACCAGGCATCCACGCCGGGGTGATCTTCCACGCCGGCATGGTGCGCGAGCTGTCTGATCTCCACCCGAAACATCCGCTCGACCTGGCCGCCGAAATCGCTTCACCACTGCTCATGCTGCACGGCGCCGCGGACCATATCTCCCCGATCGAAAACGTGTACGAGTTCGCGCGGCGCCGGAACGAGGCTGGCAAGGGTTTCGAGCTGAAAGTGTATTCCGGCACGGACCACGCCTTCACCCTGATCGGGTCACCGTACTTTGCCGCCGACAACGCGGAGGACGCGTTCCAGGAAGCTGTGTCGTTCGTCCATCGCATGTGCGCCGCCTCGGCCGACGGCTAGAGCCGGTCCTCAGGCTCATGACCACGCCGACGAACAACCCCGCCGCCACTGGAATTCTGACCATCGTCTGCCCGGACCGGACGGGCATCGTCGCAGCCGTCTCGGGGTTTCTCGCGGAACACAATGGGAACATCGTCGACGCGCAGCAGCACACCGATCCGCTGCCGAACGTGCTCTTCATGCGGATCGAGTTCGATCCATCGGCCATGGACCTGCCACGCGAAGAGATCGGGCAAGCCCTTGCGCCAATCGGGGACCGCTTTGCAATGCGGATTGGTCTTCGTTTCACAGACGAGCCGTGCGCCATGGGCATCATGGTGTCTCGCGAAGAGCACTGCATGATGGACCTGCTGATGCGGCAGCGCATCGGCGAGTTAGCGGTAAGAATCCCCGTCATCATCGGCAACCACCCGCATCTCGCCCACCTGGGAGAGGCCTTCGACGTTCCATTCCACGTGGTGCCCGTCACGGACGCAAACAGGAGCGAGGCGGAGGCAACGGCAATCCAGATTCTGCACGACGCCGGCTGCCACTTCGTCGTACTGGCGCGCTACATGCAAATCCTCTCACCGCTGTTCCTGGACGCGTTCCCGATGGCCATCATCAACATTCACCATGGATTCCTGCCCGCCTTTGCCGGCGCCCGCCCCTACCATCAGGCCGCTGAGCGTGGCGTAAAGCTGATCGGCGCGACCAGCCACTATGCCACGGCGACGCTTGACGACGGCCCCATCATCGACCAGGACGTGATTCGCGTGTCTCACCGCGATTCGGTGGAAGACCTGATTCGGAAGGGTCGCGACGTCGAGCGGATGGTCCTTGCCCGCGCGGTTCGCGCTCACGCGGAGGACCGCGTCATCGTGTATGGCAATCGAACCGTCGTGTTCGATTGAGGAGAGGTGATGGCTGATCTGCCTGACGAAGATCGTCGCGGCGACTCCGGGCCAATCAGAACAAGGTAAGCTGCAGCACGGAAGGATGGGAGATCCTGTGAAACTCATGCGTGTCGCCTTGTTGGCCGTCGCGTTGCTCACCTCAGCTTGCGCTGGCACCGGTAGTGCCCCGCAGCCGGGACCCAGCGGGAGCGCTGAGCCATCCAACAATGTGAGAGATGGCCGTAGCGGTGGCTCCGTAACGTTGGCGATCACGGCGAACGTGCCTGCTATGAGCCCGATTGGTGTGGCGAGCACGACTACCGGGGGATGGTACTCGCTGGCGGAGACGCACACCGCAGCGCTGATCACCTCCGACGTTCACACCCGAAAGCCGATCGGTCGACTCGCCGAGCGAGTTCCATCGATCGACGGCGGAGACATCTCGATCCTGCCGGACGGCCGCATGCGCGTCCTGTACCCGCTCCGCAAGGGCGTGACCTGGCACGACGGTGCGCCGTTCACGGCCCAGGACCTTGTTTTCTCGTACAAATGGGACACCGACTCAGGTATTCCGAACGTGCAGCAGGACCTCGTTCGACAGATTGAATCGGTCGAGGCCCCCGACGACTATGCATTCGTCGTCTACTTCAGTCAGCCGTTCTATCGAGCAGACCAAGTGGGCCTGCGCATGTTCTGGGCGTACCCGCGCCACATCCTCGGGCCGGTCTACGAGAGCTATCTGGCCTCTCGGAGCATCGACGACGTGCTGAACCACCCCTATTTCACCAGAGACTACGTACACCTCGGGCCGTTCAAACTGGTGTTGTTCGATCCTGCCGACACCATCGTTTTTCAGGCCTTTGACGGCTACTTCCTTGGGCGCCCCAAGCTGGACACGATCCGAATGAGGATCTTCGCAGACACGAACGTTCTGTTCTCCAACCTGCTGGCCGGGTCAGTAGACATGTTTCCTGAGAACACGCTCGACGCGGAGCAGGGCTTCCAGCTCATGGAGCGCTGGGAAGCGACGCGAGACGGCACCGTCCACCTTCGCAAGAGCGCACAGCGGTTCCTAGCGCACCAGGTGCGACCGAACGTTCAGACGGAGCCCGCGATGCTTGACGTCCGTGTTCGCGCCGCGCTCTACCAGGCCCTGGATCGAGATGCGATGGCTGAAGGTATCCAGCATGGACATCGCGAGTTGGCCGCCTACGAGCTGCTGTGGCCCGGAGAGACCCTGCACGATGCCACGAAGGACGCGTTCCGCCGCTATGGTTTCGAGCCAGAGCGGGCGACGGCGATGTTGAGGGACCTTGGATGGAGCCCCAACTCTGACGGTACGTTACGGAGCAACGCGGACGGTCGCCGTTTTCACACCTCGATCAGCGCGACTGGTGGGGCCGTCGCCGAGCGAGAGATCGCCGTCTATGCCGACTACTGGAAGCGGATAGGCGTCGAAGCAGAAGAGCTGGTCATCCCTGCCGCGAGAGTGCGCGACGCCGAGTATCGGGCGCTCTACCCGAGCTGGGAGGCCAGCTCGCAGGCCGGGGGCGACGACATCCTGGCACGCCTCGAGGG